>NZ_JAZAQF010000088.1:107848-178346 GCF_043235035.1 Limnothrix redekei LRLZ20PSL1 | reverse complement strand
AGCTGCGGGCGGCTGAAGACCCCGAATTCGAAACGTTCTACACGAAGAACATCCTGTTGAACGAAGGCATCCGAGCTTGGATGGCTCCGCAAGACCAACCCCACGAAAACTTCATCTTCCCCGAAGAAGTGCTGCCTCGCGGTAACGCACTGTAAGGGTTGAGCGAAATCTGAATCCAAGCGATCGCACGTTTCTTCATCAAACCGTTGCGATCGCATATTGCTCAAATTAACCAGAGACAGATCATGAACGGAGGGTGCGATCGACGCGATCGCGCCCTTTTTTTGGTCTTCTGCGGGACTTGTGGGAACTGTGATCGGCCCGATCGGAGGCGGTAGGGCGATCGGAAGTTGGGGTTTTTGGCCATTCCCAGAAAGCTGTGTTAGTTTATTCATAGTCATAATGATTATGACTTAGAGAGAAGTTCACGCAGCCGCCACCTAGCCAGCCTTCAGTACTGGAGCTGACTGGGATGGTGCAACCACAACTAACCCCACCCGTTTTCTTGCGTCTTATGGATCTTTCAAACTCCAACACCGCCAAAAACTTGGCCGATGCCTTCGCTGGCGAATCGATGGCGAATCGGAAATATCTGTTCTTCTCGGAAGTGGTGAAAAAGCTAGGACTGGGCGACTTGGCCAAGCTGTTCCGGGAAACGGCCAACCAAGAGACGGAACACGCGTTTGCCCACTTTCGGCTGATGCATCCGGAGTTGGTGGTGGACGATCCGGCCAGCCTCAGCGACGAACAAAAGAAGGCGATCGCGGCCCGCTGTTTGGAATTGGCGATCGAGGGTGAAACCTACGAGTACCAGACCATGTACCCCAACTTTGCCGCCGAGGCCCGCGCCGATCGGGATGGGGAAGCAGAACGGGAATTCCAAGAACAGGCCGATGAGTCGCGGGAACATGCGGGAATTTTCCGCACGGCCGCCCGCAATTTTGGACTGCTAACCGCGATCGAACATCACCACGCCGACCAATACAGCGAAGCCCTGCGCGGTTTGGAGGGTGTGGCTCCGGCAAACAAGGCCGCGGGCAGCAAGTGGATTTGTCGCCAGTGCTCCATGATCTATGACCCCGCCGAGGGCGATCCTGACTCGGGCATTGCTCCGGGAACTCCCTTTGAAGCCATTCCTGATGATTGGGAATGCCCAATTTGCGGCGCGAAAAAGGCCCTGTTCGTACCCTACCAAGAGTCGATCGCTGCCTAGTTGCACAATAGGCTTCATTCATTGAGTCAAGGTTGCAAAATCAGTCGAAATAACAGGGGGCGTAAGCCCCTTGTTGCTTAACCATTTGTGACAATAACAGTCATTTAAATTGGCCTATGAAAAATAAGCTTTCTGCGCCACCATAGCTTTTATTTTGCCTAGCACAGAAGCCTGTAGGGTGAGTAACGGTAACCCTATTTACTGTCTCATTTTACTTGCGATATAACGAACCAAATAACGCACAATCGATTCAGTTAAAAACTACATCAAGTATCCAGTATCCAGTATTAAATGACAAATTCAGTTGAACCATTCTATTAAACTGTCTGGATCAACTATTTTGGCAATTTTGGAAGTCTTTGCTCTGAAAACTTTTACAAATAATTTTGGAAATGATTTCATAACACAGTCTTTACCTATAACAATTGGTACGCCATATTGCAGATGCGAGAGAACAATTATGAGGTTGGCAGTTCTCACTTCATGAATGACTGTACTTGGTAACCGAGGTAAAGGCTGTATTTATCAAGTCTTGGTATTGTAATTTATTAAAATCAATCAAAAATTAATTGAGGCTTGATCAGATTTTGACTTTTGTAAAACTCCAACTTGCCAACTACTAAAAATAAGCACCAACAAAACTGTAAATAAGCCCACCAAGAACAATCGAAGTGATTGCAAAATAAAGCCAATCTTGACGACGGAAAAACGTAAGCCAAGACAAAGCGACACGAATAATGGGTGTTATAACCAACAGCATAATTCCCACTTGAATCCATCCGCGGCCATGGCCCGAAAAGGCAGATTTTGCAGCCCCCCAGGGCGAGCAAAGTTCTCGAGGTTCCCCCACAAAAACCCGAAAGCTGGCTGGCTCCCCTCCATGGCGAAAGATGTAGATGCAGCCGCCAGCAAAGACGATCAAACTAGCGATAATCATGCCCCACCGCAACACATGGCTAACGGCTAATTCAAGGCTATGGTCGGTGCTTTTTCGAGTTTCTAAATCAACTGGAGATGGTTCCAAAGAAGTAATTGAATGCTTGGCTGAAGTTAGGGCGATCGCCTGATCGGAAGACTTACCCTTCATTATTGATGCAATCTCCATCGTAACTTGAGTTGCTGTGAATGATGAGCGCCGAAATTGCGCTTGGTCTCAATTGTGAAATTGAGCTAAAAGTGCATAATTTTTGGTCGTTAACCCGTTATAAATAATCCGTTATAAATCATTTTGATTGCTAAGAGCACCAACACAATTGAAAAGAGCCACCGCAACCATTCTGGCTTGGCTCCAATGAGAACTCTTGCACCGGCCGTGGCTCCCATCAAAACGCCTAGCATGACGGGCATTGAGAGACCGGGATCCACATAACCTCGAGATAAGTAAACGCCAGCCGACATGGCAGCAGTGACCCCGATGGTGAAATTGCTGGTGGTGGTGGAAACCTTAAACGGTAAGCCCATGACACGATCCATAGCCAAGACCTTCAAGGAGCCGGAACCGATGCCGAGTAATCCTGAAAGCAGCCCGGCCACGGCCATTAAGCTAAAGCCGGTGGGAACCGAATGAACACTATAGGCGATCGTTCCTTCTCCGTTAGGGGTGGGGTAGCAGTTATCGAGTTTCAATCGTTCAGCCAAGGAACCTGGCTCGGTTAATTCGACTTCCTTGGGGGTAGATTGTTGAGCAAAAAAAGCGGAATAAAGCAGGACGATTCCTAATACAACGGTCAGGGCTTTGACGGGAACAACGGTGGCTAAGGTGGCTCCTACAAAAGATCCAAGGGTCGTTGCCACTTCTAAAAACATGCCGAGACGTAAGTTGGCAAATCCCGATCGAATGTAAGTCGCTGCGGAACCGGCGGAGGTGGCAATGACAGAAATTAGAGAGGCCCCGATCGCGTAGCGAATATCCACTCCGAAAACTGAGGTGAGCAGAGGCACAATCACCACGCCGCCGCCAAGACCGGTCAAGGCTCCTAAGAATCCGGCCGCGAATGAGCCGATCCAAACTAAGAATGAAAACTCAAAAATATTCACCCCGTTCCATCCTGATCGCTAGTAATTTAGGAGAATTCGCTTCATTGGCCAAGATCTAAAAATTAAGAAAATATGAAAGAAAGTAGAGATTTAAGAATTTCACTTTTCCAAAAAATTCCTATCCCCAAAATAATAAAAATCCAGGGAGCAAATTGGCAACTAAGCCAACTGACCCGCTGAGTGATCATGCGGTGACGACTGAATCGGCGGGTTACCCAACAGAGCAATCCTACGCCTACAAAGAAAATCGATAAAATAATGCTGAGTTCCAGCCAATTACAAGAAGCAAAAAGAGGAATATAAATTCCAATGTTGTCAGCGCCGCAGGCAACAGTAATCATGGCTACTTGGAGCACCTGGGGCGATAGCCAAGGCAACCAGCAGTGTAGTTTTTTGAATGGCTTTTGAGAGGTGAAATTGGGCGATCGCTCGACTAACTGCTGATGTTCAAATGCAAGAGAATCTATTTGAGAAGCAGGAGATTCTGATATCTGAAGTTGAGAGGAGCGCAGTTGTAAAATACCGATCGTGATCGGAAAAAAGCCTAGTAATCCAACTACCCAAGAAGGCAGCAGGAACCCTCCTAAAAACCCTACTAAACTAGCCAGAATAATGATCCCAAATCCAAGATAGCGTCCAATGAGGATTTGTCGATCGCGCAAGCGATGATCTGTGCGACTAAACAGCACCATCAATACCACTACATCATCGATGTTTGTGGCAATAAAAGAACTGGTTCCCGCTATCAATGCGCCAACTACCAATTCGAGAAGGGATTGCTGATCCAGCATGGCACTTAACTATGGTGTTTGGAGGTAATTTACAAGAAAAATCAATAAAACTGGCAATCATTAATCAGCAATGCATAAATAAATGATCAAATTTAGCTTTCTTTCGCTCTCTTTGGGAGAAGGGGCTGAAGGCTTCTTGCTAATTCGTGCAAGAGGTCTAAATACCTGCTGTATGTCACCTGCGATATGATGTGCCCAGCGTTTCAGGTCAAGATTATATTTTTAGGATGAAGATTTTCCAATTCAAAATTTTCTAATCAAAAATCTTCAGTAACTGGTTGATGCATTTTTAATTCAGATTTTGGTTTGAAAAATAATTTTGATAATTCCTATGCTTCGGAACAATAGTCCGTTGAAGGCTAAATGCCATGGCTTTTGCCAATGACCCAATGGCGACGAAAAAAACGTGCCAAGCTCGATTCATCAAGGGGCAAATAAATCGGTCGCCCATGGGGACAGGTGCGAGGATTGTGGGTGCGTTGCCATCGATCGAGCAAATCTTGCATTTCCACAAGTGTCAGGGGCGTGCCGTTGCGAATGGCGGTGCGGCAGGCGACGGCCACTTGGGCCGCTTCCAGGTTGTTGCTGTGGGCCAGCTCCCCCAAGGCGGCGGCCAAGTCAGGGCGATCGAGCAAGGGATCCGGGGCGCTGCGCACAATCCAGCAGCGATCGCCGAAGGGTTCAATTTCAATGCCTAGGCTCACTAGTCCCTCCCGTTCTGCCTCGCTCAGCTCATTCAGGACGATCGGTTGTTTTAGGGCAGAAATTTGCCAACGATCGCGCAAATACTCAAACAAAACCCGCTCATGGGCAATGTGCTGCTCCACCAGCCATAGACCGCCGGGATGCTCCGCCACAATGTAGGTGTTGTGAACTTGAGCGATCGCCCGCAGTTGTCCCCCCAAGGGATCGTCAAGTGGTTCGGGCGATCGGGGCTGCCCCAGGGCTTGGGGATCATCCGGAGAGGCGTTGGGATCGGCGGCGGTGCGCACACGATAGGTCGATCGCCCTTCGGCGGCCCGAATGAGCTTGGCTGTTCGCCCGATCGCGTAGGTGTTTGTTTGGGGTTCGTCGATCACCTCGCGAAAGGAGAGGGCCTGTTGGAGAGCCGCCTGCACTTGGGCTTGCCAATGGTCGATCGACTGGAGGTAAAGCTTGTGTTTGTCGGGGGTGCGGTTCCAGTCAATGCACTGGGGTGGCAACCGGAGATGCACCAAGACGATCGGGTGGCGGCCGCGCGGCAGGGTGCGCCCCAAGGTCGCAAAAATCGTGCTTTCCAGTTCCGGTACTTCCGCCATTCGCCCGTTCACGGCAATCCGCACCCAATCAGGACGGGCCCGATGGATGCGATCGGGTAGACCCAAGGTGACGGTGATTTGGGCGGCTCCTTCCTGGTCGCTGGGCAAGGTGGCTATCCACTGCACTTCCCGCAAATCCCCTGATCGCACCGGTTTCAAGATTTGGGGCAACAGGTGACGGGCAGAATCTCCCGGCGACAGGGCAAACCAGAGCCGATCGTTGCGATAGACCGTCCAGGCCACGGCGGGATGGCAAAGGGCCGCTTGCTGAATCACCTGCTGGATCGATCGCAACTGTTGAGCCAAAGACGGCAAACTATCCCGCCGTGACGGCCAAGCCTCAAACAAATCCTCCACCAAGACAATGGTTCCCGGCGCGATTGGAGCCGCTTCACAGCTCACAGCCTGGCCCGTGGCATCATAAACCGCTTGCCAACCCTCCCCGCCAACCGGCCGGCTGCTGAGGCTCAGGCGGCTCAGTTGGGCCAAGCTGTGCAATGCTTCTCCCCGAAATCCCAGGCTACGGATGTTGAACAAATCGGGGCGATCGTGAATTTTGCTCGTGCTGTGGGGAGCGGCCGCCCGCAACAAATCCGCTCGGCTCATGCCGCAGCCGTTGTCTGTGAGCCGAATTTGGCCCCGATCGAGCCAAAGGGACAGGGCCAGCCGCGTGGCTCCCGCATCGATCGCGTTGTCCACCAACTCGCGCACCACCGCCGCCGGAGAGTCAATCACCTCCCCCGCCGCAATTAAATTCACCACCTCGATCGGCAGCGGTTGAATGGATCTCATTCTTTCCTCAGTTGCCAGACGACGGTGATGGCTCCTCCCGGAATCGAGAGATTGTGAAAAATTGGCTGAAAGCTAAAGCACTAGTGGTCGTGGGGGCAAGGAGCTTAGGGCCTGTCGTCAAATCGCCTGAAACCCCGATTCTGCCGTTAGCGGATCGTGGGGAGCAAGGGGCTTAAGCCCCTTGTCTTCGTCGGTTGGTGAGACCCGCAAGCTAGCCGTTTTGGCTTTTCAAACATCCCCTAAGAAGGCTTTTTCTCGCTTTGGAAACGGAGCCATTCAGCCGCAAAGGCGATCGCCCCGGAACCCAACAGCAACAGCACACTCAAGGCATTCACATCCGGCTTAACCCCCGTGCGAATCCGGCTGAAAATTTCCATTGGGAGTGTTGTTGCACCGCCACCGGCCGTGAAACTAGCAATCAAAAAGTCGTCCAAACTGAGCACAAAGGCCAACAAACAGCCCGACATAATTCCCGGCACCAGTTGCGGTAACAGCACCTGAAAGAAGGATTGAACCGGCGTTGCGCCCAAATCTTGGGCCGCTTCTTCCAAATAGGGATTGAGATCCGCCAAGCGAGTGGAAACCGCCAGGGCAATATAGGCCAAGCAGAAGACGATATGAGCCGCCACGATCGTCCAAAAGCTGAGGGGAATCGTCAGCGCCGCCAAGAACACCAACGTGGCCACCGCGATCGCAATATCCGGCACGATCAAGGGCAAATAGGACATGCCTAGATATAACCCCTTGCCCCAAAATCGATAGCGGGCCAGGCCAACGGCCATCGTGGTTCCCAACACCGCCGACACCAAAACAGCCCCCAAACCCACCGCAAGACTGGTTTGCAAGGCTCCCAAAATTCGCCCATCCCGCAGCAGCTTGGCATACCACTCCAGGGTGAACCCTGTCCAACCGGCGCTGTAGGGCGACTGATTGAAGCTATAGACCGTCAGTACCAGAATCGGCAGGTACATCAGGAAGAACATGACCGAGGTAAATGCGCCCTGCCAGGTCAGGCGAGGCTTACGCGATCGAGCCATAGCGTCTGCGAGGGCCTCCTGGGAATCCGTTGAAGCAGGATCGAGATCGAGCATGGGGCGATCGGGAAGAGCAATCAAAGGGAATCGAGCAAAGACAAACGAACCACTGCACCATCATGCATCCCCAAACACCCTAGGCAGCGGGGCGGCCATCACCGTAGCGAATGAGCAACGCAATCCCCAAGCTGACAGCCAGGATCATCAGCATACTCAAAGCCGAACCAAAGCCCCAATTTTGGGTCGCACCCAGAAACTGGTTATAGATTAGCCGGGAAGCCGTCATGCTGGAGGCCCCGCCGAGCAATTCCGGGTTCACAAAGTCGCCCAAACTAGTGATCAGCACCAGCAGCGAACCGGCGGCAATGCCCTGCAAACTTTGGGGAACGGTCACTTTCCAGAAGGCCTCGATCGGGGTGGCCCCCAAATCTGCCGCCGCTTCCAACAATCGGCGATCGAGCTTTTCCAGAGAGGAGTACAGAATCAGCACCATATAGGGCAAAAAGCTGTAGGCCATCCCCAAGAGCACGGCGGGCGTTTGGTTCAAAATATCCAGACCCGGCAGCCCCACCAACCCCAACAGGGAGTTCAAAACGCCCGTGGGTCGCAAAATCGTAATCCAAGCGTAGGAACGCAGCAGCGAAGAAGTCCACAGGGGCAGCGTAAAGGCCACCAACAGCAGGTTTTGCCACCGCTTGGGCGACATCAGCGCCAACCAGTAGGCCACCGGAAACCCCAGCAGCAAACAAACCACCGTTGTCCCGATCGCATAAAACAGGGTGCGCCCAATTACTTGGAGATAGATGGGCTGAAACACCGTCAGGTAGTTGTCAATCCCTGAGGGGTTCACCAAATCGCCGGGCTTGATGCCGGGAACCAGGCTGAGTTCAAAAATCACCAGCACCGGCAAAACCAACAGCAGCAACAGCCACAGGCCCGGCGGCCCCAACAGCGCCCAGGGGCCAACCCAACGGCGGGGTTTGGGTGCGGGAGCCTCAACGATCGGGTTGGCGGGGCTAGCGGGGGTCATAGGGCTTGTTAGGACTAATCAGCAAAGACAGTTCAAGGGGTTGGGCAGTTGGCGTGAACAGCTTCAATTAACATTCAAGTAACAGTCATTAAGGCTTGCTCGGCCCTAGCCGCTGGTTAGCTGAGTCCAGTAGCGATCGTAAAGGGAGGTGGCCGCGCCCACGGGAGCAATGCCCTCGCAGCGATCGAGCACCGATTGAGACGGGAACAGGCTGGGATTTTGCACCAAATCCGGTGGCAACTGTTCGATCGCCCGGCGGCTGGCGGTAGCAAACTTCAGGCGTTGGGTCATGCCTGCGGCCACCTCCGGCTGTAGCGTGAAATTCATCCAAGCATAGGCCGCTTCCACATTGGGCGCACTGATCGGGATCGCCATCGTGTCTGTCCAGAGGGAAGAGCCGCTGGCGGGAATCACATAGCCCAACTGGTCGTTTTCCTCGATCGCCTCGATCGCGTCGGAGGAAAAGCCCATGGCGATCGTTAAGTCCCCCGCCAAAATCCGGTCTTTCCAACCATCCGTGGTGAATTGGGCGATCGCCGGTCGCAGTTCCCGCAATGCTTCGTAGGCCTGGCGAATTTGATCGGGATCCTGAGAATTGTAGGAATGGCCCAATCGGCGCAAGGCCAAGCCCATGGTTTCCCGCTGATCATTGAACAGCGTCACCTGGCGCTGGAGGCGGGCCCGGTTAGCCCACAAAAATTCCCAATCCGTTGGCGGGCGATCGACCCGTTGCCGGTTGTAAATCAAGCCCGTTGTGCCCCAAGCGGCCGGGACGCTGTGGCCATTTTTGGGGTCATAGCTGGGATTTTGGTAGGTTTCCAACAAATCCTGCAACCCAAGCAGTCGATCGTGATCCAACTCCCGCAACAGATTGCGCTCTCGCATCTGCCGCACCATGTAATCGGAGGGATAGATGATGCTGTATTGACTGCCGCCGCCCGCTTGCAGCTTGGCCAACATCACCTCATTGGAATCAAAAATATCCACCACCACCGACAGGCCCGTTTCCTTTTGGAACCGAGCGATCAGTAGCTCATCGGTGTAGCCAGCCCAGGTGTAGATATAAAGCTTGGAAGGATCCCCGACTGCGCCCGGCGATGGCCGCACCTGGGCCAAACGCCAGCCACAGCCCGTCATGGCCAGGCCAGCGGCCGCCACCGAAGCGCGGCGCAAGAAGTCACGACGGGAGAGGGCACGACGAGAAGGGGCAACGGAAGCCATGAATGATCAAAGCAAGGTTGGGTAGAGCGCTGGCTGGGCCATGCTTTGGGAACCAGGACTGCGGGAGTGAGTCCCTGGGGAATGGTTGATTAGCCCCCCTTCGCCCTAGGCTGCTGGCATGGCCAGGGCATCGGCCGTTGACCAATAGGCGTAAATGGGGGTTTTGAGGGCGGGCAATTCGCCGCCGGTATTCACCTGCATGACCGTTAACCGATCGCCCGATCGCAGTTCTACCACGTAATGCACATGGGTTCCCAGGTACATCACGTTCTGCAACCAGCCCTCAAAGCAGTTCACCGCCAGATCGGGCGGGTAAAGACTAACTTGGATTTTTTCGGGGCGCACGCTCACGGCCGCCGCCTCGCCCGCGCTGCCCGCCCAATCTCCACTGGGGGCCGCCACCAACTTCAGGCCGCTGTCGGTCACGATCGCGCTGCCGGTGCGATCAAACTCCGCCACCCGGCCGCGAAACAGATTCGTATCCCCAATGAAATCCGCCACAAATGGCGTGCGCGGCGACTCATAAATCTCGCTGGGGCTGCCCACCTGTTCCACGCGCCCTTCATTCATCACCGCGATCCGATCGGACAGGCTGAGGGCTTCCTCTTGGTCATGGGTCACCATCACAAAGGTCAACCCCAGTTCCCGATGCAGCGTGGATAGTTCCATCTGCATTTCCTTGCGCAGTTTCAAGTCCAACGCGCCCAAGGGTTCATCCAACAGCAACACCGCCGGTCGGTTCACCAGGGCCCGAGCTAGGGCCACCCGTTGTTGCTGACCGCCTGATAGCTGGTTGGGATAGCGCCGGGCGAATTTCTCCATCTTCACCAGGGCCAAGGCCTCGTTCACCCGCTCCTCGGTTTCCGCCTTGCCACAGCGCTTGATCCGCAAACCAAAGGCCACATTGTCCCAAATGGTCATGTGCCCAAAGAGCGCATAGCTTTGAAATACGGTGTTTACGGGGCGCTGGTAAGGAGGCACATTCAGCATCGATTGCCCCCTGACCAGCACCTCGCCGGCCGAAGGTTGCTCAAAGCCAGCCACGAGGCGCAGGGTGGTGGTTTTGCCGCAACCGGAGGGACCCAAAATACTGAAAAACTCACCCCGCCCGATGTGGAGATCCACGCCGCGCACAGCGGTTTCGCCGTTATAGACTTTGAAGACTTTTCGTAACTCGACATCCAGTTGGGTATCGGTTTCGATCGCCTGGCTGGCTCGGATTGCGGTTTGGGACATGGCCGGTGATGCTGCCGGGGATTGAAAGACCATCGAGGCAATTGTTCCAGGGCGGTTGTTCCAGGGTGGTTGTTCCAGGGCGATTGTTCTGGGGCAGTTGTTCAAACCTGGCGGCTCATGGGCGATCGAACCTCAGCCTTGAGCTTCGTCACTGAACAACGGGAACTGAACAACGAGAACTGGACAACGGGAACTGGACAACGGGAACTGGACAACGGGAACTGGACAACGGGAATTGAACAAATCTTGCCCTATTCTATGCCGACTATTTCGGGTTTTGCGATGAACTCCATCGGCGGCGGTCTGCGGGAGCAGTCTGTGGCAAGCTGATTAAATCCCCTTGATTAGCCCTCATCGATTAGCCCTTTTCGCTGCGCCCGCGCTGGGCTGTTATCGTTCCATGGTCGCATCGCCTCCTCCCAACTCGCCCAAATTGGATCAGCAGCCGGAACGGACGATCGGGCGGCGCTATCAGCCGTTGGGGTGTTTGATCGTGGCCGTGGTGCTGTTAGGGGGCATCGGCAGCCGGTTGGCCTTTCTGCAACTCGTTGAAGGACAGCGCTATCGACAATTGGCGGCGGCCAGCCGAATTCGGCTGATGCCAACCCTGCCAACCCGGGCTGCCCTGCTGGATCGATCGGGGCGGGTGTTGGTGGATAATCGCCCCTCAATTTCGGCCATGGCTTGGCCCGTGGCCCAATCGCCGCAAGAGTGGCGGGCCATTTTGCCGGAGTTAGCCCGAGTGTTGGGGCGGCCGGAGTCGGAACTGTTGGCACGACTGGAGCAGGCAGGCTGGCGATCGCCCGTATTGGTGCGCTTGGCCCGGGGCTTGCCCCCCTCGCAAATGACCACGGTGGCGGAGTTGGCCACCCAAGTGCGCGGCCTGGCGATTCAGCCCGAGGCGGAGCGCGACTATCCCCACGGACAGCTCGCCCAGACCATTTTGGGCAAGGTAGGGGAGGTGAATGCAGCGGAGGTTGATCGCCTGGAGCCGCTGCAAGATTACCGATCGGGCGATCTGATTGGGCGATCGGGCTTGGAAGCGGCCTTGGAGGCTCAACTGCGGGGCCAGTCCGGGGGCGAGCAAGTGGAACTCGATCGCAACGGTCTGCCCGTGCGCGTGCTGGCCCGCAAACCCACAGAACCGCCCACGCCGGTTCGTCTGACCTTAGATTTACCGCTGCAACAAACCCTGGAAAGGCTGATTAACGGAGTCAGCGGGGCCGCAGTCGCCCTGGATCCGGACAATGGCGCGGTGTTGGCCATGGCCGGGCAATGGCCCAACCCGGGCCAAGGGGGTAACCGGGCCCTGAAAGCCATTCGCCCGGGCGCGTTGTTCAAATGGATTACGGCCGTGGCGGCGCTGGAGTCGGGGCAAATGGCCCTTCATCAACGGTGGCGGATCGATCGCCGCAGTCGTCCCGGCGGATTGCCCTGGGCGGAATTTACCAAGGTCATCTGGCCGAGCATTGTCACCCTCAACTTTCGAGAGGCTTTGGGCAAGTTAGACACCCAAGACAGTGATGCATTTTTCGAGCAGGTGGCGCTCCGGCTGGATAGCACCAACACGATCGCCTGGGCCCGCCGGTTTGGGTTTGGCCAGCGATCGGGCATTGAACTGGCCGAGGATGAGGATCCGGGCCCCAGCTTGGAAGCCCTTTGGAAACGGGAATCGGTGCAAGCCCGCTGGTACCTGGGTGAAGGGGTGAATCTGGCCTTGGGCCGGGGCGAAATGGCCGCTTCACCCCTGCAAATTGCTGTGATGGCCGCCGTGGCGGTGAATGGTGGCTATCGGGTGCAACCCCATTTGGTCAAGGATCGATCGGCCCAGGTCAGCCGAGAGTTTTTGGGACTACAGCCCAGCACCTTGGAACTGTTGCGATCGACCCTGCAAGTGCGCACCAGCCGCCTCCCCGCCCCCGACGCGAGCCAGCCTCCCGATCGCCCGCCCCAACCCAACGCTTCGATCGACTGGTTGGCCACCCACAGCCTGGTGCGGCAAAGTAACCAACCGATCGGCGCTTGGGCCGTGACAGCGGGCCCCGCCAACGATCCCAAAATTGTCGTGGTTGCCTTTGTGGAGCAATCGAGCGATCGCCCCTTGGCTCCCGCCGATTCCGCCGCAGCTCCATCCAACGGTGCGGCGAGCCAAGAACCCAGTGCCCCCGCTGCCCAAGCCGCCGAACAAATTGCCGGGGCAACGGTGGTTAACTATGTGCAATCGCTCGATCGCTGGCTTCCCTAGGGCGGACAGCTAATGCTCATCAGGTCTTCGCGGATCCAGGCCCGGCGATGAGGCGGCACGATCTCGCCCTGACCCGATCGGGACTTGGTGACCATGTGCCACTGATTGCCCTGGCCATCGGTGCGGGTCAGGGGATTGGGTTCCCACCGCTCATTTGCGTCGTTGAGCAAAATCACCGTACTGCTCGGATTGACCCGATCCACGATCGGGAATTGAGTGCCCGGGCCCGATCGCAAATTCACCGCTGAATTACCGCGAATCGTGCCGAAACAATTGGCTCCAAGGGATTGCCCTGAACTAGACGGGGCGATCGCAAGACTCAAAATTGTGGCAATGCCCATTGCTATTGGCAGAAGAAGACGTGATTGAACAAGAAGTTTCATAACCTGATTTTGGGTGGAATCTTGAATTTCTGAGGCTTCTAAAGGCTTAATCTAAGGAATCAGGCTCTGAAGAACCAGCAAAAAGCACAACGGAATTGGGCTAATTTTGGAACCTTGAATTCACCCCATAACCAACCATAATTTGAGATCTAGAATCTGAAATCTAGAATCTGAAATCTGGAATCTGAGATTAATTCTGAGATTAATGGTGACTGATCGGGAAAAAGTATCGCGTTTCTCCCTGCTGTCCAATCTGGTATTCTGCCCCAAATTCAATCGACATGCGATCGAGATAGGCGCGGGCTCGATCGGCCTCCAAACCCGATCGCATGGCAAATTCAAATAGGGTGACCTGGCCTTGTCCTTCAGCCAACAATTCCATCAGGCATTGGCGTAGCTGTTCCTGTTGTTGGCGCTCTTGATTTTTCTGTTGTGTTTGATGTTGTTTTTTAAGATCCCAAAGCAGCCAACCACCACCCGTCACAAAGGGCGCACCAAAAACAACACATCCCAAAATAGCGCTTTGGTTTTCGCGCTCCCGATCGGCAACAGTTTGCCCCGGTTCCAAGGGCGACAACGGAACCAAAAGAGCGACCAGCCAAAAGAAGCCGCCCAGGGTGAGAAAGCTGCCTGCCAGAATTTTCTTAATGATTTTCATGGGAACTTTTGCAAGATGCGATCGCGGAGGGGCTGGCCTGCTGGCAAAGGCAAATCACGACGGCTAAAAGGCCTCGCCCAAGGGGCTACCGCTGAATTTCGGCTGTTGAGTGATGGGCCGTTGAGTCAGGGGCTGCTTGAGCCTCCACACCTTGTTAGCAAATTTTATTGGCAGATTTCATCGGCAAATTTGGCGATAGACTTGGTAGCAAATTTTGGCGGGCAGTTCTAGCCACTTTAGCCACCAACTTGAGTTGCTGATCAGGCTCTGGGTTCGTTCAATCAAAAAATAAAAAACGGGATAAGCCATGCCTATCCCGTCAAATTGGGTTCTTGGGGATGGGCGAATCCAGCTTGTTTCCCGATCGCCCTGTTGAATCCAATCGATTAATCAAATCAACTAATCAAATTGACGCAATTCGCGCAATCACCATAGCCAGCCCGATCGCCCTAGGCCGCTTGCAAGGTGGCGATCGCTTGGGTGATGGCGGCCAGCGCTTCGTCAATTTCGGCAGCAGTGACGATCAGGGGCGGCACAAATCGCACCACCTGCGGCCCGGCCGGCACCAGCAGCAGGCCGGCGGCCATGGCGGTTTTGACCAGATCGATCGAGCTGAGGCCCGCATCTTCCTTCAGCACCAGGCCGTTAATTAGACCCCAACCGCGCACTTCCGCAATCAAGTTGGGATATTGAACCGCCAGGGCCTTCAGACCCGTCCGCAATTGCTCGCCCCGATCGCGCACATTGTCCAAAAAGCCCGGCGCGCCCACCGTTTGGCAAACAGCCATCGCCACCCCACAGGCAAAGGGATTGCCGCCGTAGGTGCTGGCGTGGTCACCCGGCTCAAACACATTGCACTTGGCCTTGCACAGCAGGGCCCCGATCGGGATGCCGCCGCCCAAGCCCTTGGCGGAAGTGAAAATATCCGGCTCAATGCCCAGGTTTTCGTAGCCCCAAAGCTGCCCCGTGCGGCCAACGCCCACTTGCACTTCATCAAGAATCAACAAAATGCCCCGATCGTCGCAAATTTCCCGAACCCGTTGGAAATAAGCCCGATCGCCCGGGCGCACGCCCCCTTCTCCCTGGAGCGCTTCCAGCATGATGGCAGCGACGCGGGGGCCGTTGGTTTCCAAGCGGGCGATCGTCGCTTCCAGGGCCGCAGTGTCGTTGTAGGGAATATATCCAAACCCCGGAACCAGAGGGCTGAAGTTCTTTTGATATTTGGGCTGGCCGGTGGCGGTGATGGTGGCCAGGGTGCGCCCGTGGAAACTGGCGTGGGCCGTGAGGATCACCGGTTCATCAATGCCCAACACCGTGTGGGCATATTTACGGGCCAGTTTGATTGCGCCCTCGTTGGCTTCGGCTCCGGAGTTACAGAAAAACGCCCGATCGGCGCAGGAATGTTCCACCAGCCAGGCCGCCAACGCCCCTTGTTCAGGGATGTAGTAAAGATTGGAAACGTGGTGCAGTTTTTGAATCTGCTGGCTCACGGCGCTGGTCATCACCGGGTGGGCATGGCCCAGGGTGCAGGTGGCAATGCCCGCCACAAAGTCCAAATAGCTGCGGCCCTCGGTGTCCCAAACGCGGCTACCTTCGCCACGCTCCAGGGCGATCGCAAAGCGGCCGTAGGTTTTCATGACGGCTGCGTCAAAGGCCTCGGTGGAAAAGGCAACTGGGGCGATCGAGGCGGGATCAGCGAGGGCTTGGGGACTCACGATGGTTGCTCCTAAACAATGGCTTTAACGGCAAATCCGATGAAGGGAACGGTAGGGATCGCCGTTAAAGGTTGGGTTGATTGTAGAGGAGGAAACCAAGGGCTTGCTAGATCTGATTTGGATCCCGAGGGTCGATCGGTCTGGAAATCTTGACTTGGGCCCGGCAACGGTTGACTAGGCGCGATCGACCCGCGATCGGCGAATTCCCACCCGGGCGGATAATGGAACTCCGTTGGTTGCCTTGGCCTCAGCCCGGTGGCTGCCAATGTTGCACCTTGCCAATGCTTGCCTCGCTGATGTTTGCCTCGCCGATGTTTGCTATGACCGCCGCTGCCATGAGTTCCGCGAGTTCTTCCCCTGAGCCTAGTCCCGTTGAGTCTGACCCTGTGGAGTCTGACCCTGTGGGGTCTGATCCTGTGGGGTCTGATCCTGCGGAGTCCGACCCTGATGAATCAATGAGCGGGAGCCGATCGGGGGCGGAGGTGCTTCCCGCTGGGCCGATCGACTGGGGCCACTTGTCCGTGCTCCGAGATGAATGTGTCGCGGGTTTGCAACCCCGATCGGGCGGGTGCTATCTGGATGCCACGCTGGGTGCTGGGGGCCACACAGCGGCCCTGCTGGCGGCCGATCCAGAGGTGCGGGTGGTGGGCCTTGACTGTGACGATCGCGCCTTGGCGATCGCGCAGGAACGGTTGGCCCCCTGGGGCGCTCGCGTCACCTTCGTGCGCAGCAACTTTGCGCAGTTCAACCCCGGCGATCAGCAATTTGACGGCATTTTGGCAGACTTGGGCGTTAGCTCCATGCAGTTTGACCAGCCCGATCGGGGTTTCAGCTTTCGCCACGACGGCCCCTTGGACATGCGCATGGACGATCGGCTCACGGAATCCGCCGCCGACGTGGTGAACCATTGGCAAGAAGTGCCCCTGGCCAACGCGATCTATACCTATGGTGAAGAACGATTATCTCGGCGGATTGCTCGGGCGATCGTGGAGCAACGGCAAACGCAGCCTTTCCAAACCACCCTCGAGCTGGCCAACGCGATCGCCCGCTGTGTGCCCGGTAAATATCGCCATGGGCGCATCCATCCCGCCACCCGCACCTTTCAGGCCCTGCGGATTGTGGTGAACCAAGAATTGGCGGTTTTGGAAACCCTGCTCGATCGGGCCCCCAATTGGCTCGCCCCCCAAGGCCGCCTCGCCGTCATCAGCTTCCACAGCCTTGAGGATCGAATTGTGAAGCACCGACTGCGAGAATCAACCCAACTCAAAGTCATCACCAAAAAGCCCATTTGTCCCAGCGACACTGAAATGGGTCAAAATTCCCGATCTCGATCCGCAAAATTGCGAATTGCAGAAAAAATCTAGCCGAATCAATGCCAATGAGTTTCTTTTGAACTTTTCCTGTATTTTTCTTTTATTTTTCTTTGGGGGCTGCTGAAACTTCTCGGCTACTGAAGGATTGATGAGCGGGATGATTCAAAACTCAGTGATTCCCTCCGTCCCAATGATTCCTCAAGCCAAAACTGAGTAAAAACTAGTCAGTTGCTCGGCCAGTCGCTTAGCCAGCGGATCTAGTCATTGGTTCGTCAACGGCCAGGGCATGGGCTGAATCAGTTGGTTTGTGTCTAGGATTTCACGCCCAGTGTTTCAGCACATCGGGTAGGCTAGGGTAGAACGTGGGAATTCCCCCCTTATCCCGAGTGAGCCTTGGCCCACTTGTATCGATCGCTACACCAGCCCCGAGGATTAATTCTCTTCCCAGCTTGGAAGGGGCCCGTTCCTCACTCAGGGATGGTGCGATCAACCGGATCATGGTCGCCAGAATTGAAAAGGCTAAGTAATAAAAACTAGCCTCCTTTCTAGCCCCCTTTGTCGATCGGGTAACCTTGTTTGCAACAACCTAACCCGATGCCCATCCCCATCCCTGGGGTCACCCCCACGACCCCAGCCAACCCTGTCCAGCAGTGCAAGTGGAGCACGCGATGAGCTTAGTCGTCCAAACCACACCAAGAGCAGAAACAAAACTCAAATTGATGGTGGTTGATGACGAACCGGATAACCTCGATTTGTTGTATCGAACCTTCCGTCGCGACTTCGCGGTTTATAAGGCTGACAGTGGTTTCAATGCCTTGGAAGTGCTCGATCGCGACGGGGAAATGGCCGTGATCGTCTCAGACCAGCGGATGCCGGGCATGAACGGCACTGAGTTTTTGAGCAAAACCGTCGATCGATTCCCCGACACGATCCGCATTATTCTGACCGGCTACACCGACGTAGAAGACCTCGTAGGAGCCATCAACTCCGGTAAAGTTTTCCGATATCTTACAAAGCCTTGGAGTCCCGACGAACTCAAATCCGTCGTGAACCAAGCGGCCGAAACCTATCGTGTGGTTAAGCGCCGCACGAACGAGTTAAACCGGGCCCTGCGCCGCGAATCCCTGTTCAACGCCATGATGAGCGCAATTCGGGAATCCCTGAATTACGACAGCATGTTGCCCACCATTGCCCAGACCATCACCACCACCCTGAATGCCCATTGCGCCTTGTTGCAGCCCGTGGAAGGGGGACAAGCCAAAGGGGAACCCCTGCGCTACCCACTCGATCGGGATGACTGGAGCCTGACCCACGAAGACGGGAAATTGCGGGATCCGGTGCAGGCGGCCCTGGAACACTTGACCATTCAGCAAACCCAAGTCAACACCGATGGCAGCGACAGCCCAGGGGGATCCATCGATGAGTTGCTCATCCCTTTGGTCTATCAGCAAGAATGTTTGGCCCTGTTGTCCCTGGTGCGCCAAGGACAACCCGGCTGGCAAACCGATGAAGTGGCGTTGATTTCGGAGCTGACGGAACAGGCGGCCTTGGCCCTTTCCCAAGCCCGTCTGTATCAGCGCACCGAAGCCCAAACCCAGCAGTTCCGCATGGAATTGGAAGTGGCGCGGCAGGTACAGGCGGACTTGTTGCGCCAACATTGGCCAGAAGTACCCGGGGTGCGTGTGCAAGCGGAATGTCAGCCCGCGCGCGAGGTGGGGGGCGACTTTTTTGAAGTCTTTATCCATCCTCAGGGGGATGTGTGGTTAGCGGTTGGGGATGTGTCCGGAAAGGGGGTTCCGGCGGCCCTATTTATGGCCAGTTCGATCTCTGTCTTGCGTCAAGAGCTGGCTCGGGCGGAGTCTCCGGAGCCAGATGAAGCGATTCGGCGGCTGAATCGGGCCCTGTTTGAAAATTTGTTTAATAGCAACCGATTCATTACGATTGCCCTAGCACGTTACACTCCCAGCACGAGACGCTTGAGCTATGCCAACGCGGGTCACGTCTACCCCGTGGTTTGGTCGCCCCAGATGGTTCAGGAAAAAGTCCTGGCCGGTGGCGATCTCAAGGAAATTGAGCCAACCTATCTCAAGGCTCGGGGAGTGCCGCTGGGTATCTTGCCGGAGTGGAAAGGTACGGGGGGGGAACAGACTCTAGAGCCAGGGGAGGCTCTGCTGATGGCCAGTGACGGAATTACGGAAGCAACAGTGGCGAACATACAACTCCTGGGAACAAGTGTGGTGAACGGTTCAATGTTGCAACAGGAGGGCCTGTGGGAACTGTTGAAGCAACAAGGAAGCCCGTTTGATCTCAAGCGCTTGTTGGCGACCTTGCAACAGGTTGCGCCCGACGAGCAAGAAGACGACCAGACCCTACTGCTGCTGGAGGTTCTGTAAACCGATGAGAACTGAAATCCAAGTCCCAAGCAACTTGAAGTTTCTAACCATTGTTGAGCAGTGGTTACTCGGTTCCCTGGAAATTGAGCTAGGCGATCGAGTGGATTGGGCCCGCCAGTCGAACCGTCTGCGACTGGTGCTGGCGGAGGCCTATTCCAATGTGGTGCGCCATGCCCACAAGGATCGCCCCCACTTGCCGGTGGAGATGTCGGTGGAGGTGCAGGATCGGGAGCTGGCGATCGAGATTTGGGATCGCGGCCAGGGCTTCAGTTTGGATAATTACCTGCCGCCAGTGCCGGAAGCCAAGCAGGAAAATGGCTATGGCTGGTTGATTTTGAACCGGCTGATGGATCGGGTGGAATATCGGTTGCAGGTGGATGGCAAAAACTGCCTGGTGCTGTTGGCGACGTTGCCCCCTCGGGAAGAGTCCCAATCCAAAAACTAGGTAGGACTACAGGCTATAGGGCTACAGGCCAGTGGACTACAGGTTAGTGGATCGAGCAGTCCGATCGGGTCAGCTATGGGGGCTAGTCTGACTCCTTGATGATCGCCCATGCTCGCCTGCGATCACCCCGGTTGTGGGGCCGATCGCCTAAGCCATCACTTCCGCCATCAGGTCGTCGGCCATTTCAAAGTTGGTGGCGACGCTTTGTACGTCGTCTAAGTCTTCGATCGCGTCCATCATTTTGATCAGGGCTTTGGCTTGATCGCGATCGGTCACGGCGACGGTGTTGGTGGGAAACCAACGAGTTTCCGATTGCCACACCCGAAAGCCACGCGCCTTCAGCACCGATTCCAAATTTTCCAAGTTATCTGGGGCCGTTTTGACTTCAAACCCCACGAGGTCAAATCCCTTTTGGTCTTGGCCAGAGAAGGGATCATAGGATTCTCCTTCCCCCTCGATCGAGGCTTCCAGCAGCGCATCTTCCTCGATCGCCTCGCCCACGATGGTGACTATGCCCTTGTTTTCAAACATCCAACCCACGCAGCCGGTTTCCCCCAGGTTGCCGCCGTTTTTGCTGAAGGCCACGCGCAGGTCAGCAGCGGTGCGGTTGCGGTTATCCGTGAGGGCTTCAATCAGCACGGCCACGCCACCGGGGCCATAGCCCTCATAGCGAATGGCTTCCAGTTCCGCCCCTTCCCCCGCCAGCCGACCGGCTCCCTTGGCGATCGCCCGATCGATGTTGGCATTGGGCACGCCGGCCGCCTTGGCCTTGTCGATCGCTGTCCGCAGTTGGAAATTGCCGGCAGGATCCGCACCGCCGCGCGCCGCCACAATAATTTCCCGCGACAGCTTGGTAAAGACACTGCCGCGCACCGCATCCACCCGGGCCTTTTGGCGTTTAATATTTGCCCATTTACTATGTCCGGCCATAGCTCCAGCTAAATCGATGAAAGATTGAACAAACTCAGGACTAAGATCGGTCTTTGGCGAGACGAATCAAAGATCGCCTTGAAATTTTAAAGGCCGATGCGATCGAACGGGATTAAGTTGCCCAATTTTCTAAACGCTCTTGCCTAAACGCTCTTGTCTAAACGCTCTTGCCTAAACGCTGCTCATTGTTCCACTAGCGCTCACGACGAT
Source organism: Limnothrix redekei LRLZ20PSL1 (assembly GCF_043235035.1). Lineage (NCBI taxonomy): Bacteria > Bacillati > Cyanobacteriota > Cyanophyceae > Pseudanabaenales > Pseudanabaenaceae > Limnothrix > Limnothrix redekei. The sequence goes on along the minus strand of NZ_JAZAQF010000088.1, from coordinate 157,402 downwards.
CAAAAGACCAATGCATAGGATTGCTGCGTTGCCCGGTGGCTGGGAACCGAATACAGAAGGCGTTATTTTTGTTGAGCAAACTCCGGCTCCGATCATTGTTTTGACGGCCAAAGATACGGATATTCAAACGCTGTCGATCGCCCGTCGATCGTTGCCGGAAAATTTTCCAGCCATCCGCGCCACTAACCTCTTGCAACTGCAACAGCAACTGACGATCGATACCTATGCTGAGGACGTTTTGTCGCAAGTGCAGGTGATTGTTTTGCGCTTGTTGGGGGGCCGTGCCTATTGGAGCTATGGGCTAGAGGTGGTGCGAGATCTCGCCGAGCGATCGGGCATTGGGCTGTTGGTTTTGCCCGGAGACGATCGCCCAGATCCTGACTTGGTTTCCCATTCAACGGCTCCCTTAAGTTTGTGTGACCAGATTTGGCGCTATTTGAACGAAGGAGGCGTGGAGAATGTTCAAAATGCGCTCTTGAAATTATCAGATACCTATTTTCAAACGCAATATCAACCTCCCAATCCTCAGCCGATCGAACGTTGGGGCTTTTACCAATATCCTAAAAATAATGCTCTTGAAAGCTCATCAGTTTCTAAACCGATTGGAACCGTTGGAATTGTTGGAATTTTATTTTATCGAGCCTATTATCAAGCGGGAAACTTAGCGGCGATCGATCAACTATGCCATGCCCTGTTGGCGGTGAATTTACAACCAGTGCCCGTCTACGTGGCTTCGTTGCAAGATTCAGATATTCAGGAAGAGGTGGGTTCCGCCTTGGAATCTCAGGCGATCGACCTGTTATTGGCTTCAACGGGATTTGCAATCACTAAGGCCCAATCTACCCTTGGCCAGGCGCAACCCCATTCCCTTTGGCAGCGGTTAAATGTGCCTGTTTTGCAAATTATTTTAAGCAGCGGAACCCAAGATCAATGGGTTGCCAATCAGCAAGGATTATCCCCTCGAGATATGGCAATGCAGGTGGCGCTGCCGGAGGTGGACGGTCGGGTGGCAACTCGGCTGGTGGCTTGCAAATCGGTGCAACAGCGCGATCGGGATTTAGAAACAGAAACGATCGCGCTTGAACCCATTCCCGATCGCTTGGATTTTGTGGCAAAACTGGCGGCTAATTGGGTGAAGTTGCGGCGATCGGCTCCTGGCGATCGCCCGATCGCCATTGTGTTGGCCAATTATCCAAATCGAGATGGGCGCTTGGCCAATGGCGTTGGCTTAGATACGCCCCAAAGTTGTGTTGATTTTCTGTGGGCGTTGGCGCGATCGGGCTATGACTTGGGTGATTTAGAACAATTGCCAACAACCGGTGACCAACTCATTCAGCAACTGACCCAAGGAACGACCAATGATCCTGAGGGCTGGACGGGGCGATCCATTCGCCAACATCTATCATTCACGAACTACCAAATCTGGTTTGAAACCTTGCCGATCGAGGTGCAAGAGGCCATCAATCAGCGCTGGGGATCCCTGACCAACCCGAAACCAGATCATGAACAATGGTTCCCCAAAACGGCGATTGAAAAAGAGCCGGTGATTCCCATTTCAGGGTTGCAATGGGGCAAGGTTTTCGTGGGTATTCAACCGGCCCGAGGATACGATCGGGATCCTAGTTTGAACTATCACGCGCCAGACTTGGAACCCACCCATGAATATTTAGCGTTTTATGAGTGGTTGCGATCGCAATTTGCCGCTCAAGCGATCATCCATTTTGGGAAGCATGGCAATTTAGAATGGTTGCCCGGAAAAGGCATTGCTCTCTCAGAGAATTGTTTCCCGGAAATTGCCCTTGGGCCGGTTCCTCATTTCTATCCATTTATTGTGAATGATCCCGGTGAAGGCTCGCAAGCCAAACGACGGGCCCAAGCGGTAATTTTAGATCACCTAACCCCACCGTTAACTAGGGCAGAACTGTATGGCAATTTGAGCTTAATTGAGGGCCTGATTGATGAATATTATGAAGCACAAAGTTTAGATCCCAAGCGAACTCGGGTGATTGCTCCTAAATTATTGAAACTGATTGAAGATAATCAGCTCGATCGGGATCTCAAAACCAAACTAGGAGCTGCTAATTATTCCTTAACTCAGGAATCAAACTCAGCTCAGACCGTTCTCGAAAACCAATCAGCCATTGAAGATCTGATCGCTGCCCTGGATGGCTATCTTTGCGAACTAAAGGAAGCCCAAATTCGGGATGGCTTGCATATTTTTGGGCATTGTCCCACGGGTGATCAATTGCGTGATTTGACCGTGGCGATCGCCCGTTCTGCCCAAGGCAGCCAAGGGGGACTGACGCGGGCGATCGCCCAAGATTGGCAACTGAGTTTCGATCCCCTCACGGCCGATTGGGGCGATTCGTTGCCGGAGGTCGATCGCTGGCCCCACTTAGCCACCTGCCGCACCTTGGGAGACGCGATCGCCGTTCTGGAAACCCAGGCCAGCGAAGCCGTGGCGGCCCTTATTGCCGATCGCCCCTGGCCGTCCGTGGGATCCCACACGAATCAGGCTTTGGCTTGGGTGCGCGATCGGCTCCTGCCCGCCCTGCGCCAAACTCCCCAGGAAATTGATCGGCTCTTGCAGGGACTTAATGGCGAATTTGTGCCGCCGGGGCCATCGGGGGCCCCCAGCCGGGGCCGCGCGGACGTGTTGCCCACCGGCCGCAATTTCTACTCGGTGGATTTGCGATCCCTGCCCACGGAAAGCGCTTGGGAAGTGGGGCGCAAGGCCGCCAACACCCTGATCGAACGCTATGTTCAGGAAAATGGCGATTATCCAACCACCCTCGGGTTGTCGGTTTGGGGCACTTCCACCATGCGCACCGGAGGCGATGACTTGGCTGAAGCGTTGGCGCTGTTGGGGGTGCGGCCCCGCTGGGACGGGGCGGCGCGGCGGGTAGTGGGTGTGGAGGTGTTGCCCCTGTCCGTGATCGGGCGGCCCAGGGTGGATGTGACCCTGCGAATTTCTGGATTCTTTCGGGATGCCTTCCCCAACCTAATTGAACTGTTCGATCGGGCGGTTTACCTAGTTGCCGCGTTGGATGAAGCCGTTGCCGACAACCCGATCGCCCAGCGCGTGCGTCAGGAAACCGCCCAATGGCAAGCCAGCGGCCTGACCCAGGAGCAGGCCAGCACCCGCGCCCACTACCGCATCTTTGGTTCCAAGCCCGGAGCCTACGGCGCAGGCCTTCAGGGCCTGATTGAGGCTCAAAACTGGCAAAGCGACCAGGACTTGGCCCGGGCCTATCTGAACTGGAGCAGCTATGCCTACAGTTGCGCGGGTCGTTCGGGCCCCGTCAGTGGCGATGCGCCCAGCAATGGCCTGGCGGCCCCAATCGGGCGATCGGCCCCGGAAGCCTTTGAGCAGCGATTACGGGAAATGCAAGTGGTTTTGCAGAACCAAGATAACCGCGAGCATGACCTTTTAGACTCCGACGATTACTATCAATTTCAAGGGGGCTTAACGGCCGCCGTGCGCGTCATTTCCGGGCAACAACCCACCGTCTATTTTGGAGACCATGCGCAACCCGATCGCCCCCGCACCCGATCACTCGCGGAAGAAATTGCCCGAGTGTATCGATCGCGCGTTGTGAACCCCAAATGGATTGCCTCTGCCATGCGCCATGGCTACAAAGGAGCCTTTGAGATGGCCGCCACCCTCGATTATCTGTTTGCCTACGATGCCACGGCCCGCTGTGTCGAAGACTTCATGTATGACGGCGTGGCAGAGGCCTATCTGCTCGATCGCACCGTTCAGGACTTTGTGCGCCAAAAAAATCCCTGGGCCCTGCGGGATATGGCAGAGCGTTTGCTAGAAGCCCATCAACGCGGTTTATGGATCCCTGCCGATCCCCAGCGGTTAGATCAACTGCAAGCGATCGCCCTGGAAGCGGAAGCCGATCTAGAAGCTCGCTCATAGTACGAGGGCGATCGACTGTTGCATCGCCCAAAAAGTCCCATGATTCTTGCTGATCCCTACTATTTTAGGAGTTCCGAATCACCATAAATCTTCATAAAATGCCATATTTTTCTTGAGGCAGAAATTCAATAAAATGAAAATTTTTTGTTAAAATCAAACCCTTGCATCAAATGCTGATTTGAATTTTTGCTGAAAAGTGATTAAAGCAAAAAATAAAATATATGCCAATAACTAAAAAGCGAAACTACGATCCAAATAATGAACTTATTGATGAGTTTATTGATGAATTTAATTGACTACAAAATAATAAGACTTGTTGCTCACAGAATTATCAATAAATATGGCAATTTCTAGACATTAAATTGAAAATCAGAGATGCTAGAGATAATCTTTAATTCAGCATGAAACTTAACAAGCACTTAACTATTTTTTGGTATGACTAAATTCGGCGATCACTAATCATTCTGGGGCTGCCCCTGTTTTGATTTGTAGCGATCCCTCATTAACTCTGGCTGACGCGGCCCGCTTTTTTGATCCCAGCCAGCCTTCAAGGAGCCTAGCCATGTATCACAAAATTTTGATTGCCATTGAAGATCCTTCCGTTGACCATGCTCCTTTTCGTCAGGGGATTGACCTGGCTGAAAAACTAGGCGCATCGGTCATGTTGCTGCATGTGCTGTTTCCCGGCGAAGGCAGCGCCCCCATGCCCCCCGGCGACGATTTATTTTTTGTGCCGGCTTTTCTGCCTGATGATGCTTTGCTGCAGCGCTATCACGAAGCTTGGCAATCCTATATTGACGAAAACCTGAAACAGCTCAAAGTCTTGGCCGATGTGGCCGCGGAACGCCAAATTCCTACCGAGTGGTCTCAAAACCACGGTTCGCCCGGTAAGGTCATTTGTCAGCTTGCCCACACCTGGGAAGCGGATTTGGTGGTAGTGGGGCATCGTCGCCAATCAACCCTGAGTGAGCTATTCATGGGCAGTGTCAGTAACTATGTGCTGCACCATTGTCCCTGTGCGGTTTTGGTGACCCAGGATGTGTCGGAGGAAGCGAACCCCAGCGAACCGGTGGCTAATCCGTAGGCTTTTGCAGCGCCAGAAGAAGCGCGGAACCAGCGCCCGATCGGAACGTTAGGGTTTCGTTGTCTCAGGGGCTTGAATTTTCGACTTCTGCGATCGAGCCAATTTTGGGTTGAAGGTTAGGGTGGGATGGCCAAAATCTGAGCCTTGGTGCAAACATGCGCTAGATTTTGGCCCGCTCCCGATAATTTGCACGGAACAGCGCGATCGGGAATGGAACTAGGTAGTTAGTGCCCATCCTCGCGGTCTATGCTAGGCTCAACAGGAGGTGTTCTGGGGCCATAAGTTTGCCTCATAGCATCGGGCAATTTGCGTTAAGCATTCTCAGCAAACCCTCGATCCGCACGATCAGTCACGATCAGCTCAGTGATCAACTTAGTGTTAGTGATCAACTCAGATCCGCAGCGATTAGGCTTTTCAACCGATCGCGCAGCTCGATAACCCTGGCTAGAGAATACTCAGTTGCTCGATTGGGTCAGTGCCTTGGTGCTGCACTCACTAAGAGAATTGCGATCACCTAGCCCGTCCAATCCGGATCTGCTTGCTCCGGTCTTGTTTGATGTAGGCAATATGGAGATTGCGCTTTCACCCGATTTTCTAGTCCGTTTCTGGGGCGTGCGAGGCAGCATTCCTGCACCGGGCAAGTCCACCGTGCGGTATGGCGGCAACACGTCCTGCGTGGAGTTGTGTGTTGGCGGGCGGCGCTTAATCTTTGATGGCGGTACGGGCCTGCGGTCTTTAGCTGAGTCAATGGCTCCTGGCGAAACGCTGGATGCCTTTCTGTTCTTCACGCATTACCACTGGGATCATATTCAGGGTGTGCCGTTTTTCACGCCCCTGTTCACGTCGGGCAATCGGCTGACGGTATATGGGTGTCAAACGAATACGGGCGAGCCGCTGAAACATCATTTTTGCGATCGAATTCTGAATCCCCATTCCCCAATTCCCGTGGGACAAATCAAGGCAGAGGTCGATTTCTATGACCTAACGGCTGGGGATCAGTTTGTGGTGGATGGGGATATTGAAATTGAGACGGGGCTGCTCAACCATCCCAACGGAGCCATGGGCTACCGGATTACCTGGAATGGAAAAACGGTGGTCTATGCCACGGATACGGAACATTTGCCCGATCGGATGGATGAGCACGTGGTGCAACTGTCTCGTGAGGCAGATGTGCTGATTTACGATGCCATGTACACCGACGAGGAATACAACAACCCCCGATCGTCCAAGGTGGGTTGGGGTCACTCCACTTGGCAAGAGGGAGTCAAGGTGGCGGAAGTGGCGGGCGTAAAGCATCTGGCGGTCTTTCACCACGAGCCAAACCACAGTGATGATTTTCTGGATGAAGTGGAACGGCAATTGAAGGAGCGATCGCCCGATTCTTTCCTGGCTCGTGAAGGGATGGAGTTCAAAATTCCCTGACTCGAAGCAGATCAAGAATTTCAGACGCATCAATCGCATCAATACTGCGCCTGACCCAGCATGACTGAGTCAGGTGCGATCCAACTTGGAAATTGCAACTAAAACCTTAACCGCCGCTGACCGGTGGAATTAAAACCAGTTCATCCCCATCCCGCAGCAGGGTACTATCGGGCACAAACTGAAAGTTAATGCCGAAGCGGGTCATGTTTCGCCAATGTTCCAGGTTGGGGTGTTTTTGGATCATCAGATCGCAAACTTCACCGGCCGTGATGCCAGCAGGCAATTCCCAAATCAGCTCTGATTTGCCGAATGTTTCTTGATAGACGGCAAAAAGTTTGATCGTGATCCGAATTTGGGTGGGGCCGTGGGATTGGGGGTGAATCACCTGGCTTTCGGTGCAAAAGGCTTCAAATTGCCGATCCCAAGGATCCGTGGGTAGCGCGTCCAATAAGGCAAAGTCGAAACATACGCCGATCGTGTGGGTATTGGAGCGCACCTCCGCCAAGAGTCGATCGTAGTATCCTCCCCCGTAGCCTAGCCGATAGCCCAGGCGATCGGCCCCAACGCAGGGGGCCAAAACTAAATCCGCCGCCGTTGGTTCCACCACGGGCGCATCGCTAGCGGGTTCCTGAACCCCATAGGCCCCCGGTTCCAGCGGTTCGCCCGGTTGCCAGCGATGCCAAACCAGCAATTCCCCTTGGCAACGGGGCAACACCCAAATTTTGTTGCGTCCCAACTCCGTTTGCGCCAAGGGCAAAATATCCGGCTCCAAACGATGGCTCACATAGGCAAAAATCACCTGTGCCGTTTGCCACTCTGGGAGGGACTGGATCCGATCGCGCAGGGCCGTGCTGAGGTTGTGCCATTTGTTTTGCGGCATAACCTGGCGTTGCAGTAACAGCGCTCTACGTAGCGGCTTTTTTTCTGGATTGGGACGATACATGGCAGAGCGGACCCAATGCAAGCGCGGGTCTTCGATGGTAACCCAATTACCGGGCCCGAATCATGGGAATCAGTGGGTAATTCAGGAAGATTAACGGAGATGGCTAGAAGCTGCCGCTGATTAACCCTGGTCAACTTGGAGAGGGTTAATCAAGGGCTGGAGTTGGCGGCCTATCCTGGAAAAAAACAAGCGGCAAAGGGTGGCGCGTTGGCCATGAAGCGCGATCGATTCTTGCGGTTAATGCTGGGTGGTGCGGCCGGTGCTAGTTTGGTGAGTTGCGGTCAGGGATGGGGGCTGAATGCTCAACAATCGTCATCCAAACAAGTCCCATCACCACAATCTCCATCAATGACAGGGCTAACGCAGGCTGAATCGTCCCGCCGGGTCTTGATTATTGGGGCGGGAATTGCCGGGTTGGCCGCGGCCCGTCAGTTGCGATCGCGCGGGTGGGATCCGGTGGTGCTGGAGGGGCGCGATCGGGTTGGGGGGCGTTTGTGGTCTTTGCGACCCTCGGCCCTGAAGGGGGTGGCGCTGGACTTGGGAGCCAGTTGGATCCATGGCATCCAAGGCAACCCGATCGCCGCCTTGGCTCAGCAGTGGCAAATTCCCACCGTGGCCACGGATGTGGAAAATCAGTGGCTCTATGACTGGGAGAGCCGGTTAGTGGATGATGCCCGGCACGATCGCCTAGAGCAGGTGTTAGGGCAGGTGTTGGCTCAACAGAACCGGTTGCGAGAAAAGCGTTCCACCGATCGCCCGCTGTTGGCGGACTTGCAAGCCTTGGTTCAGCGGGCTAACCTCACGGCCGACGATGAACGGGCGGTGTGGATGTTGCTGAAGGGGTCGATCGAGCATGAATATGCTGGATCGATGGCGGAGCTATCGGCCAATGAGTGGGATGCGGGTGACGGTTTTGAGGGGGCAGATGTGCTGTTCCCCACCGGCTACGACTCGATCGCCCGTCGCCTATCCAGTGGTTTGACATTGCAGCTCAACCAGATGGTGCGCCGAATTGAGCATGATCAGCAGGGAGTCAAAATCACCACCGATCGCGGTGAATGGGTTGGGATCGCGGCCGTGGTGACCTTGCCGATCGGGGTGTTGCAGTCGGGTCAAGTGACCTTTGCCCCGGCCCTACCCGACACCCACCAAAGCGCCATCAATCGACTGGGAATGGGCATTTTGAACAAAATCTATTTAGAATTCCCTCGCTCCTTTTGGCCCTCAGAGCCAGATTGGATCGGGTTTGTTTCCGATCCGCCGGGTCTGTGGAATGAGTGGGTGAATTTCCAGCGGGTCAGCGATCGCCCCATTTTGTTGGGGTTTAATGCGGCGCAACAGGGCCGCGAGCTGGAAGCTCTCAGCGACGGGCAACAGGCCGCCAGTGCCCTTAAGGCTCTGCGACGAATGTTTGGCCCCAAAATTCCTGACCCAACGGCGGTTTGGGTGACTCGTTGGGGTCGCGATCCCTTTGCGGGCGGCTCCTATTCCTTCCTGCGAGTGGGGGCCACCCTGAGCGATCGCGGTCAACTGACCAAACCCGTGGCCGATCGCCTGTTTTTTGCTGGGGAAGCCACCTCTCGCAATCATGCGGCCACGGTTCACGGAGCCTATCGATCGGGTCAACGGGCTGCGGATCAGATCATGGCAATTCATCACGCTTCTGCCTAGGTTCTGCCTAGCAATTCACGGCCCTGAATCTGAATTGGTTAAATTGCGAGAGCCTTTGGCTGGCTTTCATCCCGATTTCTTTGTGCTTGGGTATGGCTTTCGGAATTAAGGGAAGGCCGAATTCATTAAAATTCGGTGTCAAGAAAATCTGGTGTGAATCAAATGGAACGCTGGTTTTTAGGTGGGGCTGGATTTTTAGGAGCAATGGCGGTGGCGGCTGGGGCCTTCGGTAGCCATGTGTTAGCGGAAAAACTGAGCGATCGCGCCTTGGCGATTTTTGAAACGGCTGCCCGCTATCAACTCATCCATGCGCTGCTGTTGGGTATGGTTGCGGTGGCGATGGGCGCGATGCCCAAACCCGTGGCCCCGAGCCTCCCGATCGCCGGGGTGTCTGCCCTGCTGGGGATGATGCTGTTCAGTGGCAGCCTTTACGCCCTCAGTTTCGGCGCGCCCAAAATTTTGGGTGTCATTACCCCGATCGGGGGCGTGGGTCTCATTGTCAGTTGGCTCGCGTTTGGGCTGGCAGCTTTCCAGGGCGCAAAACCGTAGCCACAAGTAGGGAAATTTCGCCCCGATCGCCCAATTGCCCTTGCCCGATCGCCCGCCAATCGCGATAGAATACAGGAGCATTCAACGATGGCTATCTACTCCCATAGCAGCCAGCTCAAGAGCACCTAGGAACAAATTAATTGGGAATGCACTAATTAATGCCTTGATTCCTGAAAGCTCAACTTAGTTTGCTGTTGCCCTCCTGGAATGGCCGTTGCCAAACCTAACCTGGGGCGATCGCAACCCTAAGAACGCTGGAAAACACTGCTAACACCACGGGGCTGTCACGGTTTCGACGTGCTGGGAACAGGTACTGAGTGATGCAGGCCGAGAGCGGGCTAACTCTCGTAAATCAATGGCTCAAAAAAGTAGATGCGAACAACATCGTTCCTTTCGCTCGCAAGACTGTGGCTGTTGCCTAAGTTTTGTAACACCTCTAACTAGACGGTTGAGCACTCGCTGTCCGACTCCGTTAAGGTCACCGAGTTTAACCCCAACGGATGCGCTGTCCGGTCTTCTTCGGTTGGCCTGCTAGCAAAGACTTTAATCGAGGCATCCTACCGCTAGGGATTAAGTAGCGGTTCCCGTCTCAAGGGTCAGCGAGACTAAGCCTGTGAATGAACAAGGTATAACTACTTGGTGCGGACGATGGGTTCGACTCCCTCCAGCTCCACTCCGTTACGGTTAATCACTGATCGCTAATCAGAAACTAGTGATCTAAAAGCTGGTGATCTGGTTAACAAGACAACGAATTAACTCACTCAAAACCCGACTTGGCATCGCGCTAGGTCGGGTTTTGCTTTTGTTCAATCAAATGGTTTAAACCGATGCTCTGAACCTAGTGGCCGTCGCCATCATTACCGCTATCGCTGTGGCTGTCACTATCGCTGACCATATCGCCCCAATCATCATCATCGGCGGCTTGGTTTGCTGTTTCGGGATTGCTGCTGGTTGCTTCGGTGGGCGCTGGTTCGGTGGAGTCTGGTTCCGTAGACTCGATCGCCTCAGATTCCGTAGACTCGATCGCCTCAGGCTCAGTAGGGTCGCTTGCGATCGGCTCAGATTCCGTAGATTCGATCGCCTCAGGAGACTCGCTCTCCTCAACAGCCGCCGAATCCGTCACCCATTCAGGGGTATCCAATGGCTCAGCCGTATTCACTGGCTCTGTGGCATCCAGTGGCTCGAGATCACCAGGAATCGGGGAATTCTCTGGGGCGATCGCGGCGGCTTCTTCCTGGGGTGCATTGGTGGCTGCTGGAGGGGCCGGGGGCGTTGCTGACTCTGGTTCAGGAACCTTGGCGGGCGCGACCACTGGAGCATTTTCCAAATCCGGTAAGACTTTGGTGAGCCGGACACTGAGGCGCAGGAAGCTGCTGGGAACGTTGCCAACGGGAAAAGGCTCGATCGCGCTGAAGGCGGTCTGCGGAGTGAGCAATACCCACAAAGACACGAGGGCGACGGTGAGCAGCAGGCTGCCCAAAAGCGCCCCCAACCACACCACCAACAGCCCGATCGCCCGTTGATCCAGAGGGGCAATTTCCGCCGCCAAGGGGGAGAGTTGATCCAGCCGTTGCAAAGCCCAAAGCACCAAAAGGGACGCAACCAGCGCGATCGCCTTGGTTTCCCAGCCGGCCCAGCGTTGCAAAATTCGTTGCTGCGTTTCGTTGAGGCGATCGGCCCGCAGGCTCACCAGCAAAACCGAAAAGGGATAAAACGGGCGCAACCACTGCATGGCCACAATCGGAGCAGTTCCCAACAGCCCCACCAACAGCCAGTCCCAGCCACCCGGCAGCAGAGGATCCCCCGCCGCCAACCCCAGTAAACACAACTCCGCACAGAGGGGCAGCGCTGCCAACCCCGCCAAATGCACCCAAAGATACGGATCGCGTTTTGGCCCCTGCACGATCGACCTCCTTCCCTCTCTGTTTGGTTTGTTCTGCGTGTTAGTTGCTCAGCCGGTTGCATGAAAGCCGGTTGAATGAAAGCCAGTTGAATCAAGGCCGGTTTAATTAAGGCCGGTTCAAGTAAGGCTAGTCCAGTCCAAATTTGTTGGGCTACGGCCGGTTGAATGACGGCTTGTTTAATCAAAGTTCATTCATCAAAGTTCATTCATGGACAACCCGATCGGCCCTGCTTCTTCGGCTAAGGCGCTATCCAACGGCTGGGCAAGCTTTGTAACCAGCATAGACGCTTTCTGCTCGGTCTCCTTGTCGGCAAAAAAGCGTGCTGACATGCGCTGGTAATGGTCGCAGAGGTTGGTTTTTTGGCGGGCAAAGTCCACGATCGGGCTGGAATAGGGTGGCTCAATGAAATTCCCGATGTGACCGTAGGCTGTGGCATCCAGCGTAGTTGGGCGATCGCCCATAAAAAAGGGCTTATCGGCCAGAAAATTCGAAAGGGCCTGCAAATCTGCCGTAATGAGTTGATATAAATCAGCGTCACTCAGTCGGCCCAGGCCCTGTTGCGTCATCTGTTGCAGAATGCTTTGGCGAAATTTCTCCGCAAAGGCCACGCTCTGGGCCTTGCTCCAATGACTGGGAACCAGGGTCAAGACTAAGTTTTGGTAGTCTTGCCAGTTTTCTTCATCGCGGTAGCGAATCGCAATTCCACCCCAGTAGAGATGTTCCTTAATCAGGCGACGAAAAGCTAAGGCGATCGCGCGATCGGCCTGGCTCAAACCGGCTTCTAAATCAACACCTTGGGTTTGGCGAAAGCGCTCAATAATTAACGCTGTGTCACCCCATTTTTGCCCTGCTTCTTCAATAAAAGGAATTTTGCCATAGGGGGCCTGAGCCAGATCCTGGGCAGTGGCTAAGGCTGTTTGGTAGGGCAACTCGGCAATGCGTAACCAAGTTTCCAATTCCATGCAAGCCGGACTGACGCTAGCCAGCCCCCAACGTGATGGAGCAGTGTAGAGCGTAATCATTCAAAGCAATCAAAAACAGCAAAAATAATCAGCAGGTTCAGAATGGCTCAATGACGATCCAGAACCACCTTGGGTTTCGGTTTCCCCACTGTACTATTCCGTCAGTTTTAACAGACCTGACGCGATCGGGTTGTGATGCCAGACAAAAGAATCAGCCCCGATTAGCACATGGTTGGTGACTAGTCGGGGCTGATCAAAACCCAGATCAAGGGTGATGGGCGATCGAATCAGAATCAGAATCGGAATCGATCGGGCTGTGAACTCGATCGCCCTCAACGAAGCAATCAGCTAACTCGCTGATTAACCTTTCGCAAAATGCCCTAGAGGGACAGGGTGCGACGCTTGGCCACCAGACGATAGGCCTCGATGATGTCGCCCATTTGCCAGTCGTTGAAGCCCGAGGAGTTCACACCGCACTCGTAGCCGCTGTTCACTTCCTTGGTGTCTTCCTTGAACCGCTTCAGCGAATCCATGCGACCTTGGAACACCAACTCCTTGCCACGGCGCACCCGCAGCAGACAATCGCGAATCAGCTTGCCCGACTGCACATAGCAACCGGCCACCGTGCCGCGACCCACCGGGAACACGCCCCGAACTTCCGCTTGACCCAGCGGTTCTTCCACCTCTTCCGGATCGAGCATCCCTTCCATGGCGGCTTGGATGTCGTCCAGCAGTTTATAGATCACGCTGTATTCGCGGACATCAATGCCCGCTTCATCGGCGGAGCGACGAGCACCAGGCGCGAGGGTGGTGTTAAAGCCCACAACCACGGCGCTACTGGCGGCAGCCAGATCAATATCCGTTTCGGAAATTTCACCCGGTGCAGCCAACAACACGCGTACTTGCACTTCGTCTTGGGGCAGTTGTTGCAAAGATCCCAGAATGGCTTCCAGGGAGCCTTGTACATCGGCCTTGAGCACGAGGTTCAGTTCCTTTAGCTCGCCCTCTTGAGCCTGGCCAGAGATGCTGGTGAGGCTGACGCGACGGGAAGCCATGGCCTGTTGCAGACGGCTTTGGCGCTGTTGGTCGCTGCGCTGAGAGGCGATCGCGCGGGCATCTTTTTCGTTGGCGAAGACTTCAAATTCTTCCCCAGCGGCCGGGACTTCGCTAAGACCCAACACCTCAACGGCGAAGGAAGGGGTGGCGGCATCAACGCGATTACCGCGATCGTCAATCATCGCCCGCACCTTACCCAGGGCTGGGCCGGCGAGGAGGATGTCGCCAACTCGCAGGGTTCCGTTTTGCACCAGCAGGGTGGCCACCGGACCACGGGCCCGATCGAGGTGGGCTTCAATGACCGTCCCGCGCGCTAGGCGATCGGGATTAGCCATCAAGTCTTCCACTTCTGCCACCAACAGCAGGTTCTCCAGCAGGTCATCCAAATAGAGACCCTTGAGGGCGCTCACGGGAACCATGATCGTGTCCCCACCCCACTCTTCCGGCACAAGGCCGCGCTCGGCCAGTTCCTGCTTCACCCGATCGGGGTTTGCGCCTTCCTTGTCAATCTTGTTAATGGCCACCACGATCGGCACTTCCGCCGCGCGGGCATGGCTGAGAGCCTCGATCGTTTGGGGTTGCACCCCGTCATCGGCCGCCACCACCAAAATGGCAATGTCTGTGACCCGCGCCCCCCGAGCACGCATGGCCGTGAAGGCTTCGTGACCCGGCGTATCCAAGAAGACCACCTTCTTGCTGCCGCCCTCTTGGTCTACCTGCACGTGGTAAGCCCCAATGTGCTGGGTAATGCCACCGGCTTCCCCTTGGGCCACCTTGGTTTTGCGGATCGAGTCGAGCAGGGTGGTTTTCCCGTGGTCTACGTGACCCATGATGGTGACAACCGGCGGTCGGCGCTGGAGGCTTTCCAGGTCGGCCACATCGAGCATTTCGGTGACCTTGCGGGCTTCCGATTCCTTCTCGGCGGTTTCCACCATCACCCCCAACTCCTCGGCCACCATGGTGGCCGTCGGAACATCGAGGGTTTGGGTAATGCTGACGGCCATCCCTTTCAGGAACAGGCGCTTCACCACTTCCGTTTCTGGAACGGCCAGCTTTTCGGCCAACTCGGCCACCGTCAGACCCTCCGTGAGGGTAATCAGCTCCGGTCGTTCCTTCTTGACCTGTTGTTCCCGACGTTCCCGTTGAGGCGGGCGCGAGGCCCCCTTCTTGGTAACCGGTTTGGGCTGCGGAGCTGGCTTCGGCGGGGTAACACCCTTGGGCTTCGGCGGCCGGGCGATCGATAGGCTGACCTGGAAGGGAGCCGGCTGACCGTCCACCCCTTCCATCATCAGTTCATCATCTTCTTCGAAGTCGTCCTCGTCTTCGAATTCCACCTGGTTACGGCGCTTGTTCTTGCCAGCCTTGTCCTTGGCAATTCTGGCCCGCTCTTCCTCTTCCGCTTCCCAATCTTTGCCCTTCTTGGTGGGGCGATTCAGGGTTGGTCGATTTAGCTTGTTTTCATAATCTTCGCCGCTGCTGGCCGGACGTGTGGGTTTTTCCAGCAGTTTGGCCGTGGGGGCTGCGGCCGCGCCGTCAGCGTTACCGTCGGCTGTTGCTTCGGCGGGGCGCACGGGCTTGGGCCGGCGCAACTCCACAATGGTTGGTGGGGCCCCTTTGCCAGGGCCGCCGGCTGCGGGGCCTTTGGCCTCGCCGGGTCGGGTGGGACGGGATGGACGACTGGGCGCACCCGCGCGAGGTTCAGCGGGTTTATTTTCGGCGGGCTTTGCCGGCCGCGACGGCGGCCCTACCAGCTCGGGTTTCTTGACCGGGCGCGGCGTGGCGGCAGTGCCGGGACGGGGTGGGGTTTTCAGTTCGGCTTTCTTTTCGGCAATGGGTTCCGGAGTTGCTGAGGCGGCGGGGCGATCGCCCGTGGCAGCGGGCCGGCGAGGGGCACTGGGTTCAGCCAGATCCAGGTCAATCGAGTCCGTGGGGGGCACTGCGGGCGGATCGGGCGGCTGGGCAGGTGCATTCACAGGAGTAACGGTTTCGGGCTTGGCCGCCTCAGGCTTGGCTGCTTCGGGGCGAGCGGGTTCGGCCCGCTTGGGCGAAACGAGTTTCGGGGGGGCAGGACGGCTGACGGGGGGCGTGGCTTCGGGGGCTGCTCCTTCGGTGTTGGGGCGTAGCTTTGGTTTGCGAATCTCGAGAATTTGCTGCTTTTTTTGCATAGCCGGTGCTGAATCGCGCCCTTCTGTGGGCGTATCGGAGGGGGACAAGTCAGGAGGGTTGGAGGAGGCTGGATTCACCGAGGGGGCAGAGGATTGGCCAGGACTGGAGGGCGCAGGACGATTCGCAAACTGTTGACGAGCGGCTGCGCGGATTTGAGCGGCTTCAGATTCGGTGATGGTGCTGCTGTGGCTTTTGAAGGGAATGTTTAGTTGCTCGCAGATCACCAAGATCTCGCGATTTTCCAGATGTAGTTCTCTCGCTAAATCGTAAATTCTCACGCGGCCTGTGCTCATCCAGTTTCCTCGAATCCTATTGCGTCACGACATCATAGCCCACCGTCATTTGAAACATTTCGATCGAGCCGTCTAGTCCCCTCCTATTATGACGTGCGATGGGGGCGGTTCACTCTGGTGGGGTTGGATTTCCCGGAGAGTCCGGGGGGGGAGCCAGGGGGATTAACCGTTGCCAAAGCAGGTCATAAAGGGGGTCTGGGACAGGGGCCTTGAGCGATCGCCCGATTCGATCCTTGCGCTGGGCTGCTCGGAGGCAGTCTGCACAGGGGCAAAGATAGGCCGATCGCCCCATGCCTTGGTCGAGTTGCACCGAACCGGAGTGGGCCACCCGCACGATGCGCCAAAACTCCGATCGATGGGCCACCCGACGACAAATCAAACAACGGCGATAGTTGGGCGGCAAGGGATCAATTGGCCTCCTGATCCAGCGCCTCGCTATCCGGATCGTCGCTGTCGAAGTCCTCGTCTGTGGAGTCGTTCTCGGTTAGATCATCAGGGTCTTGATCGTCGCTGTCTTGATCATCATCAGCATCTTGATCATCGTCGTCAGCATCCGCCGCCGAGTCCAGAGGAGCGTGCTCTTGATCGTCTTCAAGATCATCGTCTTCAAGATCATCGCCATCAAATTCATCATCTGTTTCATCATCTGCGGCTGCCGATGGGTCGATCTCCCCAGGGCTGAACTCAGCGTCCTCGTCTGCAAAGTCATCGGTTTCCGGTTCCTCCTCTGCAAAGTCGTCGGCCGCTTCGGCCGCTGCCAGGGCGAGGGCTGCCTCCCGTTCCGCCAGATAGCTGGCCATCTTGGCATCTTCTTCGTCGCGATCGTACTTAGCCACATCGCGAATATCGATTTTCCAGCCCGTGAGTCGAGCGGCCAGGCGCACATTTTGCCCTTCTTTCCCGATCGCCAAACTGAGCTGATCATCACCCACCAGCACGTGGGCTTGGCGTTCCTCGGGATTCATCAGACGCACTTCCACCACCCGGGCCGGGCTGAGGGCGTTGGCGATGTAGGTGGCCGGATCCGGTGACCAGCGAATCACATCGATTTTTTCGCCCCGCAGCTCGTTCACAACCACCTGAATTCGCGACCCCCGGGCCCCAATGCAAGCCCCCACAGGATCCACATCTCGCTCCACCGTGTCAACGGCAATCTTGGTGCGCGGGCCCACATGGCGCGAGGGCGGGTTGGCTTCCCGGGCCACGGCCACAATTCGCACAATGTCATCTTCAATTTCCGGCACTTCGTTGGCGAACAGGTAAACCACCAACCCCGCATCGGCCCGGGAAACCAAGAGCTGCGGCCCCCGCTGGGATCCTTCGCAAACTTTTTTGAGGTAGACCTTGATGGTTCCGTTGGCGCGGTAAGTGTCGTTGGGCAACTGTTCCCGTTTGGGCAGTTCCGCTTCCACTTCCGGCTGGCTGTAGCCGCTGGTGACGGCCACAATGACCGATTGGCGCTCGAACCGTAGGATGCGCCCTTGGAGCACCGTGCTCTCTAGCTCTTGGAATTCCTCTTGAATCAGCTTGCGCTGTTGGTCGCGCAGCTTTTGGGCCAGCACTTGCTTGGTTTGGATGGCGGCCATGCGCCCAAAGTCATCCCGATCGGGGGTGACATCCAAAATCACCGTGTCGCCCAGTTGAGCTTCGGCGGCCACTTCTTGCACATCGCTGAGGGCAATTTCGTGGTCTGGGTCGGCCACTTCTTCCACAATGCTCTTGGTGGCCAAAACCCGAAAGCCTTCTTCTTCCGTATCCAACTCCACATCGAAGTTGTCGAAGTAGGTTTCGTCAAAAATATTGCGCACATCCAAGCTTTGGGTGCGGCGATAACGCTCATAGCCCTTGAGCAGGGCCTCACGCAGGGCGGCTTCAACGGCGGTTTTCGGCAAGTTGCGTTCGCGGCTGATGCCGTCGATCATTTCTTGCAGGCCGGTTAGGCGAACCATGGACATGGGTGTGGGGTTCCTAAGGATTCGTAAGGGTGAATGGGGAGTGGTGAAGCATTCGGCGCAATCGCGGGCGTGGGGATGGGCAATGGGGCGATCGCGCAGGATAGCCGGCCGCTGAGCTACTCGGCTCCGTCGGCCAGGCGCACCCGTTCCACCAAATCGCGCGGAATGCTAATCACTCGGCCTTTTTGGTTGATGCGCAGGGTTTCCGCGTCGCGATCGAGCAAACTGCCCTGCCAAAGGGATTTGCCCTTGTGTGGCTCGCGGGTGGTGACGGTGACTTCAAACCCCTTGAAGGAGGTGAACTCCCGATCGGTCTCCAAAAACTCCGACAGACCAGGGCTAGACACTTCCAGCACGTAAGCTCCGGGGATGGCATCCGCCTCATCGAGCACCGGCTCCAAGGCCCGGCTCAACCGTTCGCAGTCGTCCAGACTGGTATCGGCGATCGGGTTGCGGAGTTCGAGGCGCAAAACAGGGGGGCTTTCGTTGGTGTGGAAGGTTGCCCCCACGATCTCCAGTCCCAAATCGGTGGCGATCGGGGTGGCAAGTTCCAAAATGCGGGGAATTGCGGGATGAGCCATGAAACCAAACGATAGAGCGGGCAATGGCCCCCAACCGCATGATCAGTGATCCGGCCCGAAGGGAAACAGGGCCGATCGCGCTTGCGGATCTGTTCCCAGAATCGTGCCTAAGTATCGTGCCTAAGTAACGACGCTCTGAGATGAATCCGGCAAGATCACCGTTGGGGACATTGCCCTTGAGTGAGGGCATGGGGCGTGGTCAGACAGAGCGTAAAGCAATCAAAGTGCAAAGCAATGCTGATCACGACCCACGGAGGGAGCTGATCCCCATTGGGCCATAAAAAAAGCCGGTTCACTGTACCGACTTGCAACGCGCCAATTGACCTTTCCTTGCCGCTGGCCGGGAAAGGCTGGTGGGCAAAGGCTGGAGGCGATGGGTCTAGACACCCGCACAGCAGCCGCAACCGAACGCAATGGAGGTTGAGATGCTGCTGTGGTGGGGCCTGGGGCCCAAGCGTTTGCGGTTGCCGCACTGTTACCCCAAGCCCAAAGCGGGAAGCTAAGGCTCAAAGCCGGGGACTTGGGGAAGAGCTAGGCAGCGCTTGCCTCAGTCTATCACGGAAGAATTTGGGTCTAAAACTCCGCCCTGTTGGGGCATGCCAAATTCGCCCAACGGGATTGGCTGAACGGGATTGGCTGAACGGGATTTGGAACTAAACCCAGTAAGCCTGCATGATTTAGCCGGCATTAATTTAGCCTGTATTAATTGGGCTGATTAGGATCAGGGAACGGCACCGGCTCGGCTCGGCCAGCCCCATCCAACCCCAACACCCGTCGCAGGGCCGCCAATTGGGCATGGGCCTTCGAGAGCGATTCCCACCACTCCCGATCGGGGTCGGAGTCGGCCACAATCCCCGCGCCCACCTGGCCCCAAACCAGTCGATCGCCCAATTGCGAATCCCCCGATCGCGCCGTGCGGGGAATCAACAGTGTCCGAATCAGAATATTCAGATCCAAATTACCGCCCGCATCCAGGTAACCACAGGAGCCATAGAACAGACTGCGGCGCACCGGCTCCAGAGCTTCAATGATCTCCATGCAGCGCACCTTGGGACAACCGGTGATTGTGCCGCCGGGGAAGGTGGCCCGAATCAGGTCGATCGCCGTGCGATTGGGTGCAAGTTGTCCCACCACATTGCTCACCAAGTGCATCACGTGGCTGTAGCGCTCCACGGTCAAGAACTCATCCACCTGCACGCTGCCCCAATCGCAAACCCGCCCCAGATCATTGCGCTCCAAATCTACCAACATGGCATGTTCAGCCCGTTCCTTGGGGTGATTCAGCAATTCCGCCTCGTTGGCCAAATCAGTGGGGCGATCGATCCCTCGGGGGCGAGTTCCCGCGATCGGGCGAGTGCTGGCCTGGCGATCGCGCAATTGCACCAACCGTTCCGGCGAACAGCTCACTACCTCGCCCCAAGGGGTTTGCCAGTAGCTGGCGAAGGGAGAGGGATTAATTTGGCGCAGGGCCTGATAAAGCGTCCAACCGCTGGCGGGGCAAGGAACCGAAAACCGCAGGGACAAATTAGCCTGGAAAATATCCCCCGCGCGGATGTGCTCTTGGGCTTGGCGAACAGCGGCGGTATAGGCGGTTTGGTCGCTGGTGAATTGAGGAGTGAGGGTGCTGGTTGGTTTGATCGCCCCCGACGATTCCGCCAGCGGGGGCGCTGCGGTAGCTTTGTCTAGTTGGGCCACGAGCCGATCGAGATCCGCCGCCACCGTCGCCGCCAGCCACAATCGATTGCCCCCGTGATCCAACACCGCAAAGCAATCTGGTTCATACCAAAAGGCCACGGGAAACGGCAACTCATCCGATCTCAATTGGGGCAACTGCTCCACCTCCCAGGCCAGGTCATAGCCCAGCCAACCCAGCCAACCTCCCCGAAACGGCAACGCTGGCCCCGGCTCATCCCGGGAATCATTCAGCCGCTCCGCTGCCCCACCTTCCGCCAGTCGATCGCCCAACATGGGCAAAATGTCCCCCACTGCCGGAGTCCAAATTCTTCCCGATCGGGGACGACCCGCACAAATCGAATAGCGAGCCAACTCCTGGGCCGCCGCACACCACTGCTCCGGCGCAGGGGGACTTTCCAACAAAACTGCAATTTCCCCCTGGGCCAGCTCTTCCGCAAACAGGGCCGCAAACACCGTCGCCCCCGAGCGATCGGCCAGCGGGAGCGATCGCCAGTGCCAGGGAGCCAACGGCCGGGCCGTTAATTTCGCCAAGCCAGAATTCACCGTTGCGATCACTGAAGCCGCCGAATTCATCCAGTTGATACCTGTCGATTTTTGTGGAATCGCTCTATTTTGAAAGACTTTACCGATACTTTTCGGCAATTTTTGGGTTCGCCATTCCCCAGTTTCTGCGACTCTCTGCCCCGATCGCCCCAGAATCCGCCCCGATCGGCACTTTCCTGGCCCAAGCAAAAACGGAGGATTCCTCCAGGGAAACCCTCCGTTCTGAGTTGGTTAAGCTCACCGAATCAACTAATCTAAAGCTCCCGAATCTAAAGCTCCAACGCGCAACTCAGCCCAGTCAGCAGGCAAATCAGCAGGCAAATCAGCAGGCAAGATTTAGCGATGGACTGGCAATGGATTCGCCATCAACGAACTGATAAACCGTTGAACCGTTGAACCGTTCTTTGGCCGACCTTTAGCCGACTTTCACCGTAGCCCGTTGCCGACGGCTGGCCACCGCAGCGCCCACAGCCGCCAAACCCAGCAGGGAAACCGGTTCCGGCGTGGATGCTTCCTTCTTCGGAGCCAAGTTGCCGCGCACGGCCATTCCGTCGTTCAGGCATTCTGCAAAGACGTGGGCCACAAAGTCACCCACCATTCCTTCGCCACGGGTGAACTTAAAGCCAAATGTCTGGCGAGTTGCGCCATTCGCACTGCTTTGGGGCGGTGTTGCACCACCCAGCGCACCATTCAGGTTGAAGCCCAAAGCCGACAAAGCCGCGCTATCAAGTGCTTCAAACACTGACCCCACCACCTGTTGCCCTTGGGTCATCACACCCAAAGAAGCGTCTTTGAAGTAGGTCTTGGCTTCCGCATCGGTCAGCTCACCCGCACCGGGCAAACCACCCCGATCGCTCACATGCTTCGATTGCTCGGCGTAGGAACCAAACCCTTGGTTACTCAGACCAACGTTTTGGCCCGAAACGGCACTGTACAGACCCAAAGGCTTCACCGATGCATCGTTGTTACTGGCAAAGCGCACGCCGAACAGGCTGCCCTGAGCGTTCAGTAGCGGGCTGCCGGTGAAGTTAAAGAACAGGTCTCCCCAGGCGATCGAACCGTTGGTGACTCCCCCGGTTGCCATACCCGTCAGCGGCAGGCGGGCATCAATTCCCACATAGATGGTCTCGCCATCTTGCTTGATCCCCAGACCATACATTTCAAACATGCCGCCGACATTACCGTCGCTCACGCCATCTTTGAAGGAGTCAATCCCATAATTCCAGCCGTTGTAGACCGTGCCGGCATGGGCTGCTTGTAGGCCCATTCCGAAGGTGCAGAGGGTGGCAGTGGCAACACCGGCAAAAATCTGCTGAATTTTCATGGTCTTTAGTGCTCCCAAAAGACGCTGTAGTGGAGTGAAGTACGGTTAATCATCCTGCTCAATTAAATTTTGAGCCTGCTTTGCGCTGGTTAGATGCTCAACATCGGATGTGCTTGTTATGTCCATTAAAGTCATAACTTCCGGAAAAGTTTTTAAAGATTCTGTGAATTCAATTTTTACTTAATGAAGCTTCCATGAAAAGCCGATTTAGTTATCTGTCTTGTCTCTAATCCTTTGCGGAGTAAGAGCTTGAGCAATTTTTAAAGATCATAGCCAGTAAAAAAGATGACATTCAAATCTACACATTTGTCAAGGTTGCCAGGCGAATAATTTGAAATCTAGTAACTTGAAATCCTGAAGCCTGCAAAAGAATTTTAGGCGAGATTTATTTATGTGTGATCACTTGAATTAAGCTGAAAATTTATTTCAAGGTGACTTGCTTAAAATTTGAATGAGATGGCTAAAAGACTAAATTGGAATGAGATTGTTTTAGATGAAAATCAAGATTTTCTTGATTTAGGTTTTTTTGAGTTTGATTCTTAAGAATACATTAAATTATCTCAAAAATAAATTCAAGAGAAAAACAAATCGCTTTAAGATAATTTTGGATATTTTTGTATATTCTTTAATAAAGATTTGATCAGGCTTTTGATCAAAATATATCAAGCATTTCAAATAATCCAAAGCCAAAAATAATCAATCTCTAATTGAACCAGTGTTTCGGAAGGCATGAAACTTTGGAGCGATCGAGCTGTGATTGTTGATTGAGTTCATGGGAGCAAGTGATCTCGATCATTGTCTTTTTGTTAGAGGCACATAACTAAAATTGATACTTGCCAAGATGAGCTGATCTTGGCCGGGGCGATCGAGTCAGCAAGCAACAAAACAGTATTCATTAATAAATGAACAGACTTTCATTAATCTTTTTGACGATGCCTTTACGTAAAACTTCGGAGATAGTCGCCCTAATTACCCGTTCCGAACTTCCGCTCCCAAGCCTCAAGACCAAGACGCTCAGGGGGCAATTTCCAGTTCAAAATGCTCCGCTTAAATCAACGAGGGCGATGAGCTGGCTTTTGGGAAACTGCCGCTCGATCGCCCCGGGTTGATGAATTGCTGAACTTTGTCGGGTATGGCTCAGGCTCAAACTAAGCCAATGTTGCCAATATCAGCCCATTAGATTGGCCCTTTCGACCAGTCAGTTAAATTAGCCAACCTTGGCCGCACGGTAGCGACGAGTAGCCACCGCAGCGCCCACAGCCGCCAAGCCCAACAGGGAAACGGGTTCCGGCGTGGGTTCCGGCTTCGGTGCAAAGTTGCCCCGCACAGCCATCCCATCGTTCAAACATTCTGCGAAGACGTGGGCCACAAAGTCACCCACCATCCCTTCGCCACGGGTGAACTTAAAGCCAAAGGTTTGCCGTTTTGCGCCATTGGCATTGCTTTCCGGGGGCTTGGCACCGTTCAACGCGCCATTCAGGTTAAAGCCCAATGCCGACAGGGTGGCGCTGTCGAGGGATTCAAACACTGATTCCACTACCTGTTGTCCTTTGCTGATCACGTTCAGCGACGCGTCTTTGAAATAAGCCTTGGCTTCTGCGTCGGTCAGTTCGCCCATGCCAGCGATGCCCTTGGCACCGGTCACGTATTTCGACTGATCCGCATAGGATGCAAACCCACGGTTTTGGCTGGCAACATTCTTGCCGCTGACTTGGCTGTAGAGGCCCAAGGGCTTCACGGCTGAATCGTTGGTGCTGGCAAAGCGAACGCCGAACAGATTTCCTTGGGCATTCAGCAGCGGGTTGCCACTGAAGTTAAAGAACATGTCGCCCCAAGTGATGGATTTGTTGAGTGCGCCGTTATCGAGCTGGCCGGTAATGGGCAACCGTGCATCGATGCCGACGTAGATGGTTTCGCCATCTTGCTTAATTCCGAAACCATACATTTCAAACATTCCACCCAAAGAGCCGCTCACGCCGTCTTTGAAGGAATCAATGCCATAATTCCAGCCGTTGTAAACCGTGCCTGCGTTGGCTGCTTGCAAACCAACACCCAGGGTGCAGAGGGTGGCGGTTGCGATGCTGGCTAAAAGTTGTTGGGGTTTCATGGGGTCTCACTCCTAAGAAGCAGTTGATGAAACGGTGTCGGTTTATTTGGGTTGCACCCTGGTTACTGGCTGAGTAACTGGCTCATCAATCTAGCTCTATTAAAGAACTAATCTCTTGGTTTGACGTTGAAGATTGAATGAACTGTGGTTGTAGTTGATGAAGCTGCGATAAAAACTTGCAAATCCTTGAAAAATAAGGAGTTCAGCAATGTTGGACTAAATAATTAAAGATTTGAAGAAGCGGTGTAAAAAATGTAACCTCTTCTGAGGAAGCTAGGATTGGGGTAATTCTGAAATAATTTGCTTAATGATGATGAATGGACTTCAAAGGGGCTTATTGAAATAAATTATTGATATGAAATTAATGGGAACTATTGCGATGAGTCGTTGCAGCCAATTAATGGCTGATAATGGCTGAAATTATTGCTTTAAGTTGCAAAGAACTTCTTAGGATGATTTTAAGCTTTTCAAGAAAATTATTCTTGGAATGATTCGGGATTTTTATTGCATTATTCTTGCAAATGGACGAATGGAAAAAATTGACTAGGTTTTATCAAATTTGGATAGGTTTGCCGGCTATGGAGACTGGAAGTAGAAAAATTGTGGTTTTGCCTTGACGCTGGGGGCTGGAATCTCGGTATTTTAAGCTCGACGCGATCGAAGGGATGGGGTCTGTGCAGCGAGTTGTTTTGTGTGGCTATTACGGTCAAGGGAATGGGGGCGATGAGGCCTTGTTGGCGACGCTGTTGCAATTTCTGCCGATCGGGGTGGAGCCGCTGGTGCTGTCGGGGAACCCTGTGGAAACCCGCGATCGCTATGGGGTGATGGCGGTGGATCGGATGGATCGATCGGCTCTCTGGGGTGCGTTGCGATCGAGTCAGGCCTTGGTTTGGGGCGGGGGCAGCCTGATGCAAGATGCCACCAGTTGGGCTAGCCCGCTTTATTACGCAGGGTTGATGGGGGCGGCGCGTCAGTGGGGACTGCGGCGGGTGGCTTGGGCCCAGGGAATTGGCCCGTTGCGGCGCGGGTGGGTGAAGGGCATTGCGCGATCGACCTTTCGGGCCTGCGATGGGGTGACGGTGCGCGATCGGGAGTCGGCCCAATTGCTCAAAACCTGGCAAGTCAAGGGGTTTGAGTTAGCCCCGGATCCGGTTTGGGCCTTGGCCAGCGTGCCGGTGCCGGAGATTGCGCCGGGCCCCAAGGTGGCGGTGGCCTTGCGATCGCACCCCAGCCTCACGCCCGATCGCCTGGAAAAATTAGCTGTAGCGCTCGATCGCTTCCAAAGCCAAACCGATGCTCTGATTGTGTTTGTGCCCTTCCAGCCGATCGCCGATGGCGCAATTGCCCAGCGCCTGGCCCAACATCTCGGGCCCGCTCGATCGCGCATTGTTAGCTACAGCGATCCCCGACAACTGAAGGGCCTATTTCAGCAAATGAACCTCACGATCGGGATGCGACTCCATGCCCTGATTATGGCGGCGGCGGAGGGGTCTCGCTGTTGGGGTCTCAGCTATGACCCCAAGGTGCGGGTGTTGCTGGAGTCGGTGGGTGCGCCGGGGTGGACTCTCTGCGACGAATCGGTTGGTGGCATTGAAGTGAACAAGAAAGTTGGCGCAACACCGCCAGCGCCCCTTGCATCCTTGCCGACGAATCCTGAAGCGATCGCCGCTGCTTGGCTAACGGCCTATGAACAACCCAACCCGATCGCCCCGGCCCAAGTGGCGCAGTTGTGCGATCGGGCCCAACTGCACGGGCTGATGTTGGCCCGCATTCTGCGCGATTAATTTTGCGCGATTAGATTAATTTTGCGCGATTAATTTTGCGCAATTAGTTGATCCCTGAATTGTTTATTTGCAAGTTTTTGCTGGATTGTTGGCTAGCAAGAAACTCGTCAGGGGTGGGCCATTAACTGGCACTAATTTTGAGTTCACAGATGCCTGGATATACTTCCTGGCATCTTGCTTGGCCAGTCTCCTGACCAATTTCATGACCAATTTCCTGATCGATTTCCTGACCAATGTTTTGACTGATGTCCTGATCAACCTTGTTGCCCAATTCCTCGCAACCTTCGCAGACGGCCCGGGACAGGGCCGCAACCCGAAACTGATTGCGACCGGCATATTTTGCTTGATAAAGAGCTTGATCAGCCCATCGCAATAGCTCATCTGGGGAACTGTCGGGCAAATGGGGCGAGGCGATCGCAAAACCCATGCTCAGGGTGATGTGCTCGCTGACGGAGGATTGGGCATGAGCCAACGCTAATTGGGCGATCGCCTGCTGGATTGTTTGGGCGATCGCCTTGACCTGCTCCAAGTTGGTGTCTGAAAAAACGATCGCGAACTCCTCGCCCCCATAACGGGCCACCAAGTTGGCTGATTCTGAGACCGCGTGGCTTAAGGCCCGGGCAACCTGCACCAAACATTCATCTCCCGCTTGGTGGCCATAGGCATCGTTATATTGCTTAAAGTGATCCACATCACACAGCCCTACGCCAATCAGGCGGCGATTTTGGGCTAGGCGTTGCCACTCGCGCAACAGGTAGTGATCAAAGCAGCGACGATTGGGGATTTGCGTCAGCCCATCCAGCTTGGCCAGCACTTCCAGTTGCAGGTTGGCCCGTCGTAATTCTAATTCCGCTTTTTTGCGCTGAAGCAAAACCCCCATTTGGGCCGCCACGGCTCCCATGAGCTTAATCAGGCGACCATCGCAGGGCATGGCCACGCGGTGAAACAAACAGAGCACCGCCAAAATTTGCCCATTGGCAATGATCGGCACGCTCAAGTTGGTGCGCAGCCCCGCCCGCAGCACGAGTTCTTGTCGCACGAAAAAGGCATCTTGAATTTTGGTGGCATCCTCAATCCAAAGGGGGCGGCCCGTTTGCCATACACGACCCACCACACCGCGATCGCGCTCAAAAACAAAAGATTGGCTTGCGTCATCAAATTCACTGAGGGCCAAGTCTGAGATGGCATAGTGCGATCGCGTCATCACCAGGTGGTTGCGGTTGGGGTCGGGCATCCAAATTTCGCCATAGTCCCACCCGATCGTGTGATAAACACAGTCCAAAACCGCATGAAACGCCCCTTCAATCTCCGTGGCTTCCGTAATGGCCTGGGTCAGGGCCAGCAAAAGCTGCATCTCCATCTCAACGCGATGGTAGTCCCGCATATCCCGCTGAAGCTGTTGGATTTGCGTTTTCAGTTCTGCTCGTTGCCGCTGAAGGATTAATTGCCGCTCTAGCCGAACGATCGCCTCATGCAAGTGGAGAGGACATTCCAAATAGTCCGCACCACCCAGCCGAAAGAACGCAATTCGCTGCTCTGGTTGGCTGACTTGCCCGATCGCTACCCAAGGACAGCCCAGATTTCCCAATCGTTGGAGCGAGGGGCCCCAAACTCCCGTGGTCAGGTTGGGCCAAAGGCCGGGCCCAATCACCAACAGATCCAATGGTTGGAACTGGGGATGGTGCGAACCGTTGTGTAAGACGCTGGACAATGCCGAGTGTCCAGTCTGAAACCGCACCTGATAGCCCCGGTGGGTCAGGGTTTGGCACAGTTCCCGGAGTGGCTCCGGATGTTCATCAACAATCCAAATTGCCGCCGATAGCCCAGAACAAAACGACATTGGCTCATTACAACGGTGGGTTGAGGAAGGCAGGATTGGGAAATCGCAGTGAGAGATGGGGATCACTCGGCAGGGCCAAGCAGCTTCCTAAGTTCAAACACAGTCTGAAAAACCGAATGAAACCCCGAAAAAGTCCCCAGAAAACTCTTAGTCAGCCCTAGGAAAATTCCGAGAAAATGTCAAAAAAACGCCAGAAAGACTCTAAAAATGCCTAAAATATCAAACTAGCGCCATTCGCCTGCTGACCGAAAAAGGACGATCGCGCGGCGGATCTTCACAATAGCAATTAATCCCGATGAGTCACCCAAGGGCTTGATCCATCGGGATTAATGTTGGGATTGCTCAGGAATCGACGAAAATCGATCCACTGAAGTTCTAAGATAACCGGCTCTTTGGCTGTTGGGCCTTCAGGGCATGTCTGGAAAGCGCAATCTGAAAAACCCAACCTAATTGAGGCCCGCTTTAGAGGATGCTTAAAAAGTATTCTTTGACACGGGCAAGCACCAATAGTCGTGGGGACAAGGGGCTTAAGCCCCTTGTCTAAGTCGATCACTGGGGCGTACAGAATAGCAATTTTGGCTTTTCAGACATCCTCTTAAGATTCAGGTTCCAGACCCAAGATGCCAAAGAGGCTGTGCAGGCCGCTAGAGGCGATCGCGAGGACGATCGAACCAATCAGGGCGGGAATGAAGCCCTCGATCGCAAAACCAGTGGGGCTGAAATAGGCCACCAGCATCAGGCAAAAGGCATTAATCACCAAGGAAAAGAGGCCCAAGGACAGAATGTTCAGCGGCAAGGTGAACAAGAACAGAATGGGGCGCACGGTGGCGTTAATTAGCCCAAAAATCAGAGCGGCGATCGCGGCGGTGGTCCAGCCTGCCAAATGAATGCCGGGGACGAGTTGCGCCGTCAGGGCCAGGGCCAGGGCCGAAATGATCCAAGTGATGATGAAGCGTTGCATGATGTGAGTTCTAACTCCTCTGCGGTCTCCGGGGCGACCCTGAGCGAGGCCATGGCAGCACTGGCGGGGCGATCGGGGCCGGCCGTTTGTGCTTCCATCCTAGTGGCTTGGTTGGGGTTGGCGAGCGTTGGGATTGGTCGCAAAGACCGCTAATCTGATAGGGAGAATCCCGCCATAGGCAGGGCCTGGAAGCCATGATTGTTCAGAAGAAATTTTTGATCGGCCAGTCGATCGCCCGGTTGGTTCCCGTTGGGCTGCGCGCCAAAGTCGGCACTGCCTCCGGTTCCCCAGCGGCGATTCAACCGGACGGTCGGAGGCAATTGGGCGGGCAGGGTCTGGGCCTGTGGGCGGTGTTGTTGTTGATTGGAACGTGGGTGATAGGTTTAGCGATCGCCCCGTCAGCGGCCTGGGCCCAATTCAAGGAATATGCGCCGCCGGTTTCCTACAGCAATGCGGAATTGTCTGGGCAAGATTTTTCCAATCAACGGTTGCAATCGGCGGAATTTTCCAACGCCAACCTAACGGATGTGACCTTTGAAAATACGGAAATGCCCGGTGCATCCTTTAGTGGATCCTTCCTCAAAGACACGAATTTGCATGGAGCCGATTTAACCAATGCATTCATGGATTCCGTGAAGTTCATTGGCACCGATCTGAGCGATGCCATTTTGGTTGAGGCCATTTTGTTGGGATCCAGTTTTCAGGATGTGAACATTCAGGGGGCTGATTTTGAGCTGGCCATTCTGGATGGGGCACAGGTCAAACAGCTCTGCGCGATCGCCCGGGGGACGAATCCTCGCACGGGCATCGACACCAAAGAATCGCTCGGCTGTCCTTGAAGGTTAATCAATGGATTGCTGAAGCGCTGATCGAGAGATGTTCCTTTGGGAGTAAGAAAAATGACCCTCGTAGAGGTTGCAGCGGCGGCGGAACCCATCCAGCGGCCGGTGCGGACAATTGGTGTGATTGGCGGTGGCCAATTGGCTTGGATGATGGCGGAAGCGGCCCCGAAATTGGGCTTGTCGTTGGTGGTGCAAACTCCGAAATTGGATGACCCGGCGGTGGCGCGGGTGGGATCGGCGGCGGTGGTGCAAGGGGCAGTTGGGGATGCTGCCGTGACGCGCCAATTGCTCGATCGGGTGGATTTGGTCACCTTTGAAAATGAGTTTGTGGATTTGGCGGCGTTGGGGGAATTAGCCCGATCAGGAGCCTGTTTTCGCCCCAGCCTCAAGAGCTTGGAACCCTTGCTGGATAAGTATGATCAGCGCTGTTTTTTGCAGCAAATTGGCTTGCCGGTTCCGGCCTTTGCGGCCATTGCCGATCGGGCGCAGGCGATGCAGATCGATCGGTGGGAAAACGGTCAGCCCTTAACCTTTCCGGCCGTGCTGAAAACCCGTCGCCATGGCTATGACGGCCAAGGTACAAGGGTGGTGGCCGATCGGGCGGCATTGCTGGCGGTTGGGGATCAGTGGCAATGGCAGCCGCTGATTTTGGAAGCCTTTGTGCCCTTCGAGCGAGAATTGGCGGCGGTGGCGGCCCGATCGGCGACGGGCGAGGTGGCCATTTACCCGATTGTGGAAACCCAGCAGGTGAACCAGGTTTGTCGGCGGGTGATTGCGCCGGCCCCCATTCCGCCAACCGTGGCCACCCACTGCCAAGAAATCGCCCATCGCCTGTTGTCGCAAATTGGGGCGATCGGGATTTTTGGGATTGAGCTGTTTGTGACCGCCGAGGGTCAGGTGTCGGTGAATGAAGTGGCTCCCCGCACGCACAATTCCGGCCACTTCTCGATCGATGCCTGCCACACCTCCCAATTCGAGCAACATTTGCGGGCCGTGGCGGGGTTGCCCCTTGGGCCGGTGGGTTTGCACTGTGCCTGTGCGGCGATGGTGAATTTGTTGGGCTTTGAGGTGGCCACCAGTGACTATCAGGAGCAGCGCGATCGCTTGGCCGCGGTTCCCCACAGCCGAGTGCATTGGTATGGCAAAACCAGCGCCACCCCGGGCCGCAAGCTCGGCCATGTGACCGTGTTGGCGGATAGCTTGGCGGAATTGCAACGGGCGATCGATCGCCTGGAATCGATTTGGTATGGATCAGACGATTAAGCAGCCCGCTTAATGCCGTTGTCCCAGCAGTCGATCGCGCAAATGCTTGATTCGATCGCGATATTTGGCGGCCTCTTCAAACTCCAAATTTTTGGCCGCCTCCTTCATTTGGGCCTCCAATTTTTCAATCAACATCGGCACATCATCCAAGGACAAATCCGCCGCATGTTCGTAGGCTTGCTCCAAATCTTTGGCACTGAGCCGCCGGGACAAATCCAAGAATTCCAGAATTGAATTACCGGATTTCTTGATGATCGGTTGGGGCGTAATGCCGTGTTTTTGGTTGTAGTCGATTTGGATTTTGCGTCGCCGCTCCGTTTCGGAAATCGCCTTGTCCATACTGTCGGTCAGCCGATCGGCATAAAGAATCGCTTGACCTCGCACATGGCGCGCCGCCCGGCCAATGGTTTGAATCAGCGATCGCTCTGCCCGCAAAAACCCTTCCTTGTCCGCATCCAAAATGGCGACTAGGGAAACTTCCGGCAAGTCCAATCCTTCTCGCAACAAATTCACCCCGATCAACACATCAAACTTGCCCGCTCGCAAAGCTTGCAAAATTTCAATGCGTTCGATCGACTGAATTTCCGAATGGAGATATTGCACCCGCACCCCGCGCTCTTGGAAATAATCCGCCAAATCCTCCGCCATTCGCTTGGTTAAGGTGGTGATCAGGGTGCGTTCTTGGCGATCGACTCGCTGGACAATTTCCGCCAACAAATCATCCACCTGTCCTTCCGTGGGACGCACAAAAATTTCCGGATCAATCACGCCCGTGGGCCGAATGACTTGCTCCACAATTTGCCCTTGGGAAATTTCCAACTCCCAATCTCCCGGCGTGGCAGAAACAAAGATGCATTGATTCACCTTGTTCCAAAATTCTTCGGCCTTGAGGGGGCGATTGTCGGCCGCACTGGGCAAGCGAAATCCATGATCAATCAGCACCTTTTTGCGAGCCTGGTCACCGTTATACATCCCCCTTAATTGGGGAACGGTCACATGGGACTCATCAACAATCAGCAACCAATCTTCCGGAAAATAATCAATTAAACATTCCGGAGGTTCGCCCGCTTGTCGTCCGGCCAAATGACGTGAGTAGTTTTCTACGCCGTTGCAGTAGCCCACCTGCGCCAGCATTTCCAAATCGTATCGAGTGCGTTGGTCAATGCGTTGGGCTTCTAGGAGTTTTCCTTCCGCTTCTAAGGCGATTTTCTGTGCAGCCAATTCCCGCGCGATGGCTTGAATTGCCTCCTCCAGGCGATCTTCTGGGGTCACAAAGTGGCGAGCGGGATAAAGATTCACCGCCTCTAGGCTCTGCAAAATTTCCCCAGTTAAGGGATCCACATAGCGAATCGCTTCCACTTCATCGCCAAAGAACTCAATCCGAATAATTCGATCTTCATAGGCGGGGCCAATTTCCAACACATCGCCCTTGACGCGGAATTTTCCTCGGCCAATTTCCACATCATTGCGCTCGTACTGCACAGAGGCCAGGTCTCGCAATGTTTGCCGCAAATTTAATTCATGGCCCACCCGAAAGGGAATCGCCGCATTTAAATATTCCGTGGGAATTCCCAACCCGTAAATGCAGCTAATGGAGGCAACCACAATCACATCCCGTCGTTCAAAGAGCGATCGAGTGGCTGAGTGCCGCAACATATCAATTTCTTCGTTAATGGAAGCCGTTTTTTGAATGTAAGTATCGGTGACGGGAATATAGGCTTCCGGTTGGTAATAGTCGTAGTAGGAAATGAAATATTCAACGGCATTATTTGGGAAAAATTCTCGCAATTCGTTGCACAACTGGGCCGCGAGGGTTTTGTTGTGGGCCAAAACCAGGGCCGGGCGATCGAGCTGGGCAATGGTGCTGGCGATGGTGAAGGTTTTGCCGGTGCCGGTGGCTCCCAACAGGGTTTGGTATCGCTGACCCGATCGCGCGGCTTCCACCAAACGGGCGATCGCCTTCGGTTGGTCACCCGTGGGCTCAAATGGTGCTTGCAGTTCAAAGGTGGTCATGGGTTGTCCTTCGCCAACAGGGGATCTGGCGCTAGTTTCTGGAGTCGGTGGGGAGATTTGAGAGAATGCTGAATCGCACAGCGGCTCCTGGATTCCATGAATGGCCATGGTTTTGCAGGGAAAGGGCGGTGCTTTGCTTTAAAGCTGCTTATAAGAGCAATGATTTTTTTAATAATCTTTTTATAGCTCCGCTAAAATATAACTGTAGAGACAACGCAATCTACCCGCCCGAACGCGCTCGAATTGGCAGCGCGGCATTTCCGCATTGGGCCAGTTCGCGCCGTCCGTTCGCCAGCCCTGTCTCCCTTGCTCGATCGCCCTTGTCGATCGAAGCCACCGCGATCCACGCGCATTTGATAGGATGACCTGGGTTTGACAGTTCAATTTATAAAACTGGTTATCAAACTGGGCTTCGGCTCCTATCAGCCCCTTCCAACGGCACTAGTATCGGCATCTGAGGTACGTTTTCATGAGCAACCGCAACGTCACCGACACCAACAACCGCGCCCGCGACGATCGCGATGAAGTGCGCCTCGACGATCGCGACGATCGCGAGCAACGGGCCCTGCCTGCGGTTGTCCGCAAGCGCCCCCTCGCCCCCACCTATGGCCACCGTCCCGTCGGCGAAGATACTGTTAAGTTCATCGAAAGCGACCTGCCCAACAATCGCCCCGTTGAAGTCAGCCACCTGTCCTTGGTTCAAAGCAATCTACCGAAGCATCGCCCCGTGGAAACGAGCGAGCTGAAGGTGGTGGGCACGGTGGCCGCCTACGGTGCGCGCCCAGTGTCGGCCAGCAACTTGGAAGTGGTGGAAACCATCACTCTGTCGGGCCATCGCCCGGTGACGGCTAACACGCTGGACATTACGACCAGTGATTGGCTGCCCAGCAACCGGCCAATGGCTTCCAATGATTTGGGCGAAGATTCCAATCTGATGGGCTATCTCGACTAGGTTTGGTTCCGGGCGATCGCCCAGCCTGATGCGCCGGTTGATGTTGGCTCTGATCAAATTGAATCAAATTAATCAATTTGGTCAACCGGAGCGCCGGTTCAAACTTGTACGGTCAGCGTTTAGCCGTTAAGCCAAGGTTTGGCAAAGCGAAATGGGGGTGTGGTTTTTGGCCATACCCCCATTTTGTTGATGGAATTTGTTGATGGGATTGGTTGATGGGATTTATGGGATCGATTGGGGATCAATTTTGGCCTAGGTTGCCCTAGGCGCATTTGCCCAGCAGCAATTGCCTAGGAATTTTCGTCCGGTTGAGCAACTTGATCCTCAGAGTCGGTGTTGCTATCGAGGCTGTCGCCGCTTGTGTCTTCCGGCGGCACGAGGGCCACGGCGGCGATCGAGTCATCCACAATTCGCTGCACCATCACACCCGTTGCGCCCCGCGATTGAATCGGGATCGCGTTCACCGACTGCCGAACGATCGTGGCACGTTTCGTGGCAATCGTGATTTCGTCGGAGTCATTCACCACCAACAGCCCCGCCAAAGAATCGTCAATGCCCTTGGCGGATTTGAACTTGGTGGCAATTTTGCCCTTGGTGGCGCGGTTATAGAGCTTGAATTGCTCCACGGGGACGCGCTTGCCGTAGCCGCGAGCGGTGATCACCAACACCCAGGGGCCGGGGCTGCTGGTTTCGGTGCTGTCGTCGCTGGTTTCCTCGATCGGTTCGTTGTCGTCGGCCGCATCATCGCCGGCCTGACCGACCCGCGAGGCGATCGCGGCGGGCAAAATATCAAGCGCCACCAACTCATCACCACTGCGAAGGCTCATGGCTCGCACGCCGCGTGCTGTCCGCCCCAGGGGCCGCAGTTGATCCCGATCGGCTCGGAAGTGAATCGCCATACCCGATCGAGAGCCGATCAAAATACTGTCTTCCTCGCGGGTTAGGCGTACCCAGCGCAGTTGGTCGCCTTCTTCGAGGGAAATGGCGATTAGGCCGTTGGCGCGGATGTTGCCAAAGGCCGAGAGCACGGTTTTTTTGATGTAGCCCTGTTGGGTCAACATCACCAGGTACAGGTCTTCCGAGAATTCCGAAACGGCGATCACCGAGGTGATTTTTTCGTCGTGGGGAATCGGCAGCAACTGGACGATCGCCGTGCCTCGGGCAGCGCGGGAGCTGGCGGGAATTTGATAGGCGCTGAGGGCATAAACCACGCCCCGATCGCTGAAGAACAGGACTCGATCGCGATCGCAGCAAGTCAGGAAATGCTGTACCTCGTCGTCATCCTTCATCTTCGCGCCGGTTTTGCCCCGGGTGGCGCGGTTTTGGGTCTCGAAGGTGCTCACGGGCATCCGTTTGATGTAGCCCTGCTCCGTAATCACGATCGTGGCGCGATCGTTGGCGATCAGGTCAATTTCTTCCAGTTGGGCGCTGTCGCGGGAAATGGTGGTGCGGCGCGGCGTGGCAAAGCGAGCCTTCAGGTGGCTCACTTCCTCTTCAATGATCGTCAACACCCGATCGCGCCGGGCCAGGATGTCTTGCAAATCCGTGATTTTGGCTTGCAATTCCTGGTGTTCTTGCTCGATCTTGTCCGCTTCCAAGGCCGTCAGGCGGCGCAGTTGCATCTGCAAAATCGCGTCCGCTTGGGCTTCCGAGAGGCTGTAATCGCTCATTAGCCCCTGCTTGGCGGTGGGGGTGTCCGCCGCGTGGCGAATCAGGGCGATGATCGTGTCCATGTTGCTGAGGGCGATCAGGTAGCCTTGCAGGATGTGGTCGCGCTCTTCGGCCTTGCGCAGTTCGTAGCGGGTGCGCCGTTCGATCGCCTCCACCCGGAAGTCCAAAAAGACCTGCAAAAAGTCCTTCAGGGTCAGGGTGCGCGGCTCGCCGTTCACCAGCGCCAACATGTTGGCCCCAAAGTTCGCTTGGATCGGTGTGTGCTTGTAGAGGTTGTTCAGCACCACCTGCGCCCGGGCATCGCGCTTCAGCTCAATCACGATCCGCATTCCGTCGCGATCGCTCTCGTCGCGAATGTCGGAAATGCCTTCTAACTTCTTGTCGTTCACCAACTCCGCGATCCGCTCAATCAGGGCCGCCTTGTTGGTTTGGTAGGGCAGCTCCGTGATGATGATCGCCTCGCGATCGGGTGCGCCGCGCCGCTCGATCGTCTCCACACTGGCCACACCGCGCATGGTGATCGAGCCACGCCCGGTTAAATAGGCTTCCCGAATCCCCGACGTACCAAAAATCTGTGCCCCCGTGGGGAAGTCCGGCCCCGGAATCCAACGAATCAGTTCCTGATTGGTAATTTCGGGATTGTGGATCAGAGCGCAAAGACCATCCACCAATTCCCCCAAGTTGTGGGGGGGGATGTTGGTGGCCATACCGACCGCAATCCCGGAAGAACCATTCAGCAACAGTTGTGGCAGCCGCGCGGGCATCACCGTTGGCTCTTGCTGGGAACCATCGAAGTTGTCGATGAAATCAACGGTTTCCGACTCAATGTCTTGCAACAGCGACTCGCTGGTCAGGGCTTGCAGCCGACATTCCGTGTACCGCATGGCGGCGGGCGGATCGTTGTCGATCGAACCGAAGTTGCCGTGACCGTTAATCAACGGGTGGCGCATCGAAAAATCTTGGGCCATCCGCACCAGCGCGTCATAGACCGCCGTGTCGCCGTGGGGGTGATATTTCCCCAGCACTTCCCCCACCACCCGGGCGCATTTCCGGAAGGGGCGATCGGCCGCTAACCCCAACTCATGCATGGCGTAGAGAATCCGGCGGTGTACCGGCTTCAGACCGTCGCGGGCATCCGGCAGCGCCCGCCCCACGATCACGCTCATGGCGTACTCCAGGTACGATCGCGACATTTCCTGGCGTAGGTCGGTCGCGACAATCCGGTCTTCGGCAGTACTCATAGGTCTCTGGTGCAGAAAGTGCCTGAAAATTTATGGCCTAAAAACAAGTGCCTAAAAACGGCACGACCCCAAACGAAAGACCTAAGGGGGCCAATGACCCGGCTTTCATTCGGGATCAGATACACATCAAGGGCTAGTACACATCAAGGGCTAGCAAATCGTTCGCATCGTGGTGGCGCAAAAGCCCCAAAGGACAGACCGACGGCAAGCCTCATTTAGAACGGCCTCGGTTGGGCGAAATTGCCGTGAAATCGAGATTTCAGCCTCCCATTTTACCACGGGCAGCCAGAGGAACTGTGGCATGGGCCCCGGGTCGGGATCGGATGGTGCTTGGCCAGTGCCGCAAGCGACTGCTCAGACATTCCCCTAGAGCGCTCAGGCTAGGTGAAAGTCAGCGATCGAGAGTGCGCCGGCCACGATCGCCAAAGTCTCATTGCTGTTGGCCACTTGCACCAACGTGTTCGTTCCCTGGGGGCGCAGGGCGATCGCGCTGGGGGTCAACCCATTGACCAGATAAATGCCATCAATGCCCGACTGAAAATCCTGAATCGTGTCTTGGCCCATGCCCGTGCCCAACACGAATCGATCGGCTCCGTCGCCCCCCAACAACAGGTCATTTCCAAACTCACCAAACAGCACATCATCGCCCGCGTCCCCCTGCAGCCAGTCGGCATCGCGGCCGCCGTTGAGCTGGTCGTTGCCCAAACCGCCAATGAGGGTATCGAGGCCCGCGTTGCCCTGGAGTTGGTCGTTGCCCGCTTCGCCGCTCAGCCAATCATCGGCCAACCCGCCCCAGAGGGTGTCTTGGCCGAGGCCGCCGCTGAGGCTGTCGTTGCCCCCGCGCCCCAAAATCACGTTGTCGGTATCGTTGCCAAGCACCTCGTCGGCTCCATCAGTGCCATTGAGATTTTCCAGGGTGACCCCAAAGGCGATCGACTTGCCCCGATCAAACATTGGATAGAGAGGTTGGTAACTGGGATAAATATCAAAAAAGCGACCCTTCCGTCCCGTTTGGGTGGTTAACAAGCCGCCGGGTTTCAGATCGAAATAGTAGCGATCGGAGGCTGGCAGCGATCCCATTTCCAAGGTGTCAGTTCCGCCCCCATCCCAAATGGCTTCCACCCCTAAAAACGAAGTGGCATTCCAGGTGTACAAATCATTGCCCGATCGCCAACTGGTATTGGCCCCGTAGAGATATTGCAGGGACTGAATGTCGTAGTTCATCAGGGTGCGGGAGTTTTGAAAGCTACTAAAATCCCGCCCGTTGTAGGACATCACCGTGTTGTGGCGATGATCCAATTCCGGAGCCAAAACCGCCACATTAGAAGGCGCTTTACCGGGCACATCCCCCGCTTCGCTGCCATATTCCCGAGGATGTTTCAGCCCCATGGCATGGCCCAATTCATGAATTAAAGTGCCATAGCCAGCGCTGCCGGGCCCCTTCGTAAAAAAGTTGGGGTCAAACATTCCATTGGCCGACAAAAACACCTGTCCCCCAT
Source organism: Limnothrix redekei LRLZ20PSL1 (assembly GCF_043235035.1). Taxonomy (NCBI): domain Bacteria; kingdom Bacillati; phylum Cyanobacteriota; class Cyanophyceae; order Pseudanabaenales; family Pseudanabaenaceae; genus Limnothrix; species Limnothrix redekei. Next base: position 119,156 of record NZ_JAZAQF010000088.1, on the reverse strand, counting down.
AGGCACTTCCTGGAACATAGGCACAGGCCAAGGCATCGGGCAATTGCGGACTCTTGCCCAAGGTAACGCGCAGCGTTCCGCCCACTTCGTCCGGTACTTCTTGAAACTGAACCGGAATCACTTGGGAGTAGTTTTGCAACACTTGCCGCACGGCCTGTTTCACCGGCTCGGGAATTTCTGCCGGGCTGGTGATGGCCCCTTGAGCAACCGATGTCAAATGATTGACCGTGTTGGCATTGGGAAAACTGTAGGTAATCACCCCGCCAGGGGGCACATTCCACGCTTGGGTGATTGTCGGATTATTAATACGCACCGTCAGCAACGCATCAATGTTGTTGTTGCCACTGAGGGGAATGGCTTTGGTGCTGGCAGCGGTTCGCCAACGGAGGGTGGAAACTTCCGGAGCGATCGCGCTGTTTTGGTCGATCCCGGCCGGGGACATCTGAAGAGCCATAGGAGTTCTGTCCAACGCTGATAGGTCAAAGAAAGGCAGCCACCCTGCATGACGGCTACGACGGTTTTCAGCACCAGACTTGAGAGGTCAATGATTCGTGAATGACCTCAATCGGGGTTGTGAAATGCAACTGAAGGTCAAGAATTTGAATGCACTATTAGCACGCAAGACTTAACCGCGCGATCGGGCAGAAAATGCAAAGTGATGCGAAGGCTATTCTTCGTTCCCAGCGAAGACAACCTGACAATCAATGGAGGCTCAAGGGTTAATGGCAATCAAGTCTCAATTGATCGGAGCGATCCCGGCAGACGTAAAACTTGGTGAGGCGTTGAAAGGATTCACGTTGTTGGTGTTTTTTCCCTCAGCATTCCCTCAGTGCATTGTCCTGCAACGCTGTGAAACGGAGGACAGGGTTCATTCTGTTGAGTCTATTAAGTGGATGAATCAAGATTGATGAATCCGAATCAATGGATCCGAGCGAGCGGATCATGCAGATCTCATAAATCTGCCTTGATTTTGACGAATTGGCTCTGATGAGTCTGACGAATTTTGAATTTTGATCAATCGCTGGGGGTTGTTCTTCAGCACTTTGAAGAAATTGATGCTCTCAATTAAGGCTAATCAAATGAATTGAATTAGCCCATAGAAGCGATCTAACTAGAGCGACCCCAAAAGACGTTAAGAGTTTTTGTAGAGGACTTTTTGAAATCCTTGTAATTAGTTTAAGGGACTCTGAATAAAATTGACAAGCTTAAATTTAAGTTACAACAATTTTTTTAATAAACAGACCAAGCAAAGAGCAAGAATGTGCAAAATGAAACATGAATAAACGAATTTTAAAAGCTTTCAGGCAATGAAGTCCGAAATCGAACATTCATTCCAAAACGATGTATGAAATAAAACACAGGGCAGAGGAGAAAATTTTCCGCCCTGTGAGTTCAGTTAGTTCTGGAATGAATCCGGATTTTTGGGAAATTCTTTACAATTGATTTTCCTGTTTTTCATCCTTCAATGATTAAGGGGTTTGACCCATGGGGGCGATCGCACTGAAGGGAAATCATGCGTTGGCTTCCGGATCGATAGACCTAGTAGCGCGACAGGCTTAATACATTGGGTCAAAGTTGCGGAGCCAGTCGTGGCAACAAGGGGCTTGAGCATCTTGCTACTTAACGATCAGGTGACGGTAACAGCCATGTCATTTAACCCAGCGAATTAAGGCAGCCACGCTACTAGGGCTGTTTGGGGCCGCCGTTGGGAGGCAGCGGTGATTCTTCAAGCGGTTGGGCGATCGGGGCTTGGCTTTTGAAGCGCTCCAATCCTTTGGCAGCCGCTCGCACCACGATCGGGGCCGCATCATGGAGGGCTTTTTCAAGGCAGCTCGCCACTTCAGGGCTGTGGATGGCGCTGAGGGCCTCGATCGCAGCGGCACGCACGGTGGCATCGGGGCTGCTGGTGAAGGTCAACAGATCGTTGATCAGTTTTTGGCCCTCAGCTCGCTGGCCGATTGCCCGAACTTTGGTGGCGAGTTGGGTCACTTGCTCGATCGGGCTGGGTTGGTTGCTGGGCGCGATTGGGGCGATCGGCTCAGGAGTTGTGATCGGCTCAGTGACCGGTTCAGTGACTGGTTCCGCAGCTTGCTCCGCGATCGGCTCGGCCACGGGTTCCGGCGTGGGTTCCGAGGCGGGTTCTGGCTCCGCGATCGGCTCCGGTGCGGGTTCCACAACGGTTTCCGTAACGGGTTCCATTGAGGCCGCCGTTGAGGCCGCTGTTGGCTCTGGCGTAGGTTCCGGGGCAGGTTCCGGGGCAGGTTCCGGCGTGGGTTCCGGTGTGGGTTCTGCAACTGGCTCCGCGACGGGTTCCGGGGCAGGCGTTGGCGCGGGCGCACCGGTTCCACCCCAAGGATCCGGGAGCTGGGCCGCCGGTTGACCGGTTGCCGCCGGACGCGGAGCAGAGCGTGCAGGATCGGGAGCGGGCGGTGCGGCGGTGGGAGCGGTTTGTGCTTTCAGTTGGGCAATTTCCGCTTGCAGGGCTTGCAATTCCCGATCAAAATTTTTGCGAGCCGTCTGCTTTTGTACCTCAAAATCTTGCTCCAGGGTTTGCCGTTGCCGATCGAGATATTGCTTTTGCTGGCGTTCCAGGTCGGCCACTCGCTGTTGCATCAAATACCAGGCGATCGCACCGCCGATCACGACACCCAAAATCAACCCGACAAAGATCATGACTTGGTTCTCGCTGCCAAACAGTTCGAGACCATTTAACCAAGGATTCTCGTCCGTAGGCTGATTAGCCAATCCCGATCGGGAGAATTAGGGCCTGTCGCTATTTCCTGGCATCCAGTGAAGATGGTTGATCTGCCATACCCAAATCATCGCAACAAGGGGCTTAGTCCCCTTGCCCCCCACGGTCTGCTCACGGTGGAATCGGGGTTTCAGGCGATTTGACGACAAGCCCTAGACCCGCAAAACAACTCCCCACTCCCCGATCAAGCCAGACCCAATCGGGCCGGGTATGATGGCCTGCTAGTTCGATCGCCCGTCCATCGCCTGCCACCCGTGAATCAGCCGAATCTTCCGCCCCATCTCCAAGGTCTGACCCGCAGCGAAGTGCTGGAGCGCCGAGCCGCCGGCCAGGGTAATGATGCTCCCCTGAAAACCAGTCGTTCCTATGCGCAAATTCTCCGGGAAAACATTTTTACCTTTATTAATTTTGTTTTTGTTGCCATTAGTGTTGTTTTCTTATTTTTAGGTAGTTTTAGTGATGCCATCTTGGTGGCAGCGGTCATTTTGAGCAGCGTGGTGATTAATGCCATTCAAGAAGTGGCTGCCAAGCGCAAACTCGATGAAATTGCCCTTCTAACCCGGCCCAAGGCCACCGTGGTGCGCGAAGGACGGGAGCAGGATATTGACCCGAGCGAAATCGTGGCGGGCGATGTTTTAGTGCTGCGATCGGGCGATCAAATTCTGGTGGATGGGGAACTGATGGCCGGGGAAATCGCCGCCGATGAATCGCTCTTGACAGGAGAATCAGATCCCATCGAAAAGGAAACCGGCAGCCCTGTTTTTTCGGGAACCATTTGTTTAAGTGGCAGTGGCTATTATGTAGCCCAAAAAGTGGGCCGCAACAGCTTGGCCCACCAACTCACCGAAAGTGCCCGCACCTTTCGCCAAATGCTCACGCCCTTGCAATCGGAAGTGAATTTGGTGATTCGGATTTTTATGATCATCGCCTGCTTTTTTTGGGCCCTGGTGGCGATCGGATTCATTGCCAAGGCCATTTCTTTCAATGAAACGGTGCAGCGATCGGCCGTGATTGCCGGACTGGTTCCCAGCGGTTTGTACTTAACCGTCACCCTGTCCTATGCCCTGGCGGCGGTGCGAATGGTGGGCAAGCGGGTGCTGATTCAACAGGCCAACGCCGTGGAATCCCTGAGCAATATAGATGTGCTCTGTGTGGACAAGACCGGAACCTTGACGGCGAACCGAATTCAGCTCACGGAACTGTGGCCGATCGCCCCCGGCCAGGACTTGGCCACCCTGACCCAACAGGTGGGAATCTATGCCGCCAGCACCCGTTCCGGCAACGCCACCAGCGAAGCGATCGCCCTCGGTTGCCCCGCTCCCGGCCAAGAACCGCTCTATGAAATTCCCTTTTCATCAGCCCGCAAGTGGAGCGCAATCGCCTTTGGGGCTGACCCGATCGCCCTGCCAGCCGCCGGGCCCGTGGCGGGATATTACGTCCTGGGTGCGCCGGAAATGGTGAGCGCGGGCCTGGCGGAACCGCTGCTTCCGGAATGGCGCGATCGGGCCCAGACCCTGGCTCGCCAAGGATTCCGGGTGTTGCTGTTTGCCGTCAGTCCCACCATTCCGCCCAAACCCGCCAAACGCGACAGCGCCCCCCTGCCCCAGGATTTGCAACCCCTGGGCCTGTTGGTCTTTAGCGACGAGCTGCGCCCCAGCGTGACGGAAACGCTCCAAGGATTTGCCGAGGCGGGCATTCGGCTGAAGATTATTTCTGGCGACAACCCCGACACCGTGCGGGCGATCGCGGCTCGGGTGGGTTTGGGCGAAAATTTGTCGGCCGTGTCCGGAGCCGACCTGGCCGCCATGACTGAGACGGAATTTGCCCAAGCCGCGATCGAGCATCAAATCTTTGGGCGGATCGTTCCGGAACAAAAAGCCCGCTTAGTCACGGCCCTGCGACGCGCGGGCAACTATGTGGCCATGATTGGCGATGGCGTAAACGATGTGTTGTCCCTGAAGCAAGCCAACCTGGGCATTGCCATGGAAAGTGGCAGCAAAGCCACCCGCAGCGCCGCCGACATTGTGTTGCTGGGCGACTCCTTCGAGACCCTGCCCTATACCTTTTTGGAGGGGCAACGGATCGGCAACGGCATCCGCGATGTGCTGAAGTTGTTTATGGTGCGGGTGTTTTGCGTCACCCTGTTGATTCTTTGCACGGGGCAAGTGCTGGGAACTTTTCCGCTGCTGAATAAACACAGCGCTGTGGTGACGATTGTGGCGGTGGGGCTGCCCACCTTTGGATTTCCCCTGTGGGCCCGGCCCGGGAAACCGCGCCAAAAGAGCGTCCTCAAGTCCATGCTGAATTTCACCTTGCCCGCGACCTTGACCCTCACCCCGATCGCGGTGGCGGTTTACTTGGGCTATTTGGTCACCACCATTTGGAACGCTACCCAAACGGGCGAAGAGTTGGTGGTTTTGAACGATGCGCTCTTGGCTGTGCCCCGCAGCGCCCTGGTGACGCTGTTGGTGAGCTGTGGCCTGTTGCTTGTGCCGTTTTTGAAGCCGCCAGCGGGGCCTTGGGTGGCGGCGGAACCCCTCTGTGGTGATCGCCGCTATTCCCTGCTGGCCTTGGGCCTGTTGGGGGTCTATGCCGGTTTGGTGGCCCTGCCGGGAACGCGCGAGTTTTTTGAATTGGTGCTGTTGCAACCGGTGGACTATTTGCTGATTGGGGCGATTGCCCTAAGTTGGTGTTTGCTGTTGCGATATATCTGGCGATCGGGATTGTTCGATCGATTTTTGGGCTTCAAACTCAGCGATTGGAATCATTAACGGATCCCTAGGGCGATCGCTGGGCTTTTTTGCGCCAACGGATTGCCGGAATTTCGATCGCCCAGTAGGTGAAGCTGGCCAGGGCGATCGATCCCAAAAACACCAACCCCAACCGTTCGCCATAGGCCACCAAAGGCGATCGATTCGTGATCAACGGGCCGATCACTTTCAGTAAGGGATAGTGCCAAACATAAAGACCAAAAGACAACAACCCGAGCAATTCCCAAGCCCTGAACGGATTAGCCGCCATGGCCGATCGCGAGAGAGGCCGGTTGCGCCCGGAGCTGAAATAAACCCGTCGTTCAAAGGCAAAAATAAACAGCCCCGTTGCCAACACCGTCAGCCCCGGAGCCACCAACAACACCCGATCGCTCCCTTGATATTTCCACCAGGCGGCCAACCCATAAAGCAACACCATTGCCCCGATCGCCCAGCCTTTCCAGGGCAACCCCAGAATCGATCGGCCCCAAGCCAGGGCCACCCAGGGCCGAACTTGCAACCATCGCCCTGGCTCGATCGGGTCTGTTTGGCCCTCCACTGGGTCGATCGTTGGGGGTCGGTTTCGGTGCAGCTTTTGCATCAGCGGATTCAGCCAAAAGCCCACCAGAAAGGCATCTAAATTGGCGGGCAAAAAGGTATAGATATAGCGAATAAAATAGGGATTCCCCTCTGTGCTGCCCAATAATTGTTCAATTAACTCAAAAACCCCGAACCGATAGAACATTAATCCACTGGTCACCGCTGCCATGGCCACCAACAAAGATCGCCCGGTTTTCAGCCACCGCTGACTTGCCCAAAAAATGAGAGGGGCGATCGCATAAAATTGCACTTCCGTGGAAAGCGACCATAGGGGTGCATTAAACTCAAAGGGCAAAGAATGCTCATAGGTAAAAGTCAGCAACCGCAGCAAATGACCCCAATGATTAGGTTGCCAACTGTGGGGATAAAACACCGCTGCCGATATCAAAATACAGGCATAGTAAAGCGGCAAAATTCGAGTGGCGCGGTTTTGAAAATATCGAATGATGCCAGGGCGATCGAGCCGATAGCGTTCGGTATAAAATCCCTTACCGATTAAGTAGCCCGACAAGCAAAAAAACACCCGCACTGCCACGCCCCCCGGCGCAAACAGCAGCCAACTCCAATCCTGTCCAGCCCAGGCCAAGCTTTGGGCCGGTGGGCCGCAGTGGGCCACAATCACCAAACAGCAAGCCACCCCCCGTAAGGTCAGCAATGCATCCCAACGGTTGGGCGGGCGCAAACCAGAACCATCAGCAACCATGGCCAAGTGCCGCCAGCAAAACACTACGGTAAAGTAACACTACGGTTCACCGCTGCTCGCCGGTTGCGTCCTGTGCAGTCTCTTTTTCATTCCAGTCTCTTTTTCATTCAGCTTTTTCGGGGACAATTCACCCATGCCTGCCCGTTGCGTTCCTTCCTGCGCTGAATTTTCCCTGAATGGACTGCTGCGATCGCTGCGGTGGGCAATGTCAGCGGGGGCGATCGCCCTGGTCTTGACCAGCGCTGGGGAAGTGGCTCGCGCCCAGTTACCTTTTCTGGATAACCTGCCGATTTTTGACATCTTTTCGCGGCCGGCCAAGGATGAATTTCCGCCCAGTCCGCTGGAACTGTTAGAGGCGGATCCGCTGCTGCCGGAGTTTCCTATGAAGCGGGAACTGTCGCCCACGGAGCGCGATCGGCTGCGTTTGGCCCTCGATGAATTGAACCTCCAGGCGGCGGCCACCCTGCGGGCCGGCAAAACCCTAGAAGCCTTCGCCCTTTGGAATCGAGAACTGCGATTGCGGCGGTTTTTGGGCGTATTTGCAGAATTGCCAGCCCTGGGACGGGTGGGCGAGCTGGCTTGGCGGGAAGGGGCCGTGGAAGAAACGCGGGTGGTGACCGATCGAATCAAGGCGATCCAAGCGGGGCAAACGGGCCCCAAGCCGGTTTTGCCCGACGAACAACCGCTGCCCATCCCTGAAGATCCGGCCCTGCTGGAGGCCCTGGGCTTGGCCTATTACCAAGTGCGTGCGCCCAAGTTGGCCTTGGCGGTGTTGGAACCGCGCCTGTTGATGGCCAGAGCGGCGGATGATCCCACGGAAATTGAAAAATATCTGGTGGCGATCGGCCAATTGCGAGCCAGCCTGTTTGAGGATGCGGCGGCTGTGGATGCCTACCGGGAGCTGCTGGCGATCGAGCGGGCCAAAATTGCTGCGGGTCGTTGGGTGGTGGTGCCCGTGCCGCCGGGCACAGAACCCACCATTCCGCTCCATCGCCAGGCCGAGGTGCGCTATGCGCGGGAATTGGTGATGTTGTTGAATCGATCGCGCCAATGGGATGAGGCGATCGCCGCCCAGCGCGACTTGTTGGGGGTCTATCAGGAATTGGGGATTGTGCGGCTCATTCCGCCCTTGATGAGCGAGTTGGCTGCCAATTTTGACCGGGCCGATCGTGTGGAAGAGGCGGTGTTGCAATATCGCGAAACGGCCGCCGCCGCCCGCTCCATCAAGCAGTTGGGCATTGCCCGAGAAGCGCTCGATCGCTTGGCCACTCTCTATCGCAGCCGCCCCGCCTTTGCCGACAAGCCCGATCTGCTCGCCAGTCTTTACATCAGCCTGTTGGAGTTGGCCCGCGAGGCGGCGGACGGCTACGGAATGATGGACACCTACGAAAAGTTGGGTGATTTGTTTGTCAGTTTGAATCAGCGCGATCGGGCCCGCATTGCCTACGAACAGGCGGTGATTTTGGCGAAGCAGTTGCAACACCGCGAAAGCTATTTCGCCCGCAAGCTCCAAGACCTGGGCCCCGCCCCAACACCCTTCAACCAACCGTAATTGTGGTGTTGCCTGGGTTGAACTTGGAAGTTGTCAGATTCAGAAGTTTGCGGGTTCTTCAAGGTGTTGAGTACAGCAGATTCTTCTCAGAAGTGTTGATTTACTTTGCCTAAATCTGGCAAGCAACTCAAAGGCTCAAGACTGTTTTGGCGGCGGGGTCGGTTTGTCGGGAAATTTGCATTTCACTTCGATCCCAAAGTCGTAGTCCATGGAGCCGCGCACCAAGAAGGGAATCCCACCTTGTCCACCAATTTTGACGTTGAATTTCACGGTCATTTCTTCAACGTTGGCCGCCGAGAACTGGCGAAAGGCTCCCATACAAAATAGGGCATAGCCCCGCAGTTGCTTGTGGGCTTCTTCAAGCTTGGCTTCCAAGAACGATGGACTGTCATCATCGCCGCCACGCCTTCCTCTGCCATCTTCTGAGCGGTCTGAGCGATCGGGAACTGTGGATTCCCCATCGGCTGACGCAAATAGGATGGTGTATTCTTCTCCAGTTTCGGGATCTTTGAAAAATAGTGGTTCGGGCACAGACATAGCCAACCTCGCAAACTTAGAAATATTCGGATATCCTAGGTAGAGCTTATCGTACTCCAAAATACCTCATGGCCAAGAAAGCCCTAGTCATTGGCATTTCAAAGTTTGATGATGTGGGCTTCCAATCGCTAACTTGTGATCGAGATTTAGAGCGAGTTAGTGCATGGTTTCAGGCACAAAATTATGACGTAAAAATCGCTCCTGAACTTTGTGATCAGGAGACACAAGAGACCTATCCTGACCCAAGAGGAAAGCTTAATTATAATTCCCTACGAAATGAGCTAAGGATATTCCTAACGGAAACAGCTAAGGGATCTGAATTGGCAGTGGTTTACATTGCTAGTCATGGCTACTTGAAAAAAGATGACAATGATGAGCCAATGGCTTGTCTGGTTGCATCCAACACACCTAAGGATAAGGAAAACAAAAATAATACTTATCAGTTGGCGAGCTTGGCTAGGCTATTTAAGGATGCTGATGTCGATAACTTAGTGGGGATTTTTGACTTTTGTCATTCAGGGGCAATTAATGAACTAATTGAAGAGATTGAAATATCTTTTAGACAGCAGAAAAATTATGTTTTATTGGCAGCTTGCCATGCCAGCCAATCTGCATTTGATACCCAAGAAGGTGGCGTTTTCACAACCGCATTGCTAGAAGGAATGTCTGCTCAAAACGCAGATGAAAAGGGACGAATAACTGCGGCAAAATTATGTGATTTTGTGCGAACGCGCCTAGGGAATAGCGGTCAAACGGCCCGATGTTTTCCGGGGAAAGAGCTTTTGGAGCTGGGGCGATACGATCGCGCTGACATCGAGGCGGCGCGGGTGGCTCATGGGACCACTGTTGATCCGCAGCCGGAGCGGGTGTTGGAGCCGCCTGGGGGGTTTCGGCGAGTGGCGAAGTTGGTGGATCAGGCTCAGTCGATTCAGCCGAGCCAAACGCAGTTTTATGAGGCGACGGCTCCCCACTGGAGCGACATCAAGGCGAACTGTGATGCGCCGCGTGATTTGTACGCTGAGGTGAAGCAATTTGCTGTCGAGCGGCTCGATCCGAAGCACTGGGCAATTGGTCTGCCGGATGAAAACTTGGGCTTCCGGCAGCCAAGTGTGCCCTTGGGAGTGATTGTGGGGCGGGGTGGCGAGGGCAAGAGCACTTTGTTGATGCGGGTGGCGGCAGATTTGGCGGCGGAGGGCTATGAGGTCTGGTGGCGGGAGGAGCGGCTGTCGGGGCTGAATGTGGCGGCGTTGGCGGCAATGCCACAGCCCGATCGGCCGGTGTTGGTTTGTGCGGATGAGTTGTTGCCTGGGGATGAGGAGGAGTTGCGAGCGGGCTTGATGCAGCTCTATCGGCAGACCGTTCCGTTGGTGTTGCTGGGAACAGTACGACAGGAATTATGGCGGGGACAAATCGAAGGGCGCACAAAGCGCGAGGCAGAAATTGTCCGCTTTGAGTTTGGAGACTTGAGCCAGCCAGAGTTAGGGGCAATTGTGGCCAAGCTGGAAGCGGCGGGCAGGCTGGGCCAGCTAGCAGAGCTGGAGCCGGACAAACGGGTAGAACAGTTGTTGACAAAGGCTGACGGTCAGTTGCTGATCCTGTTGTGTGAAGTTTTCGATCGGGAAGGTATCAAGGCGCTGGTACAGAAAAACCTAGATGCACTGAAGAAACAGCAGCCAGACGGAGCTTGCGTAGTCGATGCCTGCGAATATGTGGCCTTACTACATAGCTTTGGGTTAGAAATGCCCCACACTCGGATAGGGCAGTTGCTAGCACTCAAAACAGAGTTTGAATATATTGAGAAAGTTCTGGAGAAAACTCAAGGTTTTCTAGAAATTCGCCGTACCGCAGAAGCTGACTGGCTACGAACTCGCCATGCTGTTGTCGCTGATATCGTAGTTCAGCAGTTGGGGCATGGGATTTATGATCGGATTTCATATTTCCTAAAAACCGATCTTGATCACTTTTCAGGTGAATTAATTCGGCCTTTCCTTAAGGCTCTCTTCAGCCAGTGGCAAATTCGACAACTAGATATTGTGTTATTGCGGCGGATTTTAGCGAATCTAAACCGACCATCCCCAGTCCAGAAAATTATCCTAACAATTTGGGCTACGTTAGAAGCCTCGCTTGATGAATTTGGCACAGCACGAACATTATTCCAACAAGCAGCCGAGGCAGATCTGAGTGATGCTCGGGCATTGCAACAGTGGGCGCTGATGGAAAAAGAGCAAGGGCAAATCGAGCGCGCCCGCGAGCTGTTCGCCCAAGCCGCCCAAGCCGACCAGCGCGATGCTCCCACCTTGCAAGCCTGGGCGCTGATGGAAAAAGAGCAAGGGCAAATCGAGCGCGCCCGCGAGCTGTTCGCCCAAGCCGCCCAAGCCGACCAGCGCGATGCTCCCACCTTGCAAGCCTGGGCG
>NZ_JAZAQF010000088.1:0-107750 GCF_043235035.1 Limnothrix redekei LRLZ20PSL1 | reverse complement strand
CCCAAGCCGCCCAAGCCGACCAGCGCGATGCTCCCACCTTGCAAGCCTGGGCGCTGATGGAAAAAGAGCAAGGGCAAATCGAGCGCGCCCGCGAGCTGTTCGCCCAAGCCGCCCAAGCCGACCAGCGCAATGCTCCCACCTTGCAAGCCTGGGCGCTGATGGAAAAAGAGCAAGGGCAAATCGAGCGCGCCCGCGACCTGTTCGAGCGGGCCCTCAAATACGCGCCTAAAAATAGTTTCGTGCTACTGCCCTTGGCGGAACTGGAACTGGAATGCCAACGATTCGCGGAGGCGCGGGCCTATGCCGATCGCGCGATTCGGGCCATTCGTTCCACCCCCAAAACGGAGTTTTATCGCATTCGCGCCCTCTGGATTCGCGGCTCGGCCGCTGCGGGCCAACAGGACATCGAAACCGCCATTGGCGATTGGCAATTCGTCGATCGCTACTTCACCGCCGAAATTCAAAAGCAGCCCCGCAAAGGCATCCTTCAAACACAACGGGTGCGGCTACTGATCGATTGGGGTCAGGTCGATCCGGCCCGCTGGGAAGAAGCCGATCGCCTGATCAGCCAAGCCCAAGCCCAGTGCCCCTACCGCCAGCGGATCTATTGGCAAGACTTAGCGGGGGATTTGGCCTGGGCCAGGGGCGAAAAAACCTTAGCCCGCAAAATTTGGCAATCCATTCTCGCTCACCAAAAGTCGATTCCGGGCCTGGCCGCCAAACTCGATCGCCCCTAGCCGGTTGAATGGGGGATGTGGTTTCTGCACCGCAACCCGTGAGCCTAGATCGGAATTTCCACGGTGAACGTGGTTCCCTCCTGGGCCGTTGAATGGCAACCGAGCGATCCTTGGTGCTGTTCCTGCACAATTTGGTAGCTGATGGCCAAACCCAGCCCCGTGCCCTGGCCGATCGGCTTGGTGGTATAAAACGGCTCAAAAATCTTCGATCGCAGCGCTTCGGGAATGCCCAAGCCGTTGTCCTGGATGGAAATTTGCACCCGATCGGGCTGGCTGAGGCGCGTGGCGATGCGCAATTGGGGCACAAATCCGGCTCCCTCGTGGGCCCAGCGATCGGTCAAGGCATCGATCGCGTTGCTCAACAGATTCATAAACACCTGATTGAGCTGATTGGCATGGCAAGTGACCGGGGGCAAAGGGCCATAGTCCTTGGTCACTTGAATCGCCGGGCGATCGCCCTGATCAATCAATCGGTGATTCAAAATCATCAATGTGTTGTCCAGCCCTTCATGCAAATCCACCGCCTTCATGCTGGACTCATCCAAGCGGGAAAAATTCCGCAGTCCCAACACAATGTTGGTGATCCGTTGGCAACCGGATTGTAAGGAGCCGAGCACTTGCGGTAAATCGGCAATGAGGAAGTCAAAATCCAATTCTGCCAGGCGATCGCGCATGGCCGGCGAAAGATTGGGATATTCCGCTTGATAGGCCTGAATAATGCTCACCAAATCCTGGAAATAGGTTTCCATGTGGTACAAATTCCCCGCAATGAAAGCTGTGGGGTTGTTAATTTCATGAGCAATTCCGGCCACCATTTGCCCCAAACTCGACATCTTTTCCGCTTGGATTAATTGGGCTTGGGCCTGGCGCAATCGTTGAAGGGTGTCTTGAAGCTTGGCGGTGCGCTCTTCCACCTTTTGTTCCAAGGAGAGATTGGCGGCTTGCAAGGCTTCGGCCCGGCGGTGGGCTTCCATGGCGATGCTGGCCAAGCTGGCGGCGGTGTTGATCACCTCCCGGTGATAGGCCGTGGGCTGGCAGGGAAACCGGTGCGACAGGGCAAAGGTTCCCAACACCTCGCCGTTGGCGGCCAAAAAGGGCGACGACCAGCAGGCACGGATGCCGTGGCTGAGGGCAAAGTCTCGAAAGGATGACCAAAGGGGGTTGGTGGCAATGTCCGTGGCAAAGACTGGCTCGCCGCGATAGGCCGCCGTGCCACAGGATCCCGCACATTCGCCAATCATCAGCCCATCAACCCCTCGGGCAAATTCGCTGGGCAGGCTGGGGGCGGCCCCGGCGCGCAGGCATTTTTGCTCCGGATCCAACACCAAAATGGAGCAATAGGCTCCGGGAAGTTCCTGCTCTAGCAGTTCACAGAGTTGATTAAAAACGAATTGCAGCTTGGCTCCTTGGGCGATCGAACCGAGGACACGGCTTTGGGTGTCAATCAATGCTTCCGATCGCCGCCGTTCGATCGCCCCCGCCAGCACATTGGTCACGGCTTGCAGGAAATAAACGTCATCTTCCGAGAACGATCGGGGCTGTTCGTGGTGAATTTCCAGCAGCCCCAGCAGTTGATCGCGTCCCACCACGCCCAGCAGCAAACCGCTTTGGCTGTTGGCGGGCAAGGGAAGGGGAAAGTTCTGTAAATCGTGACCCAAGGGCACATTCGCCGCCAGCAACTGCGATTCCACGCTGAAGAGCGACTGCACCAGGGGCACGTTAGCCACGGTCACTTCCATGGGTTCGTTGGCGGCGGCGGGAATGGTGGCCACGCGCCGCAGGGATTGGCGATCGGACAACACGCGCCAAATGCTGCTGTAGGAGACTTTCAGCACCTCTGTCACCGCCTGCACGGCCCGCTCAAACAGGCGATCGAGCTGATTTTCGAGCAAGGCCCACTGGCTTAAGGCTGTGATCACCATCTGTGCATTGCGATCGCTCAAGCAAGAGTAGGTCGCGCGATCGGGAGCCATCAAAGGAGAGTGGATTGCAGGATTCGCAAAGCTCATAGGGATTAAATGCGGTGGAGTTTCGGTCAGAGTGCTAATGAAAATCTGTATTCACGAAAACGCTAGTTACGAAAACGCTAGTTACGAAAATGCCATCTATAAAAACGCCCAAGAAACCAGTGATTCGCCTCAGGCATTCTTGTGCTCAATCGGAGCTTGAATCCTGTTATAGGATGGCTCAAAAACCGAATTTCAAAAGTCCGCATTGATACTCAATTTGCCCTAGCAGTAGTAGCGCGACAGGCTTAATACATTGGGTCAAAGTTGCGGAGCCAGTCGTGGTAACAAGGGGCTTAAGCATCTTGCTGCTTAACGATCAGGTGGCGGTAACAGCCATATTATTTAACCCAGCGAATTAAGGCAGCCACGCTAGTAGGTTGGGTTGAGCTTTGCAAAATCCAACGCAATCCATGCAATTTTTGCAATCTTTGTGGTTGTTGGATGACCCTGCGGGAAGCAAGCCACGGGCCTCAAACCAACCTACCAGTTGAGCAATTTTGACAATTTTGTCAGTCAGCTAGCCTGATGGGGGACAGAGATGTGGGTGCGGGTCTTGATTGGTGCAAGAAACCGCATGGCGATCGCTCGCAAATCGTGTTGTTTGCGAACTGCGAACTAAGGGTCGGGATTGCCCTGATGGGGGCCTACGGTAGCGGCTAAAGGCGAAAAACTCGGGAATAAGCTCCCAAAAACGCGAAATTCCCGAATGTGAAGGGTTTTCATGACAAATTAGTTACGAAAACGACCTAATTCGGCTTGGTTAGCGAGCGATCGCCTAACGGATTCGGGTGAACCCTAGCGATTGAGTAGCCATTTTTGGATTAATTCCATCAATTGCTTCAGGCGCATGGGCTTGCTGAGGTAATCGTTGGCCCCCGCTTGCAAGCAACGCTCCCGATCGCCCGGCATGGTCAGGGCCGTGAGCGCAATAATTGGCACGTCCGCCAGTTCCTCATCATTGCGAATTTGCCGCATCGCTTCAATGCCATCCACCCCGGGCATTTGGATATCCATCAAGATCAGGTCGGGCCGCTCCAGGGTAGCCAAAGTCACGGCGGCGGCTCCGTCCCGGGCCACCAATAGCCGATAGCCCTTCGTATCCAAATAGGACGACACGGTGACGATGTTCGCTTCGTTGTCTTCCACCAGCAAAATCAAGGGCGCTGATGCGGGCCCCTCCAGCAGCGATGTGGTTTCCGTTACCTCAGCGCCTTGGCCGCTGACCGCTGCTGCTGGTACGGCCTGCGTGAGGGGCAGTGTGAAGAAAAAGCAACTGCCTTGACCCAAGGTGCTGGTGACGTTCACGATGCCTCCGTGAAGGTTCACAATCCGCTTCACCAGGGCCAGGCCCAGGCCGGTTCCTTCGTATTGACGGTTCAAGGCGCTATCCACCTGAATGAAGGGCTGAAAGAGCCGTTTCACGTTTTCTTCGCTGATGCCGATGCCGGTGTCAGTGACGCTGAACCGCAGGGCTTCGTAAAGGTTTTGGCCGTTGGGGTCGGGCTGGTCGATCGAGCCGTCCAGGTTGGCATAGCCCACCTCCAGCAAAATTGAGCCACCTTCTGAGGTGAACTTCACCGCATTATTTAACAGGTTGATCAACACCTGCCGCACTCGCCGTTCATCAATGCGGATGGGCGGAAAGTCCCGGGGCAATTTGGTGCTCAGGCGAATCCGTTTTTCCAAAGCCTGTTGTTTCACAAAGGCCAAACTGGAATCGCAAAGGGGGCGAACTTCCACGTCGTTGTAGACCAATTCCACTCGCCCCGCTTCAATTTTGGCCAGATCCAAAATGTCGTTAATCAGGGACAACAAATGATTGCCGCTGCGGTCAATGATTTGCAGCACTTTGATTTGTTGCTCGGAAACGGGGCCAAACACATCCTCTTGCAGCCCTTCCACAATGCCCAAAATGGCATTGAGCGGGGTTCGTAATTCATGGCTCATATTGGCCAAGAATTCATCCTTGAGGCGGGTGGCTCGGGCTAATTCTTCGTTGTTGAGGGCAAGCTGTTGGTTGCGCTCGGTGAGTTGTGCTTGGGCGGCTTGCCGTTGGGTCAGTTCCTGTTTCAGTCGATCGACCAAGGTAGCTTGCTGAATGGCGATCGCCAATTGGTTAGCAATTTGTTGCAGCAATTGAGCTTCAGATTCTTGCCAAACCCGCTTTTCATGGCAAGCATGAACCACCAAAACTCCCCAGAGTCTGTTGGGTGCGGTGGGGGCAACCCAGCGGTGATCTTCGTGGGAAAAGGCTTCCTGCAAAATCGGAGCCACAATTTTGGATTGAATTTGGCCCTCTTGGGAATATTCCCGCAGGCAATCGGTCCAGCGATCGTCCATCACGTCGGCCACAATTCTGGCCTTGCCTTGCCAATACAATTCCAAAATTTCCGAAGACCAAACTTCATCTTCCCAGTGGCGATCCTTGAGGTGGACTAATCCTTCAAGGACGGCTTCTTCGACAATTGCGCTGCGGCCATCATCAAACAGTTGAAACACAATCACCCGATCGCACTGCATCACCGCTTGCACTTGCTGGGTTACGGTGTTTAAGATTTGGTGCAAATCTAAGGACTGCCGAATGCGTTCGGTAATTTGTGCCAGAACGGTTTGTTCCTGTAACTGGCGGCTGATGCGTAATTCGGCCTGTTGACGCACCTCCAATTCCTGCTGTACTTGGTAATAGAGACTGGACTGTTGAATTGCGATCGCTAATTGATTCGAAAGCCGGTGGGCTAATTCCACCTCATCCGGCAGCCAATGGCGCGGGCGATCGCACTGATGAATGCACAGTAAACCCCACAGTTCTGAACCACAAAGCAGCGGCATCACCAAATTAGCCCGCACTTCAAATTGGGCCAGAATATCGCTGTGGCATTGGGTGAGACCGTTGTTGTAAATGTCATCCACCACAAAATAGCGACCATTGGCATAAAGCTGGGAGTAGTTATCTCCAAAGCAATGGTCATGAATGCGAAGACTGAGGGCGGAAGAATAGGGTGGAATTACCGATTCCGCTACAAAGCAACCATCGTCATAGTCCGTTTGGGGATAGAACTGAAAAATTCCAACCCGATCGGCTTGTAGCACGGCTCGAATTTCATTACAAGCCACATCAAAAATGGTTTGCAAATCCAAAGATTGCCGAATTCGTTCAGCAATCATGAGTGCTAAGTGCTCACTTTCGGCTTGTTTTTTTAAAGTAGCCTCAGCCTGCTTCCGTCTTGTAATTTCCTGGGCTGTTCCCAAAATGCCCAAAATTCGGCCATGAGCATCTTTGAGTGGAATTTTGTTGGTTTCTAACCAAATCGTCGAGCCATCAACTAAGCCATATTCCCGTTCGCAGCGGAGGGTAGCTCTTCCCGATCGCAAAACTTGTCGATCTTCTTCTTGGATCCGTGCCAGGGTTTCTGGATCCCAAGGTAGTTGATCGTCTCCGACTCCAATTAATTCCTCGGCAGAACTTAGACCAATGGTTGTGGCGCTGTAGTTATTAATGCCCTGATATTTCAGGCGTTGATCCTTCCAAAAAACAGCAATTGGAACCGTATCCAAAATGCCTTGCAGGAGCTGTTGGGAGGCGTGGCACTCGCGCTCGGCCTGTTTTTGGGCGCTGATATCACGACAAACGCAAATTAATAATCCATCGTCCGTGACGGTGAGGGATAACCCCTCATCAAAACTACTCCCATCAGACCGTTGGGCAATGGCTTCCCCTTGCCAAGCCCGATCGCGGAGCAAAATTGGAAAAATTTCTCGTTTAAAGCGATCTAATTCTGCCTCGCTATAGAGACTGCGCCAAGACTTTCCCAAGAGCTGTTCTGAGCTGTCATACCCAAACATTTCCAAATGGGATTGGTTGAGGTAAACGTAAGTATCTTCCTTGAGAATGGCGATCCCATCTTTGGCGCATTCAATAGCAGCCAGTTGCTGCTTCAAAATTGCGTTGAGTTGTTGTTGATCGTAAATATCAAGGGAGAGATAGGGATGTGACTCAGTTAATAACTCAGAAGATGCAAAACAGGAAGCTGTCAAGGGCTGAGCACGTTTAGAGATCGGTGGCTGAGAAAGTTCCAGATCTAGCTTGGGTTCTGGTTCAAGCTTTTGTTCGATCGCCTGCTTAACCAAACTGCGATGCAACAGCACAGCGGCCACTGTTTTGCGGAGGGCTAAACTGGTTAGATGCTCTTTCACTAAATAATCCATGGCCCCCAGCTTCAGGGCCTGTTCTGCCAAGGATTCTTGGTGGGCTTGAATTAACACAATCACCGGCAGTGGCAATTGGTGTTTGATGTCCCCGTGGAGACTTTCGAGCACTTGAATGCCCGCGCGATCGATCAAATCTAACAGCACCACATCGGGCCGGTGCGATCGCCACCAATCAATGCCCTGCTCTCGACTTGGCGGAACCAAAATTTCATATTGCCGGTGAAAATCACTTTGCAAGATTGCTTGCAAATAACTGGTATAAACTTTTACTTCGCTCTTGGAAGCCCCAATTAATAAAACTTTTGTCGGTGATTGCATCGGCGGAGTGACAGCGGTGTTGAGGCGTAGTTGGCTCATGGATCAAGATAGCGCGGTAATTCAGGGAGAACGAATTGATTGCACTGATGCTTGCAAAAGCTACACAGAGCAAAATCTTCCCACCCCAACCGAATCGGGCGAATATAATGAAATTCCAAAGGACGTAGAAAAATCAAAAAAAGGGTTAAAACTGCGCACAGCTTGCCCCAATTCGTCATTTTCTGCTTTCAGGGTTTCTTATCCCTATTTCTAGGATAGATGAATTTTGATTGGTAATGGTCTGGAAATGAGAGAGAATCAGGGTTAGATCAGGTATTAATTTACACAAGTATAGTTTTCTTGAATATTCGTTAAAGACTTAATTCTGAAGAGTATGCTCCCTGCGCAGGGGCTGATAATTAAAAATCTTTCTTGATCAATTCCCGCAATCAGGGCTTTGAAAGCACTAATCACAAAAAACTTAATGAGTGAAACAAATCACGCAAACTCAATACTTTCAATAATTCCCAATTTCTAGTAATCCCCAACTTCTAGGCTAACAGGGCGAAAAGGCGTTGTCTACCATGATGAAGATGTTCTGGATTTTCAAAAATATCTGTTTAGAACAATTAGAACTTAAAAAAAGTTGAAATACTTGAAAAAAGCTGAAATTATGGGCTGTCTGATTTCTACTCTTGGTTTTGGCTGTTGTTGACGGTGAGTATTAATACCTCTCGGGAATCGCTGATGCAACCAAAATGGTCCAGCTCTGGAAGGCTCATTTTGGTTGCATGATTGAAAAGCATTTCCCAGTCCCTGTTATGACTTTTTCCACAGGGTTAGCTGATCGTCCGGAGCAGGGCATACATAGCCGGAGCGATCGCCAGGGCCGGCAAGAATGAACCGACCCGAATTTGAGTCACCGCCAACAGGTTCAACCCAATCGCCACAATGGCCAAGCCGCCCACACCAGTGAGGGCCAACACCTGGGGATCGGTGGCTGGGTTGGGCACAAATTGGGTCAGCAAGCCCGCCGCCAGGGACAGGGCCCCTTGATAGATCCCCAGGGGCAACACCGAAAAGGCCACCCCCAACCCGGAGCTACCGGCCAGGGCGATCGCCGCCAGGCCGTCCATGGAGGCCTTGAGAATCAAGATTCGATCGTCGCCGGTGAGGCCGTTGTTCAGGCAGCCCACCAGGGCCATGGGCCCCACGCAGAACAACAAACTGGCTGCCACAAAGCCTTCGGTGAATTGACCGTCGCCCTTGACTTTGCTCTTGAGCCAGTCGCCCCACTGTTGCAAGCGGCGTTCGATCGCCAAGGCTTCTCCCACCAGGCCACCCACCACCAGCGCCACCAGCCCCAACACAATCCCATCGATCGCAATACCCTGAAGTCGGCTCAGGCTTTGGGCCATTTGCAACCCCACCAAAATCACAATTAGCGCCACGCCTTGGGTGACGATTTGCAGCATGTTGGCAGACCAGTAGTTGCGCAACAACAAGCCCAGGCCGCTGCCAACCAAGATGGTGGCAATGTTGATGATGGTTCCGCTGAGGGGATTAAAGGGGGCCATGGGGCGATCGGGGAAGGTTAAGCGAGCAGGTTGAGAAGACGGGGGTGCGAACGCCCCGATCACGCAACACAATCGACCAGCGTAGTAGCATGACATGCTGAATATATTGGGTCAAAGTTGCGGAGCCAGTCGTGGCAACAAGGGGCTTGAGCATCCTGCTGCTTAACGATCAGGTGACGGTAACCGCCATGTAATTTAACCCAGTGAATTAAGGCAGCCATGCTAGTAGGGGCATTTCAGGCGATCGCACGGGGCTGATTTGCGGGCTGATTGGGATTCGTTGGGGAGCCATTAGACCTCATCATTTGAATTATTTGAATTAGTTGAGAGCAATTTGGCCGCGCCAGGGGAAACACCGGCTTTTAAAATGGGCCAGGGAGCCAACTATCAGCGCTACCAATCTTTGTCATAAATTCTGATCATCCATGACCCCACTCAGCTCTTTTAATGCCCCACCCCGTCGCTCACAGCACTCGTTAGTTCGCCGTTTGTGGGCCCTGACTCTGGCGTTGGTGGCCGCCGTTGGCCTTTGGTTCAGCGCCAGCGCGCCTGCCGCCGCCACGGGGGTGTATGACATGCCGCCCTTTGACCCGCAAACTTGGGTGCTCGATCGCGCCGATTTGTTCAGTCGCCTCACTAAAAGTAGTCTTGAAAAGTCCCTGCGTGATGTGGCCCAGTCTACGGGATCAGAAGTTCGGTTTGTGACGTTCCGCCGCTTGGACTATGGCGAAACGATCGATAGCTTTGCCCAAGAATTATTTGAAACCTGGTTTCCGGAAGCCGAAGACCAAGCCAACCAGGTGCTGATGGTGTTGGATGCGGTCACCAACGATGCGGCGATCGAGGTGGGCAGCAACGCCCAAGCAACCCTCACCGCCGACATTGCCACCAGCGTGGCCCAGGAAACCCTGCTGGTACCAATCCGCGATGGCAACTACAACGAAGCGTTCATCGCAGCCAAAGATCGGCTGGCAGTGGTTTTGGCCGGTGAACCGGATCCCGGCCCGCCGGTTGTCGTCAGCAAAATTTCCGTAGAAAGCACCTTCAAAAAAGCTGAGGAAACCGATCGCAATGGTTCCACCATCCTGGTGGTGGTGCTGTTGATTTTGGCCACCGTGATCCCCATGGTCACCTACTTCGCCTACGTGCGCTGAGGCCGAGGTTTTTGGGCCCGTGCTGGCGGAGATGTCTTCAGACCTAGACCTGCGGTTGGCTGGGTGCTTCCGAGTTGCCAGAGTTTCTGGGGCCCTGGCAAAAGCCGTAACCTTGGCTATGGTCGTCTTTCAAGTCATCTCGCGTTGCGGGGGCTGGCCTGGGGCAGTCTAATGGGAGGGGCAAAAATTTCCTGCCCTTCCCCAATCAAGACCAATTTCGCCGAAATTCAGGCACGATTACGGGCACAATTAATAAAACCATTAACACTCTTGATAGTAGTAATTCCTTCCGGTTAGTTCTGCTCATCTTTAGGCTCAGCTCTAGGAAGCTTCCTGACCAATTCAAGGGGCACTGACCCATAGCCCGCCATCAGCCCGAATCAACACAGACCGGCTCGATCAGCCCCCACCCTGGGCCAGATGCTTGCAAAATTCAATCGCTGATTACCCCCCATCCTGACTTCCCTTCCCCCCTGGGAACCTATGGCTAGGGTGATAGAATTTCAAATATTTGTTCGGGACAGCGCCGGAAAGCAGCCGCGCGTAGGTGTTGCAGCTCTCAGTGCAGCCCTCCAGTGATGAGCAACCCGATCTCAGTCAACGTTTTCCGACCGTTACCCACGAGGAGAAAAACTACCTATGCCGCAACTCGAGGCACCCGCTGCGATCGACTACCAAAGTGAAACCTACAAAGATGCCTACAGCCGCATCAATGCGATCGTGATTGAGGGCGAAGACGAAGCCGCCAGCAACTACGTGCGTCTAGCCGAGCTGATGCCCACCCATGCCGAAGAATTGGCTGACCTGGCCAAAATGGAGGCCCGCCACAAAAAAGGCTTCACCGCCTGCGGCAAAAACCTGAACGTGACCCCCGATATGGACTTTGCCAAGAAGTTCTTTTCGGATTTGCACGGCAACTTCCAAAAGGCTGCGGCCGATGGCAACATCGTCACCTGTCTGCTGATCCAAGCGCTGATTATCGAAGCTTTTGCGATCTCGGCTTACAACGTCTACATCCCCCACGCCGATGATTTTGCCCGCAAAATCACGGAAAGCGTGGTCAAGGATGAATATCTGCACCTGAACTTTGGCGAGCAATGGCTTAAGGCGAACTTTGAAAGCGCTAAAGATGAGCTAGAGCGTGCCAACCGCGAAAACCTGGCGATCGTCTGGCGCATGTTAGACGAGGTGGCCGCTGACGCACTGGTGCTGGGGATGGAGAAGGAAGCCTTGATGGAAGACTTCACGATCGCCTACCAAGAAGCGCTGCAAAACATTGGCTTCACCACCCGTGAAACCTTGCGAATGCTGACGGCCGGCTTGGCAGCCGCTGCCGCCTAAGGCGGGGGCGGGCTTGTGGGGTTCCAGTTCACGCTGGGGCCCCCAGCCCAATTCCCGCTGATCGATCGCCTTGGATTCGCGCCCACCGTGGGGCCATGATTTCCCAAGACTGTTGCTGTGCAGTCTCCGACCTCGATCGTGATGATTTGGCGATCGGGGTCATGTTCTTGAACGCAGTCACCCCAGCCCGGCCCGTCCTGACAAGGCTTGCAAAAGGGCAGAACCAGTAAAAGGCCAAATCAGTAGCCAAAGCGGCTGATTCTGGCCCAAACCGCTGCTTTGATGACTCTGTGATGGGCTTGTGCAATGGGTTGGATTCCTGCGCTTCCCTGTTCGTTCCCTTCGCTTCCTTATCCCCCTTCAACCCGTTTAGCAAAGAGATGTTTGGTCTTATCGGTCACTCCCCCAGCTTAGAAAGAACGCACGAAATCGCGCGCGAGTTGGGTCTTCCCGAATGTGCCGATCGGGATTTGGAGTTTTGGTGCAGTGCGCCGCCCCAAGCGGTCGATACCGTGCGGGTGAAGAGCGCCACTGGACAAGAAATCGAAGGTCAGTATATTGACTCGGGATTTTTGCCGGAAATGCTCACCAGCAATCGCGGGAAAACCGCTGTGCGCAAGGTGCTGAATGCGATGGCCCATGCCCAAAAGCTGGGGTTGTCGGTGACGGCGCTGGGGGGCTTTTCCTCGATCGTGTTTGAAAATTTCAATTTGTCTCAAACCCGTTTGGTGCGGAATGTGGAGCTAGATTTTGCTCGCTTCACCACCGGCAACACGCACACGGCTTACATCATCTGCCGCCAAGTGGAAGAGATGGCCAAGCGGTTGAATCTGGAACTGTCCCGAGCGACCGTGGCCGTTTGCGGAGCCACGGGCGATATCGGCAGCGCCGTTTGTCAGTGGCTCAATGCCCGCACAAATATCCAGGACTTGTTGCTGATTGCACGCCAGGAAGATCGCCTGCAAGCGCTGCGGGACGATCTGGGACGCGGCAAAATTTTGTCCTTGGAAGAATCTTTGCCCCTGGCAGACATTATCGTTTGGGTGGCCAGTATGCCCAAGGGTGTGGAAATTGATCCGACAATGCTGAAAAAGCCTTGCCTGATCATCGATGGTGGCTATCCGAAAAACATGGGCACCAAAATTCAAGCGCCGGGTGTGCATGTGTTGAGCGGTGGTATTGTGGAGCACACCCTAGACATTGACTCGCGAATCATGCGGGCGATCGGGATGGTGAATCCGAAGCGCCACATCTTTGCTTGCTTTGGAGAATCGATGCTGTTGGAATTTGAGAAGTGGTATACGAATTTTTCGTGGAACCGCAACCAAATCACCATCGAGAAGATGCTGCAAATCGGAGAAGCTTCGATTAAGCACGGTTTCAAACCCTTGTTGCTCGATCCTGTCGGCTAAAGACCCCATGCGCCACTTTCGGGGGCCCCGTTGCCCACCGGGGCCCCTACCGAAGTTGGCAATCACGACCGTTGCGCGATCGCGCCTGTGCTTGACCTATGGCTACTGCAAATCGAAAACCCCTGTATCTGGACTTTGAAAAGCCGCTCGTGGATCTGCAAGAGCGCATTGAGCGGATCCGTCGCCTCGCGGAGGAGAACGGGGTGGATGTGAGCGATCAAATCCAGCAATTGGAGGAGCGATCGAACCAGTTGCGCCAAGAGGTCTACGGCGGTTTGTCGGCGGTGCAGCGGTTGCAAGTGGCTCGCCATCCCCGCCGCCCCAGCACCTTGGACTACATCAACGCCATGACCGATGATTGGCTGGAGTTGCACGGCGATCGGCGCGGGGGAGATGACCCGGCGATCGTGGGTGGTGTGGCCAGTTTGGACGGAATGCCCGTGGTGATTTTGGGCCACCAAAAAGGCCGCGACACCAAAGACAACGTGGCCCGAAATTTTGGCATGGCAACCCCCGGCGGCTATCGCAAGGCCATGCGCCTGATGGAACATGCCGATCGATTCGGAATGCCGATCATTACCTTTATTGACACGCCCGGTGCTTGGGCGGGGGTCGATGCCGAGCGGCTGGGCCAAGGCGAGGCGATCGCCTATAACCTGCGGGAAATGTTCCGGCTCAATGTGCCCATCCTTTGCACCATCATTGGCGAAGGCGGCTCCGGCGGGGCCCTGGGAATTGGCGTTGGCGACTGGCTGATGATGTTTGAGCACTCGGTCTACACTGTGGCTTCGCCGGAAGCTTGCGCCTCAATTTTGTGGCGAGATGCGGGCAAAGCGGCCCAAGCCGCCGAAGCCTTGAAGATCACGGCGCGTGATCTGAAGGATTTGGGGATTTTGGATGAAATTTTGTCGGAACCCTTGGGCGGGGCCCACTCCAACCCGCTGGAAACGGCCGAAACCCTGAAGCAGGCGATCGTGCGGGCCTTGGAACAACTCCTGAGCCTGTCGCCCCAGGCCCGGCGCGATCGCCGCTATCAGAAATTCCGCAAAATCGGTCAATTCACCGAAGGGCCGATCGAATCGCTGGCAACCTCCGTTTCGTAGCCGTTGCCGTGGGCAGATCCAATTAGGCAAGGGGTTGAGGGCCGATCGCCCAATTGCCTGAAACCCTGATTCCACCGTTGTCAGATCGTGGGGAACAAGGGGCTTAAGCCCCTTGTCGGGGGTGGTTAGGGTATGGCAAATCGACAGTTTTCCCTTGATTGCGGGAAATGAAAATAGACCCTAAACTCCTTGTCTCTATCGGATCATAGAAATGAGCACCCTGTATTTTTCCCGTGGGGATCAGTCTCGCAGGGGCCTTGGAGGTATCTATGAGCGATGCGACCAGCGGCGCGATCGACAGTGCGATCGCCCCATCTATGGAATTTTTTGATGGGGTGGTTGAAGATCCCAGCAACGTGAGCCTGCGACGGGATCCCGCCACGGGTGCAAAGATCGTGATGATGGTTTTTGAGCAACTGAACTGCATTGAGCGCTTTCGGGCCGTGACCAATCGGTTTTCCGGGAGTCTGCGCCTGCGAGATGAGGAAGGTGACATTTTGGTAGAACCTTCCAGCGTGCGGTTTATCTTCGGCGGGCCCGAAGGTGATGATTTTGAACGGTTTGAATGCCAATTTCGGATTGAAATCCCGGAACAGTGGGATCGGTTCATGCGGTTCATGAATCGCTATGCCGATGCCAATGGAATGGGCTATGCCCCTCGCTAGGAGATCGCCATGGCCGGCGATCGGGTGGGTGAATCAACGGCTAATTCATGGGGGCCGATCGACAAATCGACAATGGATCGACAATAGGATGAGTCGATCTTTAGGCATGGATGATGCGTTCTCGGGATCTGAGTCATTCAAGGCTACTCAGCCAAAATCACTCAGATCCGTTGCGCAAATCTATCCATTCAAATCCCGCGTTTCTACCGTTTTTCTGGCGAAGAGTCCCCCATGAAAGTTGCAATCACTGGAGCAACCGGTTTCGTTGGCCGTGCCTTGGTGCAGCGGTTGAATCAGCAAGGGGATTCCCTGGTGCTTTTCAGTCGCGATCGGGCAAGGGCGGAGCGCTGTTTTCCCCGATCGGCCTTTCCCAACCTGTCGATTATGGGCTATGAACCCACGGCCGCTGGCGATTGGCAACAGGCGATCGCGGGGTGCGATGGGGTGGTGAACCTGGCCGGTGCGCCGATCGCGGAAGTCCGCTGGACCACGGCCCGCAAGCAGGAAATTTTAGACAGTCGCCAACTGGGAACTCGGCGGATTGTGGAGGCGATCGCGGCGGCCAATCCCAAACCCGCCGTTTTGGTGAATTCCTCCGCGATCGGGTTCTATGGCCCCAGCGAAACGGCCACCTTCACCGAGGCCA
Source organism: Limnothrix redekei LRLZ20PSL1 (assembly GCF_043235035.1). Taxonomy (NCBI): domain Bacteria; kingdom Bacillati; phylum Cyanobacteriota; class Cyanophyceae; order Pseudanabaenales; family Pseudanabaenaceae; genus Limnothrix; species Limnothrix redekei. The sequence continues at coordinate 92,600 of NZ_JAZAQF010000088.1, read as the reverse complement.
GCTCGGCCGGCCAGGGCTTTTTGGCCCAGGTTTGCCAAGCTTGGGAAGCGGAAGCCCAGGCCGTCACGGCCCAGCAAACCCGGTTGGTGATTTTGCGCACGGGCATTGTGCTGGGAGATGGGGGTGCTTTGGGCAAAATGCTGCCGGTGTTTCGGGCCTTTGCGGGCGGCCCCTTGGGCACGGGTCAACAGTGGTTTTCCTGGATTCACTTGATGGATATGGTGAATCTGATTGAGCGATCGCTCAAGGATCCCAGCTTCAGCGGGGTTTATAACGCCACCGCTCCCAAGCCGGTGCGGATGGGGGAACTGTGCCAGGTGCTGGGCAGTTTGCTGAATCGCCCCTCTTGGTTGCCGGTGCCTGCCTTTGCGCTGGATCTATTGCTGGGGGAAGCGGCTCAGGTGGTGCTGGAAGGTCAATGTGTGCTGCCCGATCGGGCCCAACAGGCGGGCTTCCAGTTTGACTATGGGGATTTGTCGGCGGCCTTGCGCGCGATCGTCTAGGGCTTGTCGGGGCCAGGGGAACCAAAACGGTGGATGCCCCCGCTGCCCGGTGGTGCTTGCCCCTTTCTGGCGCAGAGTCTCCGGCATTTGGATCTCCGGCATTCGCGTCTCCGGCTTTTCTGGCATTGTTTCCATGATGGATATCTATGGATATCCATCGATATCTACTGATATCTCTTGATATCTCTGGCATCCGTAATCTCGCCCGCCCCCCTCTGCCATGTCTCCTCGCACGCTGGATCTGAGCGATCGCCTCTACGACTATTTGTTGGCCGTGTCCCTGCGGGAAGCGCCAATTTTGCAGGAACTGCGTCAGGTGACCGCGCGCCACCCCGCCGCCCAAATGCAAATTGCGCCGGAACAGGGCCAGTTCATGGCCCTGTTGGTGCAACTGATTGGGGCTGAGCGGGCGATCGAGGTGGGAACCTTCACGGGCTACAGCACCCTTTCGGTTGCCTTGGCCATGCCCGATCGGGGGCGGATTGTGGCCTGCGACGTGAGCGCCAACGACACCGCGATCGCCCAGGAATTTTGGCAGCGGGCCGGCGTTGCCCACAAAATCGATCTGCGAATTGCGCCGGCCCTCGAGACGCTCGATCAATTGCTAGCGGACGGTCAGGCAGATTGCTTTGATTTCGCTTTCATTGACGCGGACAAAAAAAATTACCCCAACTATCTCGATCGCTGCCTGGCCCTGGTGCGCCCCGGCGGCCTCATCGCCATTGACAATGTGCTGTGGGCCGGGCGCGTGGCCGATCCTACCAACCAGGAAAACAACACGGAAGCGATTCGCGAATTCAATGCTCGGCTGCACCAAGACCCGCGGGTGGATCTAAGCCTCGTCCCGATCGGGGATGGGATGACCCTCGCTCGCCGCCGTCCCTGCCCAAATCTGGCAAGCTAGACATGGGCCGCCCCTTGGAGGGGTAATCAACAGCCCAACTCGATGATCCTGTCCATTGCTTCATGACCGCTTGGTTGCCTTTGCCATGACCCTGCCCCTATCCCTCCCGATCGTCCTTTGCCTGTTCGTTGGTTTGCCCCTTTTGGGTCTGGCGTTGTATTTGTGGTCTCCTCGGAAGTACCAGTCCGCCAACTCCGTCGCCAACGCCTATGACGAGTGGACCACAGACGGCATTTTGGAATTCTATTGGGGTGAGCATATCCATTTGGGTCACTATGGCTCTCCCCCGCGCCGCAAGGACTTTTTGGCGGCCAAAGCGGATTTTGTCCATGAAATGGTGCGTTGGGGCCAGCTCGATCGCCTGCCAGCCAGCGCAACCCTGCTGGATGTGGGCTGTGGCATTGGCGGCAGCAGTCGCATTCTGGCCAAAGACTATGGTTTCCAGGTCACAGGCATTACGATCAGTCCCCAGCAGGTGGCCCGGGCCCAATCCTTGACCCCGCCGGATGTGGCAGCGCAATTCGCGGTGGATGATGCCATGGCCCTGTCGTTTCCCGATGCCAGCTTTGATGTGGTTTGGTCGATCGAAGCAGGGCCCCACATGCCCGACAAGGCCGTTTTCGCCAAGGAACTGCTGCGAGTGCTCAAACCCGGCGGAATTCTGGTGGTGGCTGACTGGAACCAGCGGGACGATCGGCAAGTGCCCCTCAACGGTTGGGAGCGCCCCGTCATGAAACAACTGCTGGAGCAATGGGCCCACCCGGCCTTCGCCAGCATTGAAGGCTTTGCCGAAGACTTGGCCGCCACGGGTCTCACGGATGGCGATGTGATGACGGCTGACTGGACTCCTGAAACCTTGCCCTCTTGGCTTGACTCCATCTGGCAAGGGGTAGCCAGACCCGCCGGCCTGATCAAGTTTGGTGTTCCGGGCTTGGTGAAGTCTTTGCGGGAAGTGCCCACCTTGCTGCTGATGCGTTTGGCCTTTGGGGCCGGGCTTTGTCGGTTTGGCATGTTCCGAGCGGTGCGGGCGGCGGCTCCGGTTTCGGCTCAACCGGCCACGGCTGCCACCACTCGTTAGGGCAAAAGGCTCGCTCAAGTTGATCGCTCAAGTTGATCGCCCCAATCGATCGCCCAAGTTGATCGCTCAAATCGATCGCCCAATCTGACGTTCCTTGCAAGTCATGCTTTTTCCCAATCCTGTGCCGAGTCCCGCCGGGTGGCAACTGTTTCGCTGGCTGTTTGATCCGCTGACTTTTCTGGATCAATGCACCGATCGATGGGGATCAACGTTTTCCCTGGGACTGGTCACCGGGTTGCGAATGACCCTCGTGGCGGATCCAGAGGCGATCGCGGATGTGTTTTCCCTGGATCCCAACCACGTCGAAAGCGGTTCCATGAATTATCTGCTGGAGCCGCTGGTGGGTCTCAATTCCCTGCTGTTGTTGGATGGTAATCCCCACCGTCGCCATCGCAAGTTGCTGTTGCCGCCGTTCCATGGCGAACGCATGACAGTCTATGGGCGGCTGATTTGTGACTTAACCCGCCAACAGGCGGCGGATTGGGGATCGCAAAAGGTCATTGCTGGGCGCAAGGTAACCCAAGTCATTACGCTGAAAACCATCCTGAAAGCGGTGTTTGGGCTGGTGGACGGCGATCGCTATGGCCAAATCCAAGTTTTGGCAGCCAAAATTCTGGACTTGTTGGGATCGCCCCTCACTTCTAGCCTGTTGTTTTTGCCGTCCTTGCAACGGGATTGGGGGCCCTGGAGTCCTTGGGGCTATTTTCTGAGGTTACGGAATCAGCTTGATGTCTTGCTCTATGGGGAAATTGCCGATCGCCGCGCTGAGCAAGTCCAAGCTCAACAGGACGCTGCTCAACCGAACCCAGCCACCAATCGGGGGCCGAGCGATCGCACCGATATTTTGAGTTTGTTGTTGGCGGCTCGTGATGAAGCGGGCCAGCCCATGAGCGATGAGGAAATTCGCGACGAATTAATGACCCTGCTGCTGGCTGGCCATGAAACCACCGCCACGTCCTTGGCTTGGGCCCTGTGGTGGGTGACGCAGTTTCCGGCCATGGGCGAGCGAATTCGGGCGGAAATTGCCGAACTGGGGCCGGATCCGGAACCGATGGCGATCGCCAAACTGCCCTACCTGAACGCTTTTTGCCAGGAAACTTTGCGCATTTATCCCGTGGCCCTGATCGGCAGTCCGCGCCGCTTGCTGAAGCCCACGACGATCGGGCGCTATGACTATCCCGCTGGGGCCATTGTCTCGCCCAACATTTACAGCGCTCATCGTCGGCCGGATTTGTATCCCAACCCAACCCAGTTCCAACCCGAACGATTTTTGGAGCGATCGTTCACCAATTCGGAATTTTTGACCTTTGGTGGTGGCAACCGAAGCTGCATTGGCATGGCCTTTGCTCAGTTTGAAATGAAACTGGTGTTGGCAACGCTGCTGATGGACTGGTCGGTGGCCTATGCCGGGGTGTTGCCTCCCCGCCCGGCTCGCCGAGGGGTGACCGTGGGGCCCAATGGGCCGCTGCGATTGCGGATGACCCGGCGCGATCGGGTGGCCCCTGCCCCAGCGTCCACACCCCAAACGGTGGCCTAGGGCTAATCAATCGGGCGGTGAATTGTGGGGCCGCGATCAAGCGGGCCCAAGCAAGCCGGCCCAAGCAAGCCAGGCTGTGCCATAGGCCGCTTCGGTCTGCTTCGCCGATCGCACGGGGCAACCTAAATGGCGCGATCGAATGGCCGTCCAAGCATCATTTTTTGCCCCGCCGCCGGCCGTCTGCACCGATTGCAGCGGGCTGGCTCCCAATTGCTGAAGTAACTGATAGCCTTGGGCTTCAATCCGGGCTAGTCCTTCCAAAATGCCCTGCAAAAATGCTGCGGGATCCGCCGGTCGGGGCGTGAGGCGTGGTGGCAGATGGGGATCGCAAATGGGGAAGCGATCGCCCGGTTCCAGCAGGGGGTAATAGTCGAGGGGACTGGGCTGCTGGGGATCAATTTGGGCAGTGAGCCGCTGTAACTCTTGGTCAGAAAAGAAGTGCCGCAACACCCGGCCGCCAGCATTGGAAGCTCCGCCCACCAACCAGCGATCGACGAAGGGGGGGCTAGCAGTCGCGTTGCCACCCCCAGGGGCCAAGTGGTCTATGGCCAAGCGGGCCATTAACGATCGCCCCAGAAAGTGACTATAAACCCCATGAGCGCGATCGGCCACGGGCTGCTCGCTCAGTAATTTGATCGCCAGGGTAGACCCCAAGGACGTGACCGCCTGGCCGGGTTCCTGGACTCCGCTGGCCAAAAATGCCGCAATGCTATCGGTGGTGCCGGTGCAAATTTGGCAATCGATCGGGAAATCCCAGCGATCGGCCCACAGGGGCAAAATGGTTCCGACCGCCTGGCCCGGTTGTGCAATCTTGGGCAGCGATGGCCCAATATCCAAACGGCGCAACCATTGGGGATAGGTTTGGCGGATGGGGTCGCCACCCAACTTCAGTGCGTTGTGATAGTCCGTGATGCCGAATTGACCGTGCAGTTGGGCCCCGAGCCAATCCGCTTGATGGAGCAATTGGGGCGGATCCACCGTGGGCCACTGACCGCCATATTGCGTAGCTCGCCACCATAGCAGCTTGGCTAGGCTGGAGGTGGCACTGTGGGTGACGTGATCTGCCGGGGCGATCGCGGCAATTTGGGGCAAAACGGATTGGCCCCGATCGTCATCGTAGGCGAGAGGATCGCTCAGGGGATGACCCTGGCGATCGCACAGCAGCACGGTTCCCGAAGTGCCATTGATGGCGATCGCCCCCGTTTGTTGCCGCACCGATCGGGGCAAATCCGCCAGCAGAGCCGTCAATTGCGCCAGCCAATCGGCTGCACTCCCCGATTCCGTCCCCGATGTGCGCACCTGTGCCTGGGCCACTACGGCTCCCTGTCGATCGATCACCATGGCTCGGGCCCCGGAGGTTCCAAAGTCAATGCCCATGGCCAACTGATTGCCCCATCGTTGATCGCGGCCCCAATCCATACTCGTGGCTCCTAGTGGGTTAATCAACGGTTAACTGCTAGTGCGTTAAGTTGAAGCTTGATTGCTGCCTTTGCCCAATTTTGCTCCTATGCCTCAGCCGATCGCGCCTTCTGCCACCTCGCCCCAGGAATTGGTGAAAACCCAGCACGACTTTTTTAAGTTGGGCTACACCCGCGATGTGGATTATCGGCTGCGGCGGCTTCAAGATCTGCGTCGGGCCATTGAAGAACAACAGGATCAGCTCCTGCGGGCCTTGCAGGTGGATTTGGGCAAACCTCCCTTTGAAGCGGTGCTGGCGGAGTTGGAATTTTGCCTGCTGGAAATTGACCACGCCCTCAAACATCTGCGGAGTTGGACCAAGCCTCGATCGGTCGGGTTGCCCTTCACCCTCTGGCCCGGTCGAGCCAAGGTGCAGCGGGAGCCGTTGGGCGTGGTGTTGATCATGGGGGCCTGGAACTATCCGGTACAGTTGACCCTGGGGCCGCTGGTGGGGGCGATCGCGGCGGGCAACTGCGCAGTGATTAAGCCCTCAGAGGTTGCCCCCCAAAGCTCCCGGGCGATCGCGGATTTAATTCGCCGGGCCTTTGACCCGATGTATGTGGCGGTGGCGGAAGGGGGAATTCAGGTCAGCCAAGCCCTGTTGGAAGAACCCTTCGATCATATTTTTTATACGGGTGGCCCCACGGTGGCCAAGGTGGTGATGGCCTACGCAGCCCAGCGACTCACACCGGTCACCCTGGAACTGGGGGGCAAAAATCCTTGCATTCTCGATCGCTCGGCCGACTTCCCGATCGCGGCCCGGCGAATCGTTTGGGGCAAATTTTTCAACGCAGGACAAAGCTGCTTGGCTCCTGACTATGTGTTAGTGCCGCGCGATCGGGAAGCGGAGTTTCTGGCGTTGGCCCAAGGAGCCATTGCTGACTTCTTTGGCCCCACCCCCAGCCTCAGCCCGGATTTTGCCCGTATTGCCAATGACTATCACCTAGAACGGCTGTTGCGGTTGATTCCCGGTTCGGGTCAGGTGGTGATCGGCGGAGATGCGGATCCGAGGCAACGCTACTTGGCCCCAACCCTGTTGGCGGCGGTGCAGTGGAGCGATCCCGTGATGCAAGAGGAGATTTTTGGGCCCATTTTGCCGGTGTTGGCCTATGACCACCTGGACGGGGCGATCGCCCAAATCAACGCCCGGCCCCATCCCTTGGCTTGCTATGTGTTTGCCAACGATCGCACCATTAGCCGAGCGATCGGCCGGGAAACCACCTCGGGATCCCTTTGTGTGAACGATCTGTTGGTGCAAGCCACCGTGCCCGATTTGCCCTTCGGCGGCGTGGGAGCCAGCGGCATGGGGCGCTATCACGGCCGGGCTGGGTTTGAGCTATTTTCCTATCAGCGCAGCCACCTGTGGCGATCGGCCCAGCCGGAATTTCCGATGCGCTATCCGCCCTACGACGACAGCAAATTATCCTGGCTGTCGCGATTGCGGTCTTAACCGTTCCTTAAGCCCAAAGAAACATTAGGGGCGATCGTGATCGTGATCACCCCCTGTAGAATAGGATGCTGCAAGTTAGCCCAACCCGCTCCTAAATCACCCAATCGCAGATCCTCAGTGATTTGTCGCGATTTTGGCTGGCAACTTTGGGCCAACCCCTCGCTTCGTCAACCCGCAGCGAACTAGACCTTTCCTATCTGCCAACCGCACACTCGCCCCATGCCGAAGGTACTTGTCTCCGACCCGATCGACAAAGCCGGCCTCGACATTCTGTCGCAAGTGGCCCAAGTCGATGTCCGCACCGGCCTGCCCGAAGATGAGCTGGTGCAAATCATCGGTGAATATGACGCGCTCATGATTCGATCGGGTACCCGCGTCACTGCCCGTGTGATCGAAGCCGGCCAAAGCCTGAAAATTGTTGGCCGCGCTGGGGTCGGAGTCGATAACGTGGATGTGCCCGCCGCCACCCGCCAAGGGGTTGTGGTTGTGAACTCGCCGGAAGGCAACACGATCGCCGCCGCCGAGCACGCCCTGGCCATGATGCTGTCCATGTCGCGCTACATCCCCGCTGCCAACGAATCCACCAAGTCCGGCAACTGGGATCGCAAGAACTTCACGGGCGTGGAAGTTTACAAAAAGACGCTCGGGGTTTTGGGCTTGGGCAAAATTGGCTCCCATGTGGCCTCCTGCGCCAAGGCCATGGGCATGAAGCTGCTGGCCTATGATCCCTTCATTTCCAAGGAACGCGCCGAGCAGTTGGGTTGTCGCTTGGTGGATTTGGACTTGCTGTTCCGTGAGTCGGATTTCATCACCCTGCACATGCCGAAAACGCCGGAAACGGCCAACCTGATTAATGCTGAAGCCCTGGCGAAGATGAAGCCCACGGTGCGGATCATTAACTGCGCCCGGGGCGGCATCATCGACGAGCAAGCGCTCTACGAAGCCCTGAAGGAAAATCGGATTGGCGGCGCGGCCCTCGATGTGTTTGTGGATGAGCCGCTGGGGGATTCGCCCCTGAAGAGCTTGGGTAAAGAAGTGGTGTTGACTCCGCACTTGGGTGCTTCCACGGAGGAGGCCCAGGTGAACGTGGCGATCGACGTGGCGGAGCAAATCCGCGATGTGCTGTTGGGGCTGCCAGCGCGATCGGCCGTGAACATTCCGGGTCTTTATCCCGATGTGATGGAGCAACTGCGGCCCTACCTGAAGTTGGCGGAAACCCTGGGCACTTTGGTGAGCCAACTGGCTGGTGGTCGGGTGGAATCCCTGACGGTGCGCCTGCAAGGGGAATTGGCGGAAAAAGACAGCAAACCCATCACGATCGCAGCCCTGAAAGGCTTGCTATCCCAGGCCCTGAGGGAACGGGTGAACTATGTTAACGCCAGCATTGAAGCCAAGGAGCGGGGCATCCGGGTGATTGAAACTCGCGATTCTTCCGTTCGGGACTACACCGGCTCGCTGCACCTGTCGGCGGTGGGTTCGTTGGGCGAGCACTCGGCCACGGCCACCCTGCTGAGTGACGGGGAAATTCACATCACCGGAATTGACGATTTCCCGATTAACGTCACCCCCACCCGCTACATGCTGCTGACCAAGCACCGGGATATGCCGGGGATCATTGGGAAAATTGGTTCGCTGCTGGGGAGCTTCAATGTGAACATCGCCAGTATGCAGGTGGGCCGCAAGATTGTGCGTGGCGATGCGGTGATGGTGCTGAGCATTGATGATCTGCTGCCCGATGGCTTGCTCGAAGAGATTGTGAAGGTTCCGGGCATCCGCGATGCCTTCACGGTGGTGCTTTAGCGATCGCTCAGATTAGGGTTCAGATTAGGGTTGGGAAACCCAACCCCTACGGCGGTGGAAATGACGACGGATCCTAAGGCCTGTCGTCATTTCCTGAGATCAGACAACAACGGTTGATTTTTCATGCCCCAATCGTCGTAACAAGGGGCTTAAGCCCCTTGTCCCCCACGATCTGACAACGGTGGAAGCAGGGTTTCAGGCGATTTGACGACACGCCCTAGGCTTCTTTGCTGAAAAACTATCCGGAGCTAATGACTGGAGGGCTGAAAACCACTCCATGTAGATGCACCCCGATTGAAACCTCGATTGCTGGCTGGCCCAGCTCGAGGTTTTTTCTTGCGCAAAAATCGGCTGATAACAAAAATCGGCTGATAAGTAGACCGATGGGCTAACCCATGAGTCAGCCTATGAGCAAAATTAATGGTCACTCCCTGACAAAAAAACTAGGCGATCGGGCCTGACCCTGCTACCATACGGCCTAAGTTTTGTTACAAAGACAACAGTTTGCTGGTCGCATCTTTATTGATGCTGCTCACCGAGTCTGGCTGAGTCTAGCTGGATAAAACCTAAAAGGGGTCGGCAATTGGTCGGAGCAACGGCAAAACCGGATAACCGATTAAGCGCGATCCATAACGTTGGCAAGCTGTCCTATACCCATTTGGCTTCGATCGCCCGATCGATCCCAATCATTTCACTGTGGTATGAGCCTCAAGCCGGAACAACTACCGAAGGGAGTTTCACGCTCAAGGCTTTTACGCTTTCGTGCATTGGTCTAAGATTCCCTTCAGTTTGAAGCTCAACCAGTTCAACCACGTTAACGACCAGCAAACCTGAAACCGGGAGGCAAACGTGCTGCGTTTGGAACGCATCCAAAAAATTTACCCAACGGGCCAAGTCCTGCGGGATGTGAGCTGGGAGGTCAAGCCCGGCGATCGGGTTGGGTTAGTTGGTGTGAATGGGGCAGGTAAATCCACCCAACTCAAAATCATCATGGGTGAGATTGAGCCAACGGCCGGGCAAATTATTCGCCCGGCTGATTTGCGCATTGGTTATCTCAACCAAGAGTTTGATGTGGATCCTTGCCGCACGGTGCGCGAAGAACTGTTCTCGGCTTTCACGGAAGCTTGCGAGGTGCAGGATCAAATGCACCAGGTGCAAAACGAGATGGGCGCGGCGGATCCCGATCGCCTAGAAGCCTTGCTGCGCGATCTCGACCACCTACAACGCCGGTTTGAAGCCCTGGATGGCTATGGTCTAGAAGCCCGGGTCGATCGCCTGTTGCCGGAGTTGGGGTTTGAGCCGGACGATGGCGATCGGCTGGTCAGCTCCTTCAGTGGCGGCTGGCAAATGCGGATCTGCTTGGGCAAGGTGATGCTGCAAGAGCCGGATCTGTTGCTGTTGGACGAGCCGACCAACCACTTGGATCTCGAGTCGATCGAGTGGTTAGAAGGCTACCTGAAGCAACTGGGCAAACCGCTGGTGCTGATTTCCCATGACCGAGAATTTCTTGATCGGCTCTGCACCACAATTGTGGAAACCGAGCGCGGTGTATCCACCACCTACTTGGGTAACTATTCCCAGTACCTGGCCCAAAAAGAAGAAAATCGCAGCGCCCTCCAGGCGGCCTATGATCGCCAGCAAAAGGAACTAGACAAGCAACAGGCCTTTGTCGATCGGTTCCGGGCCAGCGCCACCCGCAGCACCCAAGCCAAGAGCCGCGAAAAACAACTGGAAAAAGTGGAGCGCCTCGAAGCTCCCGTGGCCGATGTGCGCACCCTGCGGTTTCGGTTTCCGCCCGCCCCGCGCAGCGGTCGCGAGGTGGTCAAAATTGAAGACCTGACCCACGCTTGGGCCGATAAGATCCTGTTCCTGGGTGCGAACTTGACCGTGGAACGGGGCGATCGGATCGCCTTCCTTGGGCCCAATGGTTGCGGTAAATCCACCCTGTTGCGCATGATCATGGGTCGGGAAGCCCCCACCGAGGGAACTGCCCAAATTGGTCAACACAACGTGATCCCCGGGTATTTTGAGCAAAACCAAGCCGAAGCCCTGGATTTACACAAAACCGTCATTGACACCCTGCGGGACGAAGCCCCAGACTGGAAAGAGGAAGAGGTGCGCAGCCTCTTGGGCCGTTTCCTGTTCAGTGGCGAAGCGGTTCTCAAGAAAGTTGAATCCTTGAGTGGGGGCGAAAAGGCGCGTTTAGCCCTTGCCAAAATGCTCGTTCAGCCCGTTAATCTGCTGATTTTGGACGAGCCAACCAACCACTTGGACATTCCTGCAAAAGAAACCCTCGAATCAGCCCTGACGCAATTCGATGGCACTGCCTTGATCGTGTCGCACGATCGATACTTTATTTCGCAAGTTGCCAACAAAATTGTGGAAGTTCGTGAAGGCGAACTGCGCGTTTATCAGGGCAACTATCGCTACTATCTCGACAAAATTGCCGAGGAACAAGAGCAAGCAAAGTTGGCAGCCATTGCCCAAGAGAAGGCGGACAAAGCAGCCGCCAAGCGCGAGAAAGAGCGCGAAAAGCAACAGGCCAAGCAGGACGCGAAAAAAGCAAACACCGGTTTGTAAATACCTTGTAACGTCTGGGATGCACCACAAACCATCCCAGGCTTATAGGTTAAATCTCGGTGCTATTATGGCGGGAAAATTAAGCAAATATGAAGAGCAATCAGAGTATGGTGGAGTCAACTGTCTCCCCTGTCGTGCTGATCATTCTTGACGGCTGGGGCTACCGCGAAGATCGCAACGGTAATGCGATTGCCGAAGCGAAAACCCCGATCGTTGATAGCCTTTGGGCAGCCTATCCCCACACACTGATCCGCACATCAGGTAAGGCGGTTGGACTGCCCGAGGGGCAAATGGGTAACTCCGAAGTGGGCCACCTGAACATTGGTGCGGGTCGGATTGTGCCCCAAGAGTTGGTTCGTATTTCCGATGCCGTTGAAGACGATTCAATTTTGAGCAATCCTGCCCTGGTCGCCACCTGTCAGCAGGTTAAAGCCAGTGGCGGCAAGCTCCATCTGATTGGCCTTTGTTCCGATGGGGGTGTGCATTCTCATTTGGATCATGTGGCCGGGTTGCTGAAGCTGGCAACGCAACAGGGAATCACGGAAGTCTGTATTCACGCCATCACCGATGGTCGCGACACCCAGCCCAACAGTGGCATTGAGTTTCTGACTCGACTGCAAGGGCTGATTGATGACGCGGGGGTGGGTCAAATCACGACGGTTTCCGGGCGCTACTACGCGATGGATCGCGATCGCCGCTGGGATCGGGTGCAAAAGGCCTACCAGGTGATGGCCACAGAGGGTGAAGTGGATGGGCGATCGCCCGTGCAGATCCTTCAGGACTCTTACGCGGAAAAGGTTTTTGATGAGTTCATTCTGCCGGTGCGGGTAGCTCCGGGGGCCGTGGCGGCCCAAGACGGCGTAATTTTCTTCAATTTCCGTCCCGATCGGGCGCGGCAGCTCACCCAAGCGTTCATGGATCCTCAATTTGATGGGTTTGAGCGCAAACTGGTGCAACCGATCCATTTCGTCACCTTCACCCAATATGATCCCGAGCTACCCGTGGCCGTGGCCTTTGCACCGCAGGATCTGAAAAACATTTTGGGTGAGGTGTTGGCGAATCATCGCCTTCGCCAGTTTCGAGCCGCCGAAACGGAAAAATATGCCCATGTCACCTACTTCTTCAATGGTGGTTTGGAAGACCCCTTTGAAGGGGAAGATCGGGTGCTGATCCCGAGTCCGATGGTGCCAACCTATGATCGCGCGCCGGCCATGTCTGCGGACGCGGTGACCGATGCGGTGGTTTCCGCCATTCAAAAGGAGGTCTACTCCTTGGTGGTGGTGAACTATGCCAATCCGGACATGGTGGGCCATACCGGACAGATGGAAGCGGCCATTCAGGCCATTGAAACGGTCGATCGCTGTTTGGGCCGGGTGTTGACGGCGGTCTCCAAGGTGGGCGGCACGGTGCTGATCACCGCTGACCACGGAAATGCGGAATACATGTTCGATGAGGCGGGTAATCCCTGGACGGCCCACACCACCAACCGTGTCCCATTCATCGTGGTGGAAGGGGAGCGTCGAAAGGTGGTCGGCCATGGCTGTGATGTTCAGTTGCGGGATGATGGTTGCTTGGCGGATATTGCGCCGACGATTCTGCAATTGCTGAATTTGCCCCAGCCCTCTGAAATGACGGGCAAGTCGATCGTAGCTCCGGCGGCCTATGAAGCCAAGTTGAACCGCACGCCGGTTACGGTAGGCGTTTAGACCAACGGAGACCGCTAGGGGGTCGCCATCCGGCCGTAAAATGTTGATTCCGCTATTGCTGGGTACAATCCTGCGTTTCCTATGTTGACCACGATTTTGGAAATAATCTGGGCCCTGTCTGCCCTCGGTTTGGTGGTGTTTGTGCTGTTGCACAGCCCCAAGGGCGACGGTCTCGGCGGCATTGGCGGCCAAGCTCAACTGTTTTCGAGCACCAAGAGCGCGGAAGCCACGCTAAATCGCATTACCTGGACGCTGGCCTTGGTGTTCATGGGTTTGGCGGTGGTGCTGAGTGCTGGCTGGCTGAAGGGTTAGGGGCGATCGCCCAATGGGTGGGGTGTCCCGCAACCGACAACGATGGCAGAGCGCGATGGTCTATGGGGCGATCGCGCTCTGCTGTGTTTTGGGCGGTTGGGTCTGGAGTGGTCTGGGGATTTGGGGGCTAGCCGATCGAGGGGGTGACTCGATCGCCCAAGCAACGGAACCACCGCCGGCCCTGCTCTCCCAACTACCACCGCCCCAGGTACACCCGTTGCCGGCCCGTTTGCAACAGTGGCGCGATCGCCCGGCGGCCCAATCAAGACTTGTTCCGCCGCGTAACGGGGCCGGGGATGACCTTGACCCAAATTCCTTTGGTTCAGATTACTTCGATCAAATTGAACCCTCGATCGTGGGTCACCTAATTTGGTCGCAGTTTCCGATCACCGTTGCCCTTGCCCCCACACCGCCCCGCGCGGCAGCTTGGCGCAAGGCCGTGACCCAGGCGATCGCCGATTGGCAACCCTATTTATCGCTGCAACTGCTGGACGCTGGGGATTCGACCCCGGCCGACATCACCATCGCCCTGGGCAATCCCACCCTGCGCAATGCGGCCGGTTTGCCCCGAGCCGCCAACGCCCGCACCACCTATGAGTTCTATTGGGATCTGCGGGGCGATCGCCCCCGACTGGCCCACCGATTTACGATGCTGTTGCGGGGCGATCGCGCGTTTGCTCAACTGCTGGGCACGGCTCGCCATGAGTTGGGCCATGCCCTGGGGATTTGGGGCCACAGTCCTAATCCCCAAGACGCGCTTTATGCCGCCGCCGTAGCCAATCCGCCCCCCATTTCCGATCGGGATCTGAACACCCTAGTAAAAATCTATGAGCAACCCACCCGCCTCGGTTGGCCATTAAACTAGGGCGATCGCCAGTCAAAATGCGCTCAGTCCTGCTTAGAATCCCATCTCTTCTGAATGGTGTTAAACCCTTCTGGCTATGTGGAACCTCATTGGCTTATTGATGATTTCCAATATTTTTATGACCTTTGCTTGGTATGGTCATTTAAAAGATTTGAAGACTGCACCCCTGTGGATTGCAATTGTCGTAAGTTGGCTGATCGCCTTTCTAGAATATTGTTTTCAAGTACCTGCCAATCGCCTGGGCACGCAATACTTTAATCTACCGCAACTCAAGGTTTTGCAGGAGGTTATTACGATGGTGGTGTTTGCTGGATTTAGCGTTTGGTATATGAAAGTTCCCGTGACACGCAATTACTTTCTAGCTGCTATGTTGCTGGCGGGTGCTGCTTATTTGATTTTTAGTGATCAAACCAAATCTTAAGCAAACAAAATCTTAAAATCGTCGCCACCGAAACTTAACCGTTCAAATTTAGCCAATCCCAGTCGCCTAAATCATCATGCCTAATCGCCTTGCCAGTAGCCAGAGTTTATATCTACAAAAACACGCGAATAATCCCATTGACTGGTGGCCTTGGTGTGAGGAAGCCCTTGCCCAAGCGAAACAAGAAAATAAACCGATTTTTTTGTCCATTGGCTATTCCAGTTGCCATTGGTGCACGGTGATGGAGGGTGAGGCCTTTTCAGATCCAGCGATCGCGGATTACCTGAATGCGAATTTCTTGCCCATTAAGGTCGATCGGGAAGAGCGCCCCGACATCGACAGCATTTATATGCAAGCGCTGCAAATGATGATTACCCAAGGGGGCTGGCCGCTGAATATTTGGCTGGATCCCTACGATTTAGTGCCGTTTTATGGGGGAACCTATTTTCCGGTGGAGCCGCGCTATGGCCGGCCAGGATTTTTGCAATTGTTGCAAGCGCTGCGCGATCACTACGACCAACAGCCGGAGCAAGTGGCCCAAATTAAGGGGCAAATTCTGGCGGCCCTGCAACCAACAGTGGATTTGGCTACGGGGGCCAACTTGTTCGATCGCACCTTGGTTGAGCAAGGTTGGCAGGAAAATGCAGCGGTTTTGGCCGAAGGGCGATCGAGCAATCGGTTTCCAATGATTCCCTATGCGGATTTTGTGTTGCGGGGCTATCGGGTCACCAGTCCCGAGCCTTGGAGCGACCAAATTCCAGAAGCCCTGCGCCCCAGTTTGCAACGGGGGGTCGCCCTGGCCCTGGGCGGCATCAACGACCATGTGGGCGGCGGCTTTCATCGCTACACCGTTGATCCCACCTGGACAGTGCCCCATTTTGAAAAAATGCTCTACGACAATGGGCAAATCGTGGAGTTTTTGGCGAATCTGTGGAGTGCGGGGGCCCAAGATCCCTCCCTACGATCGGGAATTTTTGGGGCGATCGACTGGCTCCGCCGTGAAATGACCAATCCCGATGGTGGCTTCTATGCGGCCCAAGATGCCGACAGCTTCACCGATCCCGCTGCGGCGGAACCGGAAGAAGGTGCATTTTACGTTTGGGGCTGGGATGAGCTGGAATCTTTGTTGGAACCAGAAGCCCTCTCGGCATTGGTGGAACAGTTCACGGTTTCAGTGCCGGGCAACTTTGAGGGTGTGAATGTGTTGCAGCGGCGATCGGGCGGAACCTTGCCGGATAGGGTGACAGAGGTGCTCGATCGCCTGTTCACAGTACGTTACGGCCAGCCCCGCGCCCAGTTGGCCCAATTTCCACCCGCTCGCAACGCCACCGAGGCCAAAACCGTCGCTTGGCCCGGTCGCATTCCCGCTGTCACCGACACCAAAGCGATCACCGCTTGGAATGGTCTGATGATTGCCGGGTTGGCCCGGGTGGCCGCCGTGTTTCAGGACTTGCCCGCCTACCAGCTAGCTGCCGGAGCGGCCCGCTTTTTGCAAACTCATCACGGTTCGGGCGATCGCTTCTATCGGCTGAACTACGACGGACAACCGGCGATCGGGGCCCAAGCGGAAGACTATGCCGAAGTAATCCGCAGCCTGCTGGAACTGCACCAGGCCGCAACGGCCCTGATCGCCACGGGGCAAATTGCTCCCTCAGAGGCGGATCAGTGGCTGGCCTTGGCGACCCAACTTCAGGCGGAATTTGATCAGCACCTGTGGGATGTCGATCATGGCGGATATTTCAACGCGGACGATCGCCCGGATTTAATCATTCGCGAGCGGAGCATCATCGACAACGCCACCCCCGCCGCCAACGGCACAGCCCTGGGCAACTTGGTACGCCTGGCCCTGCTCACGGAAAATTTGACCTATCTCGATCTCGCTGAACAGGGCTTCCGCAGTTTCCATCGTTTCTTAAACGAGCACCCCCGCGCTTGTCCCAGTTTGCTGGCAGCCTTGGATCAGTTCCAGCGGCCCGTGCTGGTGCGGGCCAAGGCGGAAACCCTGGCCCTCTTGGCCCAGCAATATTTGCCAACTACGGTTTTGCGGTTGGATCAGCAATTACCGCAAGGGGCGATCGCCCTGGTTTGCAAAGGGCTAACCTGCCTGCCTGCCGCCACGGATCAAGCTCAACTCTGGTCTTTGCTGAAGCAATGCCAGGGGTAGGCTTGTGGCGGTTCATCCCGGCCAGAGATGCCAGTGCTCCTACAAGCGATCAAACCAGCCCTAGCGACTCAGGTATTTCATCGCCAAGCTCATCAAATCCGACATATCAATATCCCCGTCTCCGTCGCTATCTAAATAGCCACTAAGGAGCGAATTGCCTTGCTCATTGGACTTTAAAAAGTTCAGCATCAGGGGCACTGCCATCGGCAAAATTGGTTCGATCGACCCGGCGGGCAGCCCTGTGCGGGCCTCAATTTCCCCCAGCATTTGTTCCACTTGGGGTTGATTCAGAAACGCCCCGATCGCCGCCGCATTGGGTTCCGTACCGCCCAATTGATCAACCAACGCTTGGGTTTGCTCAAAACCATTGGCCGCCTGGTTAGCCTGCAAGCCCCCTTTCAAATATTTCGCCACACTTCCCATCACTGCTTGGGTGTTCGCCAAGTCCAATCCCCCTTGGCTGCTGATGGCTTGGAAGGTTTGCAACATGGCTCCCAAGTCCCCTGAACCACCGGCCAGAGCAGGATTTTTCAGCAGCGAAGACAACATATCCAACATGGTCGAATCCTCAAGTTTTCCAATCAAGATCGCAAGCAGGCGTTAATTCCCAGGTGTTAATTCCCAGGTGTTAATTCCCAGGCTTTGATTTCCATCAACAGCCGTTGATTAACTCCATCGCGACAAAAACAAACAAGGGCAAGGTCTGCGGAATCCTTGCCCCTGCTGTTGATTTTATGCGCGCTTTTGCAATGACTCCAGACGGCGCTTAGCCACACCATTTTTGGGATCGGCTGCCAAGGCTGCCTCATAGGCTTCCAAGGCTTGCTTCACCAACTGTTTCTTCTCGTAGGCAAATCCCAAGTTATTCCAGGCGGTCACGTAGCCACTGTTGAGCTTGACGGCTTCTTTGTATTGCCGAATGGCCAAGTCAAACTGCTCTTGGGCTATGTAAGCAAATCCCAAGGCGTTGTAAACAATGGCCAAGTTATCGGTGGATTCTTCTTCACCTTTCTTGAGCGATCGCTGGAATTGCTCGATCGCCTGGCCATACATTTTTTTATCCATGTAAATACTGCCCAGTTCATAAAACGCCTGAGCACCTGCTTCCCCGCTGCTGGCGGCTTTTTGCAAGCGGCTGAGGGTACTTTCTAGGCGACGAGTTTTGAACACCTGACGCAGTACAAAAAAGGCCACGATCGATAGCAGCCCCACCAAAATTGAAATATAGACAATACCAACTGAGTCTTCCATAGGGATTAAAGCAAGGGAATTGAAAGGGTGACTCGTTAATTAAAAAAATTGAAATTGCTAGGGCTTGTCGTTGACCAGCGGCTACATCAATAGCACCACATCAATAGTAAAGGGCGCGATCGCCCGCGCCCTCACTATCCAGAAGGATTGATGTTGCTATCACGCCTGAGCACCACTGGCCATCGCCATCATTTTGCTGAACGAAGTGCTGAATTAAGCTGCACCCATCGGCTGAATTGATTCGCAAAACCAAGCGATCGCACCCTTAGCCCGCAGCTTTTGCCTTGGCAGCTTCGGCCACCTTGCCAAACACTTCAGGATCCAGAACAGCCAACTGGGCCAGCATTTTCCGGTTCAACAGAATATCAGCCTTCTTCAGGTTGCCCACCAATTGGCTATA
The DNA here is from genome assembly GCF_043235035.1 of Limnothrix redekei LRLZ20PSL1. NCBI lineage: Bacteria > Bacillati > Cyanobacteriota > Cyanophyceae > Pseudanabaenales > Pseudanabaenaceae > Limnothrix > Limnothrix redekei. Next base: position 74,171 of record NZ_JAZAQF010000088.1, on the reverse strand, counting down.
GCTCGTGCCATTGATCCGAGCAGCAGCGTTGATCCGTGCAATCCACAGACGACGAAAATCGCGCTTGCGGCGGCGGCGATCGCGATAGGCGCTCCGCAGGGCCTTCATCACCTGCTGGTTAGCGGTGCGGAACAGACGCGAATGGGAACCACGGAAGCCCTTGGCGAGCTTCAGAATCTTTTTGCGGCGTTTGCGAGCAACATTGCCGCGCTTAACACGTGCCATAGGGGTTGACTTTGCTTGAAACTAAAGCAATACAGAAAAAACAGAGAAAAGCGGGGAAGCGCCGATCGAGATAGCGGCAACTAGCATTGACATGTTCCCCGGGCAAAAGCTGCGAGGATTTCGTCCTTAGAGATAAGGCAACATGAGTTGCACGTTGTCTGCATCGCGCTCGTGCACCAGAGCTGCACCGGCCAAACGACGCTTACGAACAGCGCTCTTCTTTTCTAGAAGGTGGCTACGCAGGGCGCTCCGGCGGGCAAATTTACCGCTACCGGTCTTGCGAAAGCGCTTGGCGGCAGCTTTGCGAGTTTTGAGTTTAGGCATGGACTTACCTCGGGGTTGGGCGCTTGGTTGGCGCGATTTCAAATCCTATCACTGCTAGCCCCATTGCGTAAATGATCGACCTGTGCGGTCAAGGGGGCGCTGGGGACAATGAAGCCTCCGAGGTCGATCGCGCTAATTGGTTGAAGAGTAACAGGGTCTAGGGTTCGTCGCTGGCCATGTCGTCGTCGTCATCCAGCTCGTAGCCCGTTTCTTCGCCCACGAGCATATCGGCGATTTCTTCGTCGCGCTCGTTGTACTCAAAGTCCCGTTCATCGCGATCGCGCAGCCGACCTGATGATTCCAGCCAGTCCAAGATCGAAGCGTTGGTTTGGGCCGGGATCACGCCCGCACGAGCACGGCGCGGTTCTTCACGCAAAGCAGGAGTGTTCATCAATAGTTTAGGGATAGGTTGCTAGCGATATGGTTGATAGGGGATTGTGCCTGTTGGGCTGGAAGCGAACCCTAGTGTTTCCACAAGAGGCCTCCCCTGTCAAGTGTGCCACGATCGCTCCGCCGCGTCCTACTGGATTGTTGAATTCATCATGCTGGGAAAATCAGATTTGCTTGCGGCCCTGGTGGGTCAAAACTTGGGTTTAAAAACCACGACCTCTGACAAGGCGGCTATTTTGGCGCTGATCACGCGGCTGGAGGAGCGCAATCCAACCCCCTGCCCGATCGAGCAGCCGGCCAAGCTCGCGGGCGATTGGCAACTGCTTTACACCACCAGTCGAGAACTATTGGGTATTAATCGCCCCCCGATTGCCAATTTGGGCGCGATTTATCAATGCATTCGCCCCGATCGACAAACAATCTATAACTTGGCGGAACTCAACAACAACTTCCCTTGGCTGGAGGGCTATGTGGCGGTGGCGGCCCGGTTTGAGGCTTTGTCGGCGGTGCGGGTGGCGGTGCGTTTTCAGCGAATTGTGGTGGGTTCCCAGCGGTTAGCGAACTATCGCCAAATTACCGATTGGGTCGATCGGGCTGAACAGGGCGATCAGTTTCGATCGCTGAATTTCACCCTGAACCCTGTCCAGCAACAGGGGTGGTTAGACGTGACCTATTTGGATGATGACTTGCGAATTGGTCGGGGCAATGAAGGGAGTGTGTTTGTGCTGCGGCGAGTCTAGGTTTTTACCCCAAGAGTTAATCAACCGCTATTCACTCAAGCGGCTCGATCGCTCCGTGCTGCGCGGATCCAAAGCATCCCGTAGCCCATCACCCAACAGATTAAAGGACAGCACCGTCAGCACCACCGCGATCGCCGGGGGCCAAACCAACCAAGGCTGCAACGTCAAAATCGAAGCATTGGTTCCCAAAGACAACAGATTGCCCCAGGAAGGATCTGGCTGCTGAATCCCCAGCCCCACCAAGCTCAACACCGATTCCGCCACAATGAAACTCGGCACGGCCAAAGTTGCGGAAATAATCGTGTAAGTGGCCGTTTGGGGCAACACATGTAACACCACAATCCTGAGGGTACCTGCCCCCATGGCTCGGGCCGCCTGCACAAAAGGCCGCTCCTTAATGGACAACACTTGGCCGCGAATCACTCGTGCCAGTCCCGACCAACTGATGAATGATGTGATGGCCACAATCAAGAAGAACCGCTGGGCACTGCTCAGGCCGGGGGGCAAGACGGCAGCCAAAGCCACCAACAGGTAAATGCCCGGAATGGTCATCAGCACTTCCGTGAGCCGCATGATTGTGCTGTCAATCCAGCCGCCAAAGTAGCCGGAAATGCCGCCAACCAACAGCCCGATCGGGAAAGAAATCGCAATTCCCACCAGTCCAATGCTGAGGCTGATGCGGCTGCCATAGACCAAGCGACTGAACTGATCACGCCCTTGCTCATCGGTTCCTAACACATTCCAGCGCCCGGGCCCATCGGTGCCAAATAGATGCCACCGAGCGGGGATCAATCCCCAAAGCCGGTATTCAGGGCCCGTGGTTAGCAGTCGCAGTCGAGAAGGCTGCGATCGATCCACCCGCAAAGGGCGATCGCCCGTCTGCAAATCCGTTGCCCCCAGCGTTGTGGGATAAACATGGGGCCCCAAAAACTGCCCAGCCTGATCTTGCCAATGAATCACCGTGGGTGGCAGCAGGGCCCCTTGCGCTTGGACGCTGTAGGGGTCATAGGGAGCCACAAACTCCGCAAACAGGGCAACGGTGTAAAGCAATCCGAGCACGATCGCGCCCCAGCGTGCCAGCGGACTTCCCTTCAGCTTTTGCCACCATTTCATCGTTACGGAGGCCCCTTAGAATGTTAAGAAATGAATCTGTGCTGACCAATCTTAACTGACCAGCCCCAGCGGGTTTTCCCGGCCGTCCGGCGCTGCCCAGCCTCACCGCCTCGATCGCCCCATTTTTCCTTCCCCTATGACCGCTTCCTCTGACCTCGACCAGCCCCACATCACCCCGCCGGCCATGCCGTCGCCCGAGCCGATCGACCCGATCGACCCCAATGATGAGCTGCCCGATGAAGTGGAAATGTCCCTTTTTGAGCACCTAGAGGAGTTGCGATCGCGCCTCTTTGCGGCCTTGGGGGTGGTGGTGCTGGCGATGGGCGTTTGCTTCGTCTTTGTCCGGCCGATCGTGCGGCTGTTGGAAGCACCGGCCAATGGGGTGAAGTTCCTGCAACTGACACCCGGTGAATTTTTCTTTGTCTCGATCGAGGTCACTGGCTACTCGGGTTTGCTGCTGGCAACCCCCTATATCCTTTACCAGATTATTCAGTTCGTTCTGCCCGGCCTCACCCGGCGCGAGCGGCGGTTAGTGCTGCCCGCCGTTGTGGGATCCAGCGTCCTGTTCATCATGGGCCTAGTGTTTGGTTACCAAGCCCTTGTGCCAGCGGCCCTCAACTTCTTCGTGAGCTATGGCGGCGATGTGGTCGAACAGGCTTGGTCGATCGAGAAATACTTTAAATTTGTGCTGCTTTTGCTCTTCAGCACGGCCCTCACCTTCCAAATACCCGTTTTGCAAGTGATGCTGGGTTTATTGGGAGTGGTTTCCTCGGGGCAAATGCTGGCGGGATGGCGCTACGTGTTGTTGGGCGCGGTGATCCTGGGCGCGGTGCTGACTCCCTCCACTGATCCCCTGACCCAGGGACTCTTGAGCGGCGCAGTCCTTGGCTTGTATTTCAGTGGTGTTGGGGTGTTGCGCTTGCTGGGTCGTTAATCGGGGTGGTTGATCTGGATGGTTGATCATGGCAGGGCATTTCCCCTGCGCCCCATATTGAGGGCCGCCCATCCTGCAAGGAGCCTAAAAAAAGCGACCTAAAAAAGCGACCTAAAAAAGCTGATTCACCAAACTTTCCAAGTTCACATAGGGTTGGCCACCCGATTCTTGTACCGGGTTGCCGCTGCTGAGAACGCGCGTGTTGAACAGTCGCTCCAACACTTCACGGGGATCGTTCGATCGGCGGTTGGTTTGGCTGAGGGTAAAGAGCACATTGTTGCGATTGCAGCCCGATCGCATGTTGCCCACACTACAAACCACCGTGTGGCTATTCACCCGTCCAACGGTTAAGTAGATATTACTGAGGCGATTACCGTTCTCTCGCAGCACGCCGTTCAACCGGCTGGTGACTTCGCCACAACGGCGCTGGGGGGTGTAGCCCGCATCGCTAAATTCTTCACTCGTCCAGGCAATGACCGGAGCTGTGCGCCCATTTCGCTGAACAGCCACTGTGGCGTAATAGCCATTGACCTGTTGGCATTGGAAGGAGGCTAAGGATTTAATGGCACCGGCTCTGGCAGTTTCGGCGGTCATCCAAGGCAGGTTGAGGGCCACCAAACCAGCGATCGCCCATTTCATAGCTGACTTCATCGAAAACTCCTGGGTCTGAAACCCCGTACTTTGAAGATGACTTGGCGTTAAGTTTGACTGTATACCGAGGAATATTCGGGAATTCAAGTCTGTGGAGCGAATGGACAACCGCAACCCTCGCAACCCTTTGAAATCAGGTCAGCACATTGGAATAGCTTACAAAGCGCAATGGCTGCGGTCTATTGCCTGAAAGGGGAGCGAATTTCGGCACTCTCAAGAACAGCGCTCTCAGGAACAGCACTCTCAAGAACAGCACTGCAAGAGCGGCACCGCCTGAACGGTACTTCGTCGATAGTTCCTCAGACGTGCTAACCCCTCAAAAAGCTCCCAGGGATCTCCAACCTGGGGTCTCAAAATCCCAAAGACAGGGGCGCATGGTCACTGATCCTCAGCGCGATCGACGCTTGCGCAAAGCGAGGCAGCAACTTAATCAAAAGAATCGGCAAAACACCACAGGGGCGCAATGCCGATCCGAGAACTGCTCAGTTTGAGCCGCTTATTCGATGATCAGGGCACGATCGACCACCGATCGCGGCGTTTGACCAGTGGGCGAAGCGGCCGGCTCCGTGGGGGCCAGCGTTGGCGATTGGCTAGACAAGGCCAGGGACTGCTCAGGAGTCGATCGATAGCTCGCCATTTGCCAGCTTGGTTCCTGCCAGCCCGTGCTGATGGAAGCCAAGGCCGCCGTCACCACCGCCGCGATCGCGGAGCCACCAACCCATTGCAGGCGCTGTTTCCGGCGATCGAGCTTGGCCAACACGCCTTGCACGGTTTGCTCGATCGGGGCTGCAGCGGGCACCGGAATTTGAGTGATTGATCGGCTCAAACCACCCATCGTTCTAAAAACCTGTTGCACCGCTGAGTCCGTAGCCAACCAGGCCTCAACCTGCTGTCGCTCTTCAGGGGTGACTTCATCATCGAGATAAGCACTGAGCAACTCAAACTGCTCAAGGCCAATGGGAGAACCCGAACCCCAAGATTCCGTAATCGCAGGATCGGAGCCTGGGTCGAGGTAATCCCGCTCTAGGCGATCGCCGTCTAGGTCTTGGTTGAGGCTGCGATCAGAATCCGATGCCGCAACCCGAGACCAGAACGCTTCGGACCAATCAGGGTCTTGTCCATGGGGACGCATTTCAGAAGTCATAGCAGCACCACAGCCCTTAACAAACCAATCACAACAGCACTCGCGACACACCGTTCAATCACAGACGACATTGGAACCTGCTAATTGGTTCCAGCTTTAGTCTAAATCTTTAGGAACCGAGATTTCTACCCTGAAACTTTTTCAATGATCAGTATCCGATCGCTGACTTTCTGATGACTTTGCTCAGGTTTTTCTTGGATATTTGACAAGTTCTCATTGGAACATCCAAGCAACCGAAACTCTGCCGATTTAACCCAATTTTGAGCGTACGGAGTAGCGAACATAACTCCGGATTTCTCCGCAATTCAGATCCCAGATCAACCCATTGGTTCAGCCCACTGGGATCAATCACTCAACACCTAGTGATTGAGATAATTTTGTAGTTGCGTTTGCAAGCGGGCCCGGGCCCGGGCAATTCGCGATTTCACTGTGCCCAATGAAACCCCGGTCATTTCCGCAATTTGCTCGTAGGGCAAATCTTCAATTTCCCGCAGAATGATCGTGGTGCGGAAGGCTTCAGGCAAATCGGCGATCGCCTCTCGCAGCTTCTCGTAGAACTCTTGCGAGGATAGGTTCTCTTCGGGGCTGGGGTCAGGGGAGGCAATTTCCCAATCCAGTTCGCCATCGTCCAGTTGCCGTGTGGCATCTAAGGAGACGGGGGCCCGATCGCGCTTCCGTTTGCGCAATTCGTCATAGAACAAATTGGTGGCAATGCGGCTCAACCATCCCCGGAACTTTTCTGGCTCCTTGAGGCGGTGGAGGTGGCGATAGACCCGCAACCACACCTCCTGCGCGAGGTCTGCCCGATCGGACCAGTCCGGCGCAAGGTGATACAGCACGCGATCCACATGGGGCTGGTAGCGCCGCAGCAGTTCTGAAAAAGCAGCCCGATCGGGCTGCAAGCCTGCTTGGCAACGCAGCACCAAATCAGCGCTTGATAATTTCTGAGGCGGCACAGGCGTTTGGGGCAAGGCGGCCTCGATCTTGGACCAGGGCACGGGCGGGGAGTAGCTCATACGCGCATCTGGGTTGATGGATATCCCATGCTTTCCAGACGCGGGGGTGGTCTTCAGAGTTCCTGGCTTAAGGATTTTGCGATCGCTCGGGTCTAAAATCACCGATTCTGGCGCGAGCGTTGGCGGCTAGCGGCAACCCGTCGCTGGGTTGGAAACCAGCAGCGACGGGCAAAACAAATTGAACAACCGGGGACTAGCGTTTGGTACCACCGGGCACATCAGCCTCGAAAGCCGGGGCCGAAGATTGCAGCAGGGCGCTAACTTGCGAGAGCACATCGCCGCTGGGCTTGCCAAGGGGTTGCCGCTCCGGGAAGAATTCCGGCTTGGATTGGCTGTGAACAATGGCTTCGTTCACCTGGCTGGCAATGAGGTCTTGGAGCTGTTCCTTGGCCCGTTGGCGTTGGTAGTTGGCTCCCTCCTCGGTGGTGGCATAGAGGGGCGGCAAGCGATTGAGGGCATAGGCAGCAATATCGCCCACATCCAAAGCCCGATCGCTGGTGGTTTCAATTTCCGCGACTCGGGTGATGGCCTCTGTGAGCACCAATTCTTCCATGACGTTGATAAATTGCTTGCGCGGCAGCACAACCACTTCACCAGTCAGCAATGCACCCATCAATCGATCGAGAGCCATATACTCCTCGATCGATAACTCGGAAGCTGTATCGCAAATCCGCCCCACTTCCGCTTCCATGGCCGGAGTCAAATAGCCATCGCGTAACGCTTGTTCAACAATTTTTTCGATGCTCATAACTCTGCGTGATACCAGGATTCGAGGTCAGTCGGGGTCAGATTGACGGGACTTATAGACAGGGTAAAGTATGCGCGGAAGCCAGCGACCTAATCCCTCCCTGAAGACGTAATGACGATTTGGAGGTGCGGTGTGATTTTTTGCCGTAGCCACTCACACCGGTCTAGAAACAGTTTGATCTAGAAATCCAATCTAGAGGCAAATGTTTTCCATCACCATTTTTTTAATCACCATTTTTGGAGTGGCCATTCTTTCACAATTTTCCGCTGCTAATTTGACGTTTGCCAACTTAACCCTACGGCCGATGGCTACCTCGCTCCCATTTAACCTTGCTGGTTTCCCCCTCAATCTCAGGGAACGGCAGGAGAGCAACTATCTGCTAGGTAATTGTAACTAGCTCCCCAAGACACCAAACCCAGTCATAGCAGTGGTTTTGGAGCAAGTTTCCCGATCGCCACGGGCCACCACCAGAACCGAACCAAACTGAGTTCGGTTGCTGGCTGCTTAACAGTAAGTTACATTTGGTTAAGACTCGGGATCGCCCGAGCCGCATAACAGGCACATAACAGGCGTTGATTGAGGGGCAACTCATCAGATGAAATTCTCTTGGAGAGTCGCGCTGCTGTGGACGTTGCCCGTCCTGATCGTAGGGTTTTTCCTATGGCAGGGCGCAGTTTCGGGCCCCACAGCAGACATGGGTAAAAACGCGGCGAATACCCGGATGACCTACGGCCGCTTTTTAGAATATTTGGACGCGGGCCGGATTGTTGAAGTTGACCTGTATGAGGGCGGCCGCACGGCGATTGTCGAGGCCGTCGATCCCGAGCTGGATGGTCGTCTTCAGCGTTTGCGGGTTGACTTGCCCGTGGCCGCGCCAGACTTGATTGCCAAGCTGCGCGAAGCCGGGGTGAACCTGGATTCGCACCCGATGCGCAACGATGGGGCCCTCTGGGGTCTCTTAGGGAATTTGGTGTTCCCGATTCTGTTGCTGTCGGGGTTGTTTTTCCTGTTCCGGCGATCGAACAATGTCCCCGGTGGCCCTGGCCAAGCCATGCAATTTGGCAAGTCGCGGGCCCGGTTCCAAATGGAAGCCAAAACCGGCGTGATGTTTGATGACGTGGCCGGCGTGGACGAGGCCAAGGAAGAACTGCAAGAAGTTGTGACCTTCCTGAAGAAGCCGGAACGCTTTACGGCGGTGGGCGCACGAATTCCGAAGGGTGTGCTGTTGGTGGGCCCTCCGGGAACCGGTAAAACCCTGCTGGCTAAGGCGATCGCCGGGGAAGCGGGCGTACCGTTCTTCAGCATCTCCGGTTCGGAATTTGTGGAAATGTTCGTGGGCGTGGGTGCTTCCCGCGTACGCGACCTGTTCAAAAAAGCCAAGGAAAACGCTCCCTGCATCATCTTCATTGATGAAATTGATGCGGTGGGTCGCCAACGGGGCGCGGGGATCGGCGGCGGTAACGATGAGCGTGAACAGACCCTGAACCAAATGCTGACCGAAATGGATGGCTTTGAGGGCAACACGGGGATCATCGTGATCGCAGCCACCAACCGCCCGGATGTGTTGGATTCGGCCCTGCTGCGACCGGGCCGGTTCGATCGCCAAGTGACGGTGGATGCACCGGATGTGAAGGGCCGTGTGGAAATTCTGAATGTCCACGCTCGTAACAAAAAGCTGGCGGATGAAATTTCCCTTGAGGTGATCGCCCGTCGGACTCCTGGCTTTACGGGGGCTGACCTGTCGAACCTGCTGAATGAAGCGGCTATCCTGACGGCTCGTCGCCGCAAGGACGCAATCACGATGCAGGAAATTGACGATGCGGTCGATCGGGTGATTGCCGGGATGGAAGGCACGCCTCTGGTGGATAGCAAGAGCAAGCGCCTGATTGCCTACCATGAGATCGGCCATGCGATCGTGGGGACGCTGATGAAGAACCACGATCCGGTGCAGAAGGTGACCCTGATCCCGCGCGGTCAAGCTCGCGGTCTGACCTGGTTCACCCCCAGCGAAGATCAGATGCTGATTTCGCGATCGCAAATCATGGCTCGGATTTCCGGTGCTTTGGGCGGTCGTGCGGCGGAAGATGTGATCTTCGGTGATGCGGAAGTGACAACCGGGGCCGGCGGCGACCTGCAACAGGTGGCCAACATGGCTCGGCAAATGGTGACCCGCTTTGGGATGTCGGACATTGGCCCGATTTCCCTGGAAACCCAATCTTCGGAAGTCTTTTTGGGTCGCGACTGGTTGACCCGATCGGACTATTCCGAAGAGATCGCAGCCCGGGTGGATGCCCAAGTGCGCTCGATCGTGGATCACTGCTATCTGGAAGCCAAGCGGATCATCCGTGAAAATCGGACGGCGATCGATCGCCTGGTGGATCTGCTGGTGGAAAAGGAAACGATCGATGGTGATGAATTCCGCCAAATTCTGGCCGAATACACCACGATTCCGGACAAGGAGCAGGCCTCAACCCAGTTGGTGTTTTAGGCTAGGCCAACCTTGAGGATGTAAGCCACAATTTCAGTGAAATGACCGGGAGCGATTGACCAACGGGGCAATCGCTCCCGGCTTTTTTGCGGGATTGCCTGCCCGATCGCCCTGAGCAACACCTGGGCGTGATTAACCCACAGGGGTGATTGACTGGGTTGTTCGAGCTGCCGGGATCAGTGGCTCGGGATCAGCGGCTCGGGATCAAAATTCAGCATTGGTAATCGGTCGATCCTGTGCCACAACAATTCTTAATGGATTTTTGATGAGGATTTTGCCAGTCGATCCGGGTTCTGAATTCCAAAGAGCGGATCGCCGATCATCAGGATTCGTGCTTTAATGAGCGCCTAAGGTTGCCCATCCCGTATCTAATCAAACGGGTCATGGTTCTAGCCCCTCAGCGCGGTTTCCTAACATCGTCATTGCCCACGCTGCAGCGCCGCTAACGCCCATCCATTCACGCGATGCCCAGGGTCTACCTCCAGGGAGTCAGGGAATGATGGAAAAAGTTAAATCGGGAATGCGGCACGGATAGAGGCGATGCTTGGACAGATGGTGTGTGTGGTGTGACGAGTGAGTTACTGGTTTTGTTGTGGATGCTAAATTTCCAGTTCAAAAATCCTTTGCACTAACCGGCACGCAGCTATTTTTGCTGCTGACGGGTTGCCTGAGCGCTGCCGCAGTGACAATCGACGGTCTGTCTGGGCGATCGCCCTATGGCCTGGAATCGCTCACCTTGCCGCTGGTGACAGCCGCCGCTGTGACCGCCGCGATCGGGTCTTGGGTAGTGCCCCTGTTGCGCCGCCTCAAAACCGGCCAGGTGATTCGAGAAGATGGCCCCCAATCCCACTTTGTGAAAGCGGGAACCCCCACCATGGGCGGCATCTTCTTTGTGCCCACGGCCGTAGTTCTGACCCTACTGCTAGGAATAGGTTGCGGTTGGTCTGGTTCCCAATGGGCCGACGCACTGGCGGTGGGAGCCTTGACCCTGGCCTATGGCTTCATTGGTTGGATTGATGATTGGCAGGTCTTGCGCCGCAAATCGAATAAAGGCATTACCCCGCGCCAAAAGCTGGCGCTGCAAGTGCTGTTTGGTGGGTTGTTTTGCCTCTGGTTGGGACTGACAAAATCTTGGGATTTAACAACGGTGGCCTTGCCCTTGGGGTTTGCGCTGCCTCTGGGAGTTTTGTTTTTCCCGATCGGCTGGTTCACCCTGGTGGCGGAAAGCAACGCTACAAACCTTACCGACGGCTTGGATGGACTGGCGGGCGGCACTGGGGCGATCGCTCTCTTGAGCTTGGGAGCGATTGCTTACCCCACTTCTCCGTCCCTCGGTCTCTTCTGTGCTTGCCTGTCTGGAGCCTGCCTGGGTTTTTTGGCCTATAACCGCAATCCAGCCCGCGTGTTCATGGGCGATACGGGATCTTTGGCCCTCGGCGGTGCGTTGGCTGCCGTGGCCCTGTTGACCCACTCGCTTTGGAGTTTGGCCATTGTTGGCGGGGTGTTCTTAGCTGAAACCCTTTCGGTGGTGTTGCAGGTGAGCTATTACAAAGCCACCAAAGGCCCGGACGGCAAGGGCAAGCGGCTCTTCAAGATGGCCCCGCTGCATCACCATTTTGAGCTTTCTGGCTGGTCAGAATTGCAAGTGGTTTCCACGTTTTATCTGGTAGCTGCCGCCCTTGGTGCTCTGGGACTCTGGTGGCGTTGATCATCCCCTTCGTTGCAGTTACATATTGATCTGGTTGCTAGCACAATTCCCTACCATCCAAGACTCAAGCCCTCAGAAACGCCTGAAACGATACCTGAAATAACGCCTGAAATTGCGGGGCCCCGGGCCCCGTTTTTTGTGGGGCAATCATCCCGTGGAATGGCAAACTCAACAGTATCCTGAAGGGGGCAAGCTGCCGGGGCTGTGGCGATCGCCTGACCGATCGAGCCGGTGACCTTGATGAATCAGCGAATTGAGTCAGCGAATTGAGTCAGAGCATCAAGCCAATTGGTTAAGCAGCATGATTTTTGGATGTTCCTTGGCGTTCTAGAAAGCATGGACGATTCTGATCTGGATTCGAGGGAACCGGTGAGCGCAACGGGGCGATCGACCGTTGCCATGGAGCCGGAGTCTTGGCCCATGGTGTCCGTGATTGTGCCGATCTATAACGGCGAGGCGGACTTGCCTCCTTTGGTTGATTGCCTGTTGGCCCAGGACTATCCCCCCAGCCAAGTGGAATTTATTCTGGTGGACAATCGCAGCGGCGATCGCTCCTGGGATTGGCTGCAGCGGGCCCAGCAAATGGCTAGCGATCGGGGATGGCAACTGCATCCTCTTCAGGAATTGACGATTCAGTCGTCCTATGCGGCGCGGAACCGGGGAATTCGGGTAGCGCGGGGGGAAATTCTGGTGTTTACGGATGCGGACTGTCGCCCTCAACCGCAATGGCTGCGATCGCTGATTGGAGATTTTGCCGATTCCGCGATCGGGATGGTGGCTGGGGAAATCACGTCCCTGCCGGGCCATACCCTGCTAGAACGCTATGCCGATCGTCAAGAAACCCTCTCGCAAAAACACACGATCGACCACCCCTTCTTGCCCTATGGCCAAACGGCGAACCTGGCGGTGCGGCGAGCAGTTTTCCAGGCGATCGGGCTGTTTCGTCCTTATCTGACCACCGGAGGCGATGCGGATTTGTGCTGGCGGATGCAACAGGCCACAGACTGGGCGATCGCCTTTGCGCCGGAGGCCATTGTGGAGCACCGTCATCGGGCCACCTGGCAGGAATTTGCCAGTCAATGGCGGCGTTATGGCCGCTCCAATCGCTACCTACACCAGTTGCATGGTGTGCCGCTGATGCGTCGTCGATCGGCTCGCCAGGAATTGCGCCGCTGGGTGCGCTGGGGCCTGCGAGAGTTGCCCCTGGCTTTTGGGCGCTGGCTGTTTAAGAGAGGCTCCCTGCTCGATGCCCTATCAACGCCTATTGAACTGTTGGGCAGTCGTGAACGTTGGCGTGGGCAAGTGCGGGCCCAATTACCCGATCGCGCGGACTGGATTGAGCCATTTGAGGCGTTGAAATGAGCTGTTGCTGAACCTTTTGGGTTCGCTTCTGAGATAACCAATTAGCTTGTTAACTTGGCTCGGAATTGATGAGCTTAGATTCGATCGAGCACTGCAATACCCAACAAATTCAACCCCAGCTTCAGGGTGCGCGCCGTGGCATCACAGAGCACTAAGCGGGAAGTGCGATCGGGTTCTGTGGCATTCAAAACCGGGCAGCGATCATAGAATTTATTGAACTTTTTGCTCAATTCAAAAAGATATTCACAGAGGCGATTGGGCATCAATTCCGCTGCGATCGCCTCTAGAACTTCATCCAGTCGCAAAAGATGCTTGAGCAATGCCCATTCGCTCTCGTCACTGAGGATGAGTTCGGTACTGTCCAAGTTCTGAAAATCAATTTCACCCTTGCGGCTAATGCTTTGAATCCGAGCATAGGCATAGAGCATATAGGGTGCTGTGTTGCCCTGAAGCGCCAACATTTTGTCGTAGCTAAAGGCATAGCTACTGGTGCGGTTTTGGGACAAGTCCGCATATTTCACCGCGCTGAGGCCCACAATTTGCGCCACCTGTTCAATGAACTCGGGAGTTTCACTGCGCTCTTCTGACTGCAACCGCTGTTCCACGTCGGCCCGCGATCGATCGATCGCCTCCGCCAACAAATCCTTCAGCTTCGGTGTATCTCCCGATCGGGTCTTCAGCTTTTTGCCGTCCTCACCCAGCACCAAACCAAAGGGCACATGCACCAGCTCCACTCCCGCCGGAACCCAGCCCGCCCGCTCGGCCACCTGAAACACCTGGGCAAAGTGGTTTGCTTGCCCCGAATCGGTGACGTAAATGATTCGATCAGCCCGGTCTTGGGTGGTGCGATAACGAATGGCGGCTAAATCCGTTGTGGCGTAGTTGTAGCCTCCATCGGACTTTTGAACAATCAGGGGCAGCGGGTTCCCGTCCTTATTCACAAAACCGTCCAGGAACACGCAGCGGGCCCCCGCATCCTCCACCAGCAGGCCCGATGTTTCCAGGGCGCTCACCACCTCCGACAGCAGGGGGTTATAGAACGATTCTCCCCGTTCCGTGAGTTGAATATCGAGCAGGTCGTAGATTTTTTGGAATTCTCGCCGGGATTGATCGCAGAGCAATTGCCAGGCGCGGCGGCTGTCGGGATCGCCGCCCTGCAAGCGCACAACCTCTTGGCGCGATCGCTCTTTGAAATCCTCGTCCTCATCAAACCGCTTTTTCGCTTTTTGATAGAACGCCACCAGATCGCCCAGGTCGATCGCATTGGCGTTGGTGAGGGCCTCCGGAGCCACTTCCCGCAGATGGGTAATCAACATCCCAAACTGCGTGCCCCAATCGCCCACATGGTTCAGCCGCAACACGTCGTGGCCCAAAAACTCCAAAACCCGGGCCAGCACATCGCCAATGATCGTGGAGCGCAAATGGCCCACATGCATTTCCTTGGCAATGTTGGGGCTGGAAAAGTCCACCAAAATGCGCTGCGGTTGCGCTACGGGGTCAATGCCCAATCGATCGCTCCCTTGACTCGATCGCAATTGCCCCAACAGGTAGTCGGCCTTGAGGGTCAGGTTAATGAAGCCCGGCCCCGCAATGGTAGGGGAGTCGCAGAAATCCTCGATCGCCAAGGCCGCCACGATCGCGCTGGCTACCTCGCGCGGCGGCTTGCCCCACTGTTTTGCTAAAGATAGAGCCACATTGGCTTGGTAATCCCCGAATTTGGGATTGCTGGCCGGAACCAGCATCGGATCCGTGCCAACCAACTCCGGGCCAAAGGCTTTGACCAGGGCGGTTTCCAGGGCTGAACGAAGGCGGGCGATCGCGTCTTTCACCGGCAAAAAGGGGAACGGTTTCCAGAAAAAAATCTCGCCCACAAGATAAGGCGCGGGGCGTTCGGCCGCGGCCAAACGTGGAGTTCCCCGCGCGCGAAGAGCAAAGGGCAATAGAAAATTTTACTGGAATTAGGGGAGAGCGAGGCCGCCCGCAAGCCGGATTCTGTTGGCTAGGTCAGTTGCGATCGGGTTAGCTAGGACTAATTAGACTGCTGGCCCTAGCGATTCCGGCAGCGCACCCGCTCCAGATCGCCTTCAACGTTGCGGGGAATCCGCCGTAAATCGACACCGGAGCGGTAGAGGGTTGCAGAATCCCAAAGCTTTGCCCCTTCAAGGTTGGCCCCTTCAAAGTTGGTGTTTTCGTCTACGATCGCCCCGCCCAAGTCCACATTGCGCAGATCAGCTCCCCGCAGGTCAGTTCCGCTGAGGTTGGCATCCACAAAATTGGCAAATCGCAGCTTGGTATTGCGTAGGTTGGCACTGGTCAAGTTGGCACAGGTGAAGTAGCTGCCCTCGAAGTTGCTGTCGGAAAGATTGGCCAGTTGCAGTTGGGCCTGACGCAGCCGCGCATTGACCCGACTGATGCCGCTGAGGTTGGCTTCCTGAAGATCGCAACCTTGGCAACTGCGAGCGCTGCCGCTGATGAACTGCTGGGGATCGGTGGTGTTTTGGGCCCAGGCCACGCTGGCCAAGCTCCCTGCCAGCAGGAAGGTGATCGCGGCAGTCCAAGTTTTGTGGGACGTTTTCATGGGTTGACCTCTCAGCAAATCGGCAAGGATGGACAAGGTGTGCGCCTTAGGCAGACATCGGTAAAACGGGTGTAATGGCAGAGAACGATCGCGCTAGGATGCTTATCGGTGTCCCCCAGAGTTCCAACCCATGCGAGTTTTACGCTTGTTCCAGTTGTTGTTGGCCCTGGCTGGCTCGATCGTAACCGGTCATCAATGGGGTTCGAGTCCCGGTCAGTGCCGGGATCACCGCAGGGAACCACAGGGGCGATCGGCGGTGACAGCGATGGGCAACCGGGTGGGTCGCTCTTGGTCAATACAACTCGATCGCCAGTTCGCCCGGATCGCTTGCGGGACAGTATTCAAACCGATATCTCAATTGGTAACCGCCCGTTGGCTTCAAGTCCAGGGAGGAGTTAAGCCAGGAGGGGCTGAACGCTTCAAATGGTGGTGCTTGCAAGCAATGGGGCGAAGTTTGGCGATCGGGCTGATGGGATTGGTGATTTGTGCCAGTTGGGCAATTGTGCCAATGCCGAGTTTTGCCGATGAGTTGCCCCTCGAAGCCCGCGTTCAGGCCGCGCGATCGCTCTTTGACCAAGCTTTTGAGGCCACCAATGGTGGGCAATTTGCCCAGGCTGAGCGTTACTGGACGCAAATTCTGGAACTTTTTCCCGACAATGCGGAAATTTGGAGCAACCGGGGCAATGCCCGCGCCAGCCAAAATCGGCTGCAGGAGGCGATCGCGGACTATAACGAAGCGATTAGCCGTGCTCCCAATGCGCCGGATCCCTACCTGAATCGGGGAGCGGCTCGGGAGAATGCGGGCGATCTGACGGGGGCGATCGCGGACTATGACCATGTGTTGGAATTGGATCCCAATGATGCGGCTGCCTACAACAACCGGGGCAATGCGGAGGCGGGCCTTGGTCAATGGGCCATCGCGGTGGAAGACTATGCCCAGGCGGAGCGCTTGGCTCCCGATTTTGCGATCGCCCGGGTGAACCATGCCCTGGCCTTGTTTCAGTTGGGCGATCGGGCGGAGGCCTTGCGCCTGTTGCGGAATTTGGTGCGGAAATATCCCACCTTTGCGGATGCGCGGGCGGCCCTGACGGCGGCCCTGTGGGACGCGGGCGATCGGGGCGAGGCCGAAAGCCAGTGGGTCTCGGTGGTGGGCCTCGATCGGCGCTACAAGGACTTGGAATGGGTGGCGAAGGTGCGCCGTTGGCCGCCCGCCATGGTGGCCGCCCTAGAAAAATTCCTCAAGCTTTAACCTCTAGAGCAATCCAGCGGGCGAGAACCGGCATTGTCCATCCCTGCTGGATTGCGTTGAAGCTAAGCGAGTTGAAGTTGAGCGAACTGGCATTTAGCGAGCTGCGGCCCGATCGCGCTTGAGGCGATCGAGCAACACTTGTGCATCTTTCAACAGTTGAGTGCCCCAGAGGTTGTCCTTCAGGTACTGCAAATCCGCATAGCGCTCATCGGTGTCCAAAGCTTCCTGGGCCAGGGCCAACCCCTTCAGGCAGTTGGGATCTCGGGCTTGGCTTTGGCAACCGGCAGCGGTATAGGTGGCCGTAGCGATCGCCAGTTTGGGTTCTGCGGCAGTTGGATCCACTGCCAAAGCCGCTTCCCACTCCTTGAGGGCGTTGTCTCGATCGCCCAACTCATACAGCGCCAAGCCGATATTGTTCACCGCTGGCCACATCCGCGCTTCCAGGGTCACCGCTTGCCGAAACTGCTCGATCGCCTGCTGAAATCGGCCCATGGTTAGGTAGACATTCCCCAAATCAAACCGGCCCGTGGGCGAATCCTGAAGCTTAAGGCCCGCCTGCAACGTGGTCAGCGCCTCATCCCAGCGCTTCTGTTGCCCGTAGGCTGACCCTAACGCCAACAACACCGATGGATCTTCCGGAGCCAAGGCCCGGGCCGATTCCAACACCTGAATGCCCCGATCAATCTGTTGAGACTGGAGATATAAACCGCCCATCAACCGCAAAACCTGCGGATTTTTGGGAGCGAGATAGGCCGCCACTCGAATGCGGGCCAGGGCCTCATCGTATTGCTCAAACTGCACCAATCGCGCCGCATCTTGGGCTAGATCCAAAGCCTGCTCAGACCATTGGGGATCAATCGGCGGTGCATAGGGAAGCAACACTTCCGCCCGGGCCGGCATGGATAACCCCATGCAACCCCAAAGCACAGCCAGAACCTGGAGCGCTCGGATGCTCTGTTTTTTGAAGCTCAGTTTGCCCAGTTTGCTCACAGTCCTGTTTACCCAATGCTGCTGACAACGATCGCAAGGCCATCTTAGCAACCTGAATTAATCCAGCGGGCGATTAATCTGGCACGGCGGGTGGGCAGGGGCAAAAAACTGGGTTGGGTTCAAGACTCGATCGCCCAATATCCCCGGAGTCTCGCGCGATCGCAGGTGTTGCCAGGGAGGGGATTGGCCCAATTTCAAGATTCCAGACGCTCCTTCAGGTGCTACTTCAACAGTTGCCGCACCGTGTCAATCAGCTCTTCCGGTTGGAAGGGCTTGGCGATGTAAGCATCGGCCCCTTGTTTCATGCCCCAGTAGCGATCGAACTCTTCGCTTTTGCTGGTGCAAAGCACCACGGGCACATCCTTTCGGTTGTTATCCGACTTCATCCAACGACAAAATTCATAGCCATTCATCCGGGGCATCACAATGTCTGTGATTACCAAATCCGGAGCACTGGCCTCAAATTGCACCTGTGCCTCTACCCCATCGCCCGCCAAAACCGTCGTCATGCCGTGTTTTTGGAGGAGTGCGGCAATCATCTCGCGCATCGTTGCGCTGTCATCGACAATTAGCACCTTACTCACGACATCCTCCTTCGCAGTTGGCGGCGGTTGCTGACCGCCATCCCTCGCAATCGGGCGAGTTAACCACCCATGATATGTACCACAACTTCGCGCGTGCGACCGTGCTGTCGATGTTCCCAGAGATAGATTCCCTGCCAAATCCCCAGTCCCAGTTGACCATGCACGATCGGAATTTGTTCAGAAGTGTGGGTCAAGGCGGTGCGAATGTGGGCCGGCATGTCATCGGGCCCTTCGGCACTGTGTTGGTAGGGAGCCGATTCGGGGACGAGGCCGGCGAGGAAGGCTTCCAGGTCTTGTAACACGTCAGAATCGGCGTTTTCCTGGATCACCAGGCTGGCGGAGGTATGCTGCACAAACAGCGTACAGAGGCCGGTGGTCACTCCCGATCGCGCCACCAGTTCCGCGATCGCGCTGGTGATGTTGTGCAACCGTTTGCCTTGGGTTGAAAGGCGCAGCACCTGTTGCACATGGGTCGTTTGCGATCGCTGGTCGATCGCCCCAACCGAAATGACAGTGGCGGAGGCGCTAGAACGACTCATGGAAACTGGAATAGGGACTGAAAAAGTTCTGCATGGAGCGATCGAAATATTTCAAAAAGCAATTATTCACAAACAACCACGAACAATCACAAACAATTATTCATGGATCCGGATCGGTCGCTCTATTCCGATGCAATGCCGCCATCAAAAATAGGGTTGACATCCTCCCCACCGCAAGTGGACGGGGATTCCCAAATCATGAGGTTTGGGTTTCTGCTTCATCGCACCAGCCTGCTGAGATCGATTCTCTTTGGGTTTTACGGTTGCTCCACAGACTGAAACCGCTAGCCCAGCGGCCACCTGTAATTTAGCATGACCTGAAAGGGCGGGGTTTTAGACCTAAATTTTTCTATAAATCGATTTTTAGCGAGATTTATGGACAAGATTTCCGCCATTGACAGCTTGGGTTCACCAATTTTGGGGGAAGGCTGAGTCCTGGTTGGGCGGTGGTTGGGTGCTGGTTTTGGGTGGTTATTTTGGATGATCGCTCCCCATCGTTCCCAGCGGCAACGGGGCAATGGGAGCTATGAGTTTTTGGAATTCGTGCCCGATCGCGCCGATCGCCGTTGGGTCAAGGGAATTCGCCAGCGGCGGAACTCCGCAATCAAAAAGCTCGCCACTGCACGGAAAAATAGAGGCCATTTTCCTGCCAGGTGTCTTGGTCTGGGTTGTCCACCTCCACCAGGGGAATGGCGTAGTCTAGGCGCGCTGTGAATCGATCGCCCTGTTGCCATCGGAGGCCCAACCCGAGACCAACGAGGGTTTGGGGATCGGGATCGGGTCGATCGCCCCGGTTCCAGCCGGTTCCCACATCCAGAAAGGGCACAATTTGCATCACCCCTTTAATTTTGGGCGCGCGGAACAGGGGCAGGCGCAATTCAGCCGACCCAAACAGCCCGCCATCGGTCAGCAGCAAGTCTTGGCGATAGCCCCGAACGCTTTCAAATCCCCCTAGGCCAAACTGCTCCACGGGCAAGAGCGGGCGATCGGCCCATTGGGCCTCACCCCGCACCAGCAGCAGCGTATCGGGCGCAAATTGGCGCACCCACTGGGCTTGGCCACGCCAGGCCAAGAATTGACTATCGGGCGACTCGCGATTGATGGTGGAGTCAAGGGCATCCAGTCCCAAACTCAGTTGCGATCGCAAGGCCAAAACGTAGCTTTCGCTGCGACTGGTCCACTCGTGAAACCACCGCAGGGCAGTGACGCTGGTTTGTCCTTGGTCATCGGCTCCCGGGGAAAGGGGAAAGTCAATGCCGAGCAGGCTGGTTTGGCTGTCCAGGTGCGAGAGGGTTAAGCCCGTGACGACTTCATAGTTGGGCTGCTGCACCAGGGGGCGGCGATAGGTCAGTTCGTATTGGTAGGAGTCGGCTTGGATGTCGAGGGGGCCGAAGGGATCTTCAACGATGCTGCTGCCGGTCCATTGGAAGCGGGCCCCGATCGTGCTGTTGCGACTGTCGATCGGGATGGTGTAACTGGCTTCGATCGAGTCGCTGCCGTCGGTGTTGGTGTAGCTGAGGCTGATACCATCGCCTAGCCCCAGCAGGTTGGCTTGGGTGATGGTGGCGCGTCGTCGAACTGTGCCCACGCTGGGCGATCGCCCATTATCCACCGATAGATCGCCATGGAGGCTGTCGGCTTCCGTGAGGGTGATCCGCAGCAGGTTCGTGCCCGGTTCGGTTCCTGCCGAAAGCTCTGCGGAAACGGTTTCAATGAGGGGATCGGCCTGCAACAGTTGCAGAGCGGTCAGCAGGCGATTGACCTGGAGCGGCGGTTGGGTGGCCCGTTCAATGCGCCGTTGCACGTAGCTGGGGCGCAGTCGTCGTAACCCCTGCACCTCGATCGCCTCTAGCCGACCTTCCAGTACCCGAATCTCCACAATGCCCTGAACCGGATCAATCTCCTGGGGCGGCAAAAAGGCCCCGGAGGTTTTGTAGCCTTTGTTGACATATTGCTGTGTCACCGCCGATCGCGCTTCCAGCAACTCCGCAAAGGTGAGGGGGCGATTGGTGTAGGGTTGAAGCAGGGTCGCAAATTCACGCTCTGTGAAAATCGTGCTGCCCGTGACCCGAAAAGCCTTCACCATAATTTGACCGGGGATCGGCGGCAGGTCAGAGGGCGAGGCTGGCTGCTCGATCGGGGGCGGCTGCAAAGTGGGCGGGGGCTGGTCTGGCTCCGGAATGGTGATTGGATCCGGCAGGCGATCGGGACGGGGCAAAGGGGGAGTTTGGGCGATGGCTGCCACTGTCCCACCGCCCAAACAGCCCAAGCTCGCCAGCGATCCCAGCAACCACCGCCAATGGCGATCCGAGCAATGCCTGAATGTAGGCTTCAATTCATGGCTCTCATGGTTCAATTCAGGCTTCGATATTGGGAATCTAAAGACTAGAAATCTAAGCGCTGGAAATCTAAGCGCTGGAAATTGCAAGGGTAGAAGTTGCAAAGCTAGATATCGCAAGGCCATAGATTAAGAGACAGATCGACCAAACGATCGCACCAACCGTAACAGATCAGTCAATCGGGGTCGAGCCATCTGTAATCCTTGGCCACAACCCGTTTGTGTTCAGAAGTTGATAATTGGGTTGCTCCAAAACAGTCCAGTGCAATCATGCTTTGGCAAAAAGTGCCGATCTAGCGTTTACATTGCTCGAAACGGGCGATCGCCAGGGCTGTCAGGTCAGCCAGTCCCGGGCCTTGGTGGGTGCTGGCCGCATTAGGTAGGCTGCCAGGCGGAGGCAGTGGCGCGGGAGCCTCCTGGGCCGCCCATTCCTGGGCTAGGCTCGTGGGGGCGGCCATGGCGGCCAGACGAGATTGGGTGCGCAATCCCAACTGACCGTCGCTATAGTCGCTCCAGAGGCGATCGACCTCCAGCAGCAAATCACAGTCCGTCTGCATCAGGCTGTCCACCTGAGCATTAGGAGCCAAAATTTGCCAAGTCAAGGCATTGGCCGTTTGCCAATGACCACTGGCCAACTGCTCCGCAAGACGGCTGAGGGTCTCGTTGCGAGGCCGCATGACCACCAAGGCCGCAGCCCCGGCCCAAAGCAGAATCGCAATGACCGATAAACGCTTGAAATTCACGGCCGATGTCATGACTGTTCCCGGTTGCCCCTCCATCGCGCTAGGACAATTGGCTGCCTCAGCGGTTGTTAGTGTAGTGGCCGCTGGACTTGGGTAAGCTGACACGAGTGAATGATGCTGGGGGCTGTTTAACAACATAAGAAGCTCGTCTGCGAGAGAGCCTTGAGCGATCGCTGCTGAGGCTAAGCAACCAATCCCTTCTATTGATTTATTCTGAGGAAAAATCAGACTATCCGAATAATCTGGCATTCATTTTTGAACCATTTGAATACAGACTTTTCACATTGGAGAAAATTGCTTGATGTCCTTATCATTACCGATTCCTGACTGGTTTGAGGGCGATCGCGTTGGCGAAGTTTGGCGTGTGCCCTATGCCCAACTGGCCACCGAGGCTCAACAATGGGCCAAGGCACACCAAATTACACCGGCACAGGAAGATTCGCAACGAATTGCTCTGTTAATGATTGATGTGCAAAATACGTTCTGCGTTCCTGATTTTGAGTTGTTTGTGGGCGGGCGATCGGGGCAAGGTGCAGTCGAAGATAATATTCGTTTATGTAAATTTGTTTACCGAAATTTGAATTTACTCACGGAACTCATCCCCACGTTGGATACCCATGGGGTTGCTCAGATTTTTCATCCAATCTTTTGGGTAGATGCCGAAGGGAACCATCCCGAACCCCTGACTAATATTGACTGGGAAGCGGTCAAGACTGGCCGTTGGCGACCCAATCCCCAATTGCAAGCCAGTTTCCAGCTTCTGCCTAACGCCATTGGCCAAAGCGCATTGCTTGATCGCTCTCCAGAAGCCGCGAAGATGCATGGCAACTTGACCACCTATGCCGCCCACTACACCAAAACCCTAGAAGATTTAGGTAAATATCCTCTGACCATTTGGCCCTATCACTCCATGCTGGGCGGTATTGGCCATGCATTGGTTTCGGCCGTTGAAGCTGCCTGTTTTACCCATGCCATTGGGCGGCAAATTCCAACACGATTTGAGCTGAAGGGTAGCCATCCCTTAACGGAAAATTATTCCATTCTCAGCCCCGAAGTTCTCAGTGATGAACATCAACAACCGATCGCCCAAAAGAATCAGGCTCTGATTCAGCATCTTTTTGAATTTGATGTAGTGATTATTGCTGGGCAAGCAAAGAGCCACTGTGTGGCTTGGACAGTGGCTGATTTTCTGCGAGAGATTCAAACACAAAAACCGGAATTTGTCGATCGAGTCTATTTACTCGAGGATTGCATGTCGCCCGTGGTGGTTCCTGGGGTGATTGACTTCACGGAATTGGCTGATCGAACCTTCCAGGACTTTGCTTCAGCGGGAATGCATTTGGTGCGGTCTACGGACCCGATCGCGCAGTGGCCAATGTTTAATCGCTAGTGAAAAATTCAATCCGAGAACTAGCACCAGAGTCATTTCAATAAAATGGTAAACTAAGCATAGTTTTTCAGAAAAAACTCATTCAATTCACGCTTCTGCCCATGACTGTTCCTACCTCTGCCCTACCGGAATCCTTGGCTAAATTAGTTCAGCGATTTTCCCGAGTCACCAACCCTAAGCAAGGTTACGAGCAACTCATTTGGTTTTCAAAGCGGCTTCCTGAGCTGGATGAAGTGGATCGTAGCCCTGAAAATAAGGTTCATGGCTGCACTTCTCAGGTATATGTGGCCGCAGCACTAACCGATGGCAAAGTTTGGTATCGGGGTGATTCTGATTCACAACTAGTGAAAGGTTTAGTGGCATTTCTAGTTGAAGGGTTGAACGGTCTAACACCGGCCGTGATCACTGCTTTAAAACCGGATTTCATTCAACAAACAAAGCTCAACGCTAGCCTGACTCCTTCGCGGGCTAATGGATTTTTCAATATTTTCAAAAAGATGCAAGATCAAGCTCAATTGCTTCAGTCTGAGTCCCATGCAGATTTGAATTTCTTGGGTTCATTGTCCTCCCCACCAAACCTTGAACCTAATCATGAAGCTCCTGAAAAAGTGACTGATTGAGCCGTTGATGAATGCTCAATGACGCAAACGCGGCAACGCAGGCGCAATGAAACCAGGCGCAATGAGCCAGATGCAATGAGCCAGATGCAATGAATCAAACGGTTGCCTATATTTATCATGACCCAATTTTGGAATTGGTCACAGAGCCAATCGATTGGGAAGTTGATGTGCAAAACCTATATGTGGATTTGGGCGATCGGCAAGCATTGGGGCAACTCATGCAGTTGGTGAAGCAGGGAGCAATTCACACACTTCTCATTCGACAAATTCGCGACTTGGGCGACTCGATCGAGTCCATTCTCAATGTTTTGAATCAGTTAGAAAACGCTAGGGTGATACTGCGAGTGATGCAGGGTGGCCTCCCCAAGGGAACCGATCCTAACTGGATTCAACAATTGCAATGGCTTCAGGAACTGAACCAAGACCAGCACCGACATGCCATTCAAAAAGGCCACGCCCGTAATCGGTTAGCAGCCTTGCCACCGCCGGGGCGTGCTCCCTTTGGCTATCGACGGGGCAAGGATCGGTATGTGATTGATCGCGCTGCGGCCAGTATCGTGAAAGACTTTTTTGAAAACTTTTTGCTCTATGGTTCCTTGCGAGGAGCGGTGCGATTTATTAACCAAAAACATCAGAAAAAAATTTCAATTTCGACGGGTCGTAATTGGCTGACTAATCCTGCTTATCGAGGTGATTTAGCCTATAAGAATGGCGATGTAATTTTGAATACGCACCCCCCACTGGTATCTCGCGAAGAAGCAGCCCAGGTTGATCGACTCTTGCGACGTAATCAGACCCTGGCTCCCAAAACGGCTAGCGCTGCACGTTCCTTGGCGGGGTTGGTGAGCTGTGCCCAATGCCAAGCAAAATTAGCCGTAACTTCCACTCGATCGCGGGGATCCAAAACTCCCAATTATCTTTACTTGCGCCCCAATCCCTGTGGAAAAGGACAATCAGCTCCCGATCGATGCCCCCTGGCGGACTATAACCAGATCTTGAAGAAAACAATTCAACGTATTTGTCGAGAATTGCCACAACGAGTGAGTCAGGCACAGTTACCGAATATTGAGCAATTAAAATCTCAAATTCAACAACAACTTCAAGCTCAGGAAGAGCGCCTAACTCAGCTCATTCAGCTTAAAGAAAATGGAATTTTGGATGAAAATATATTGCAAGTTCGTTCCTATCAAATTCGAATCGAAATGGGAACTTTACAAGATCGGCTTTCGCAACTGCCTCCTGCCAGCTTATCGATGATTTCTCGATCGGTTTCAATTCCAGAATTTTGGCAAGGTTTATCCGAAGCCGAACGGCGTTTCTACTTTCGCGAATTCCTGAAAGGCATCTGGCTAACTTATTCAACAAAGGGAAAAGGGCAACCGGCTTGGCGTGTACAATCTTTGGATTTTGTTTTTTAAAATTAGTTGTTTAAAATTTTTTTAAAAAATTTAAAATTCAAACTAAAGATTAAAAGCATTTTTAAAAATCAAGCATTAATGTTTTTCTATCTTCATCAACGAATGAAAGTAAAAAATTTCACTCTTTCGTTTCTATAATTGACTTTAGACCTCTTTTATGAATCAGTTAAAAGCTTTCATCCTTGAACCCCTTCCCTCAAGATGGGCTAATCAACGATTAGCTTGTAGGTTGAGTTGAGGTACGAAACCCAACAACAGTGAGGTTCGTGATGATCGAGTTGGGTTGAGCTTTGCGCGACCCAACCCACCGAAGAACCAGGCGATTGAAAATGTTGTCAGTCAATTAGCAATCTCGGAGAGAGATTTAGGATAAGGATTGTGATTGATGCAAGAGGTCTTTTGAATGAATCCTGCTAATCTAAAACAAATTTTGAATAATTGAGTATTTCTTGTGACGGTTGATTGAGTGTTTACATTGTTAGTTAAAGCAATTTCAAAATCAGATTTTAAATAAATTTTGCATGTTTTTACTTTTTCGTAAAATAAGTTGCTCATCTCCAAAACTCATAAATTGCTGTCTATAATGTTGCTTGTGAGGCGATTTGATCACAGATTAAAATTTGATCGCTTAGGCTGTTGAGCAAGCCTAAACTTTAATATTCAATGATAGTACTAGCACTTTAGGTGAGTTTATGTTTACGTTTTTTCTAATGCTATTGATTGGCGGTGGCGCAGCCTTTGCCGCCTTGAAAAGTGATGATTTACCTGCACCATTGCCTATTCGATGGGCCGTGCGGGGCGGCGGTGGCTTTGTGGCGGTTTTTGTGGCGCTCTATGTCATTAGTCGTTTCGTTGCGAATGTACCGACGGGAAGTGTTGGTGTGCGTGATTCCTTAGGCAATGTGGAAGAAAGACCATTGCTACCCGGGTTGCATTTCAACACACCTTTTTCGCGAGTGGTAGTGTTTTCAACACGGTTGAAGAATATTCAGGAAGGTATTGAAGCAACATCCCAAGAAGGTTTAATTTTTGATTTAAACGTCAGCTTGCAATATCGCATTGATCCGCGAAAAGTGTCCCAGGTTTATCGAACCATTGGCACAAATGAATCAGAAATTGTCGTATCTCGATTTCGAGCAGTCGTTCGCTCAATTACTGCATTACATCCAGCCGAGTCTATTTATTCAACCAAGCGCACAGTGATTGCTGAAGAAATGCGCCGACAATTGGCACAACAACTGGAGCCTTTGGGATTTATGGTAGAAGCAGCTCTGTTGCGAGAAGTGAAACTGCCGGAAACTGTCCAAGCAGCAATTCAACAAAAACTGAAAATCGAACAAGAAAGCAAACAAATGGAATTTGTGTTGTCAAAAACTCGTCAGGAGGCTGAACGAAAACAAATTGAGGCCCAGGCGATCGCCAACTACAATCGAACGGTTGCTCAGGGCTTGACCAATCAGGTCATTCAATTGAAGCAAATTGAAGCTATGCAAAGTCTAGCAGAATCCAAAAATACAAAGGTGATCATTACCAATGGCAATTCACCGATTTTGGTTTCTCCAGGCGGTAATTAGTCCAATGCCCATGAACGTGCAATTGATCGCCACTGAGTAGAATTGCTTCGATCGACTAATCTATTTCATTGAATGATGAATTGCACTAAATCAATTTGTTTAAAAGCTTTGATCCAAAATTACCTATAATCTTGAAACCCTATTGATTAGAAATTTGAATTGGCGACACAAATGTCGGAACCCAGCATGGCAGCGGATGAGCGCCACCCCGATCGCCCATTGAATTCAACTTCAGAAGATGTGAACTTTACGCCTAAGCTGATTGTGATTGTGGGGCCGACAGCTTCAGGCAAGTCCGCCTTAGCGATCGAGCTAGGTCGGTCTTTAAATTCTGTTATTCTGGGAGCGGATTCTCGCCAAATTTATCGCAATTTTGATATTGGAACTGCTAAGCCGTCATTGAGCGATCGTGCGGCGGTTCCCCACGAGTTAATTGATATTTGCGACCCGGTTGAGGTCTTCACAGTTGCTGAGTTTCAGACCCAAGCAAATCAACTGATTCATCATTATCATCAACGCCAAACAATTCCCCTATTGGTTGGGGGAACCGGACTTTATATTAAATCTGTGGTTCGAGGATTACGCATTCCTCAAGTGCCGCCCCAGCCAATCTTGCGATCGCAATTGGAGCAACTGACTCGCCTCGATCGCCGCCAACTTTTGTTGACTCTTGATCCTGTTTCTGCACAACAAATCCATGAGCGTGATGATGTGCGAACCATCCGAGCACTGGAAGTTTTTTATGCCACAGGTCAGCCAATTTCTAGCCTGCAAGGAGAAAAAATTCCCGCCTATCCAATTTTGCAAATTGGCCTAGACTGCCTCGGTGCTAAGAGTTTGGATGGACTGATTGCTAACTCGCGATTAACTAACGATTCAAACGATTTAAACGATTCAAAGAAGGCGATCGAGCAACTCGATTGTTCCCAAACCCATCCTCAAAATTCTTCTCGCCAGCGGTCAAAAAAGCACAGGAAAGAAAAATTAGCCCCAGATGAAAATGATCGGCTATGGCAGCGAATTCAACAGCGCACTCGCTCGATGTTTGAGCAAGGGTTTGTGGAAGAGGTTCATCAGTTAGTGGAACTTTATGGCCAGAATTTGCCCTTACTTCAAACCTTGGGCTATCGTGAAGTGTTGCAAGCAATGAATGGTGACATAACTTGGCCAGAGGCAGAACAGTTAACTGCTGTTCACACTCGCCAATTTGCAAAACGACAGCGAACTTGGTTTCGGGCAGACCCTAACATCCATTGGTTAGATGCAGATCACCCAAGACTCTTGGAGATGGCTCTAAAGTTGGTGCAAAACTTCCTGAATGATAGTAACAAATTTGATCAAAGTTCTTGATTGAGTTGATATAAAAATAGACTAAAAAATGACAGAACGCTTAATTCAATCAACCTCTTTCAGGAATCAGTTAAAAGTGCTTATTCTTAACCTCTTTTCTTAAGATCGGCTGATCAACGATTATCTGGTAGTAGCACGACAGACTTAATGCATTAGACCTCTTGCGTCAATCACGATCCTTATCCTAGATCTCTCTTCGAGATTGCCGATTGACTGACAAAATGCTCAGTCGCCTGGCTCTTTAGTAGGTTGGGTTTCGCAAGGCTCAACCCAACTCGATCACTACGAACCTTACTGTTGTTGGGTTTCGTACCTCAACCCAACCTCAAAAATGATTGTTGATTAGCCCATCTTGAGGGAAAGGATTCAAGGATGAAGGCTTTTAACTGATTCGTGAAAGAGGTCTATTGGGTCAAAGTTGCGGAGCCAGGCGCGGTAACAAGGGGCTTGAGCATCTTGCTGCTTAACGATCAGACGATGGTAACAGCCATGTAATTTAACCCAGCGAATTAAGGCAGACACGCTAGTAGCTAGTAGGTTGGGTTGAGGCACGAAACCCAACAACAGTAAGATTCGCGATGGTCTGAAAACTAATCAAGGCTTAACCAAGAATCATATCAATAGCTAATCAAATTCCTAAATTTTTCTTAGGAAGACGATAGCCTTGGTTCTTGAGAAATGGTGTAAGTGGTTTGGATAATTCCTTCAATGTTATTACTTCGATCCAGACTATTACAGTCAAGGGAACCAGGCGCAAGATGATTCGCTTCTGGATTTTGAGATTCTGGAAGCTCGCTCCAATTTTGAGGTAAAGAAATATGGAAAGTGCTGCCCTTTCCTAGTTCACTGGTAACCCAAATTTGTCCGCCATGCTGCTCCACAATTCGACGACAAAGGGTTAGGCTGACCCCCAGTCCACCACGCGATCGGGAGTCGGAGGAATCCACTTGATAGAAGGGTTCAAAGATTTGCTCTAGGTCTGTGGGGGGAATGCCACAGCCATGGTCAGTAATATGAAAAATCACATCCTGTGGTGAAAGGGTGACCGCAAATCCTAAGACTGAGCCAGGCGATGAAAACCTGATCGCATTATCTAAAATGCGATCGAACAAATCTAAAATGGCATCAGGATCAGCCCAAACGGTTAGGTCGTCGGGAATTGAATAAGTAATAGATAAATTTTGGGCTTGTAATCGACTCACCACGCGCTCGTAAGCTCGATTGGCCAAATCCTGCACCCAACAGCGTTGCCTGGCGAGGCTTTCGGTAGATGCTAAATCGGCCAATCGCAACACCACATCAATTGCTTGCCCCAACCGTTCCGCACTTCGCAGGGCCACGGCAATTAATTGTTGTCCTTGCATGGATTGCAAATCACAGCGTCCCGTGGCCAAAAGCTTAATTGCACCCTGCAAAGAGCTGAAGGGGGTGCGTAACTCGTGGCTCACGATCGAGACAAATTCATCCTTCATCCGCTCGATCGCCTTGTATTGGGTAATGTTGCGACACATCAGCCGCACACCATCACCCAACTTGCAGGCATCCACTCGAAACCAACTGTTCAATCGCCGATCGAACACCTCGCGCGATTGGTTGGCCTCCTCCGTCACCACCGGTAGCAACCAGGTGAATAACTCTTGGCTGGCCCGTGCCGCCTGCTCCACCTCCGACTCGCCCATCACCACCGGCTCCGCACTAAACGGCACGGCTGCCCGCGCCCCCGGATCCGTGCCATGGGCCAGCAAACTGCGCTGGGCCAGCACCGCCGCCGAACAGCCCGTTGCTCGCTCCGCCGCCGGATTCACCAACCGCCACTGAAAATTCACCACCCGATCTCGGTCATCACGCATCACCTGTAACACCGCGATCGCGTCCGGCGACAGGTTCAACACATCCATCAAAAATGATTGGGAATCCGCCAGCCGCAACTCCGCCTGTTTCCGCTCGATCGCGTAGCGCATCGATCGCACCAGCAGCGTGGGCGAAATTTCCCCCTTAATTAAATAGTCTTGGGCCCCCAACCGCAGGGCATCAACCCCCGCCTGCTCGTCACCCGTTGCCGTCAACACCACTACGGGAATCGTGGGTTGGGCGGCCTGAAGTTGGCGCAGCGTCCCCAGCCCCACCGAATCTGGCAACGACAAATCTAGCAACGTCACATCAAAACGCTGCTGTCGAATGCAAACCAGCGCCTCTGCCAGGGTGCCCACCGCTACCAGATCAACTCCCGACAGCAAAAACTCCGCCTTCCGCAGCATGAGTTGCACAAGGCGAACGTCGATCGGGCTGTCTTCAACCAGCAACACCCGTGGTGAAAACAGCGAGGCCGATTGGTTGAGCAAGGGATTGCCCTGAGATGCAGAATCAGAAAACGTCATACGCCCGACTGTTTGGGCCTGGTACAGCACTTGCAGAGCCACATGAGTTGCACAGAAGCAGCAGACAACATCGCTACCCGAAAAACTTTTGAATTTTAACGGCGATCGACAGGCTCCCTAGTTCATCTTATGCGCTCCCCTGAATTGTCCCCATCGTTTATTGCCTGACCCGCAATCCGATTCGTGATAAGAGCCACTCGATTCGCGATCGCTGAACCCTGGTTTCACCTTTCTTTCAGATTCAATTTTATTTGCAGAGGGAGATGAGATGCACCTGATCAGAGACAAATTTGAGCGTCTCTTGTCACCCAGCCGCAGAGAATTGATTCGGTATTAACAGAGAATTAAACAAAAATCTGATGAATGAATCAGTTAAATCAAGCACTTTGGCCTGGAGGATAGAGGTAGCTCCAAACAACGAATCGCTCCATCGCAATTTTGAGTTGCAACGGGATCGCGACGTGATCATCAAGCCTTCCACTACACCCGTAATTACGAGAGTGCAACCGCCATCGTTTATACCATCATTACGCGAAATCCCGTGCTAGTCATCAGGGAAATACTTCGCTTGAAGCACTTGTCGCCACCTGTTGTGGGCAGCTCACCCTCAATTTTCCCAAGTGACGAGCGGCTGGGGGAAATTGTCCAGTCTCCCCCCTCCATTACAGCATTTGAACCTTCCCGCTGCTCGAGATCCGCGCGATCGCCCTGAGGTTCATCATCATGTGCCCCGATCGCTAATTTAGTCACCATCAGCCAATTCCAAAATGGCTTGATCTCAAAAAACTCTTTAAATCCACCACTTTTCATCGATTTTATTGGGTATCTAATCGGATGTCTGACAAATCCCGACTCATAAGGATCTTGTCCGCATCTTGTCCGCATCTTGCTCGCGCCTGGTTCGCAAAACTTACTCAACAACCTTAAAAACTATGTTTCATGTAAATTGATCATCGTTAAAAGAACTTAACTTGAATTTTTATTCAAAGTATCAACTTAAATTTGCAACACCAAATTACGATTTTCGATTTGTATCAGCTTTTGGTTGGTTTTTGTCAACCAACTTGCTAAAAATCAAAACTTAATGAAGGGCTGCCAGTTCGTTATTTGTGAATTTTAAGTGCGTCTGCTTTTATAAATCTTGTTAAAAGAGACTAAAAATCATATCTTTTAAGAAATTTTTAACAATAAATATCAAAACAAAATTTGAAAAATCGCAAAATAATTTTGAATAATTTCATGTTCTGAATCAAACATCAATAGGAATTACTTGATCAAGGTGAAGAGAAAATCAGGAGGTCAGTTAATCTAAAAAAATGACTCATATACCCATGAAATTTCCCGTAATTCTCGACTTTTTCCCGTAATTCTCGACTTTTTCACCTTTTCTGCCTAGTCTGGCATTGAACAGCGGTGGATCCACGATACCTATTAGAGCGAGTTTGGATAATGTTTCTCATTTCTGACTCAGAGTTATCGCCTAGGGCGATCGACTTACCCGAACCAAACCCATCCGACTCCCCTTCCCCCGCTCTTGCAACAGCCTCTTCGCCTGCCAACACGCCCGCTAACCTATCTGCTAATTTATCTGCAAATCTGCCCCCAAATCTGCCTCAAAGTTTACCCGCAAACACTCACCTCAATGCCAAAGATCATCTGAAAAATACCGCCAACACGAACAGCAATACCAACATCAACACCAGCGTTTCTCTGGGATATGAATTGCGGGCTTCCCTCGCCTCAATTCATGGGGCCCTGCGACTGCTCACCAGGGATCAAGACTCGGTGACCGATCCCAACGCACGGCGGCTGTTGCGAATTGCCATGTCTAACACGCATCGGTTGCTGAGTTTGGCCGTTGCGATCGAGGGCGAAACCCAACAACCCAATGTCCTGACAACCGCTGCGATCGAGCGCCTAAGACTGGCCAACGAACTGCAAGGGGCGGCTGAGCGGGGAGAATTCATACTGGTTTACCAACCCGTGATTTGCTTGGTGAGCGGTCGCACCGTGGGTTTGGAAGCGTTGGTGCGCTGGGAACATCCCACCCGAGGATTGTTGCAGCCTGATAGTTTCATTGCGATCGCCGAAAGTAGCGGTTTCATTGCTGAATTGGGCCTGTGGGCCATCCGAGAAGCCTGCACCCAGCTTCGTCACTGGCAGCGAACGGGGATGATTGACTCAGATCTGTGGGTTAGTGTGAACCTCTCCCCCTGCCAATTGTTGGAACCAAACCTGCTGGGGCAGTGCGAAGCCATCTTGCGCGAAACGGAATTATCCCCCCAATGTTTGCACCTAGAGCTAACGGAATCCGTTGCTTTGGACTTGGGCATGGATGTGCTGGCAATTTTGCAAGGATTCCGGCAACTGGGCATTGCGATCTATGTGGATGACTTCGGCACGGGCTATTCCTCCTTGGCCCGACTCCATGAGTTCCCGATCGATGCGCTGAAGATCGATCGCTCATTCATCCTGCGGGAGCAGTGGGAAATCGTGCGAATGATTGCCCTCCTGGCCGAGCACCTGGGAATTCAAATTGTGGCCGAGGGAATTGAGTCGGTACACCACCTGCACACACTCCAAGGCTTAGGGTGTCAGATGGCCCAAGGATTTTTAATTTCGCGCCCTTTGGATGCGTCGGCGGTAATTGACTTCATTCAAGATCTAGACTCATAGAGAATCGCGATCTGATGGATTGAGTCACTCAGTAGCCAATTTAACCATTAACTCATCTAGTCAGATTTGCCCAAAAACCGAATAACCAGCAGCGGCTACTAGTCCATGGGGGCATTCTTTAGCCGTTGCTGGCAAGTTCACTGGCTACGAATTTACGAATTAACGAGTGATGAGCCTATCATTCAAGGCTGTCGATTTGGAAGTATAAACACAGCCCCAACAGCCATGACAAACTTAATTATTGAAACTGTGCACTAGATCACACCCACGACTGTCACTTAGCTTTTAGGATAGACACCGTTTATGGAACTGGTGTTCAGCCCTGTTGTAATCACGAAGGCAAAACTGTTGCCTAATCCATCCTTCTCTGAGCCTGCGAATTGAGTGCTGTGTCTCTTTCGATTTTCGCTGCCAGTTCATTCCCCAATCCCTTAATCGTCTTGCATCAAGTCTGAACACCAACCTAGCCACTGCTCTGCTTCAAGATTAATCCAGAATTCAGACCGAGAGCCGTGCTGGGCAAGAATCGGGGTTGGTTTGAATTCAGTATTAACACTTAATGATCGAGAGTCGAAATAGTCGCCCTTGGCACAATTTTGGCTGAGTAACAAGCTCCGTAGCTGATGGGTGTCAATTGCCACATGCTTGCAACCAATTAATTGAAGGATGATTCATTCTTTCCGAGTTTTTCACGATTTTTTCTTAAAATCATGTATGCAACTTGGGGGTGTTTCTGCAAAGTTGACAATGCTTCTAGTTAGCTCTAAATGGGAGATGAAGCTGATTAATAGATGCCTGAAAATGCCTGAAAATCATGTAAGCATTTACGAAACCTTAAAGAATTGAAGTTTAAATCGACTGCTGAGCTAGTTTCAAGATCGATCGTAAGAGTAAATTCATTGGCTGTAGATAAGCTCTGAAAAATTCTGGAAAATTCTGGAATTGCTCTGGCGATCGATAGACCAAGAGGGCTACACATTACTGAAATCACTTAAGATCTTCAGTTGCCCGTCTCCGGATGCAAGTTACTCCTATGAACACAGGCGCAGTTGCGAGGTACGCTATGTCAAACCAAGTTGTCGGTCTGCTATCCCTCGCGCGGGCCATTGCCCAGGTGAACCACAATCAGGTGTCTGGAACATTGATGGTTCGGCAGGGCCAAACCCATTGGCGGCTGGAGTTTCATCAGGGCAAGTTGGTTTGCACTGCGGGCAGTGATCATCGGGTGCGGCGCTGGCGGCGTGCTCTGATGGGGCAACAGATTGAGCCAGCGGAATTAACGACGGGGCAGCCTCCGGCCTCCTACGATCCTTGGGAATATGCGCTGTTGAGTCGGGCGGTGATGGCAGGTCGGCTAGATAGCGGTAAGGCGGAGCAGGTGTTGGCAGCGCTGACCCTGGAGGCGCTGACGCAAATTGCGACCGATGCAACGATTCGGGTGACTTGGGAGGTGCGATCGAACCGATTGCTAGACTGTGCGGTGGTTGGTTCGGGACTGCACTTGCCGGGCGATCGCCTGCAACAATTACTGAAAGATGCGCGGGACTTGAGCCAACTGTTGCCGAGTGACCGGCCGGCCCAAGCTTGGATCGATCGGGGACTGTCGTTGGATGCCGGCATTGAGCTGGATGATAGCCGTCAGCACACTGCCCTGAGCTTGCAACCGCTGTTTAATGGCCGGCGCACCTTTTGGGATTTGGCCCTGAAGTTAAATCAATCCCCTGCCATGACGGCTCGGATGCTGGGTTACTTTTTCCGGCAGCAGTTGCTGACCTTTCAGGTGTTGCCGGATTTGGAGTTTCACCCCATGCTCTCATCCACGAGTTCCGCCACCCCGGCGACCAAAGCCGAACCGCCTTTGGTGGTTTGCATTGATGACAGCATGGTGGTGCTGCAACGGCTAGAACGAATTGTGACCCAGGCGGGCTATCGGTTCTGTGGAATGCGGGATTCGGTGCAGGCGCTGACGCAGTTGATTGAGCTAAAGCCAGATTTGATCCTGCTGGATGTGGTGATGCCGGTGGTGAATGGCTATGAAATTTGTGCGCAAATTCGCCGGGTGAAGGCCCTGGAGCATACCCCGATCGTGATTTTGACCGGGCATGATGGCACGATCGATCGGGTGCGGGCCAAATTGGCGCGGGCTTCCGAGTTTCTCTCGAAGGTTTCGGATAGTGGGCGAATTCTGGCGACGTTGGAGCGGCACTTGCCGAGCCACAATTCCACCCGCCCACATGCACCCCATCCAGATCCGTCCCTATCCGGTTGCACTACCAATGGGCAAGATCAGGGGGCTGGCTTCAACCTAAATTCACCCCCCAGCGCGTTCAAGTCTGCTTTGGCCTGAGAGGATCTTGGAGAGGATGGCGAAAAAGCCAAACTTGCATCAGTCCCATAGACCAATCTTCATTCCAGATCCATCCCAGTATGAATCCGGCGGATGAACGGTTGCTGTTGTGCCCGAATTTGCCAAGATGCGCCCAAAGTGGTTCCTCGATGCTGTTGCTGGGGGTAGTTGCTGGGAGTATGATTCCGGCATCGGTGGCCGTCAGGATTCGTGATCAGTGAGCGATCAACTAGCCATTCATGAGATCTCATGAGCCATCAGCCGTCATTCAACAAGTCATTCAACGCCCGTCCCTTGTCTCATCATCTGCCCCACCATTTGATTTTGTATAGCAAGCCCGGTTGCCATCTCTGTGAGGGATTGCAGGAAAAGTTGGAAATGGTGAACTTGTCGAGCGATCTGCACCTCACGATCGAGCTGCGGGACATCACCACCAACGATCGCTGGCTTGCCGCGTTTCAGTACGAAATTCCGGTGTTGCGTTGGCTGGCGGATGGGGAATCTGAATTGCCGATTCCGCGGCCGTCGCCCCGCTGTTCGGTGGTTCAGCTCGAACAACACCTCCGGAAAGCCTTTGCCACAATCACCCAAAACCACTGAGCCATCTTAGGAGAGGCAACCGCCCATGGAACCCATGACTTTGCGCGAACTGCTGGCCAGCGTCTCCACGGAACTGGTGATTCCCGACCATCCGGCACTCGATCGCCCAGTGAAGGGGCTGACGACCAATTCCCAGGCTTGCCAACCGGGTGACCTGTTCATTGGTCTGCCGGGGACTCGGGTTGATGGCGGTGAATTTTGGCCCAATGCGATCGAGTCGGGGGCGATCGCGGCGGTGGTGTCGTCGGCCATTGCTGCCGCCCAGCCAACCCAGCCGGCCGGGCCCTGCCTGATTGGGGCCATGGACGTGGTGGGGGCCTGTGCAGATTTGGCGGCGGCGTTCCATGGCCACCCAACCCAGCAGTTGCAATTGGTGGGGGTGACGGGTACCAATGGCAAAACCACCACCACGCAATTGATTGAGTTTTTATTGAAAACGGCCGATCGCCCCACGGCACTGCTGGGCACGTTGGTGGTGCGTTGGCCGGGCTTTGAGCAAACGGCGATTCATACCACGCCCTTTGCGGTGGAGTTGCAGGAGCAGTTGGCCAATGCTCGATCGGCCGGGGCGGACTATGCCGTGATGGAGGTTAGCTCCCATGCCCTGGCCCAACGACGGGTGCAGGGTTGTGAATTTCAGGTGGCGGTTTTCACCAACCTGACGCAGGATCACCTGGACTTCCACAACACGATGGAAGAGTATTTTGCGGCGAAGGCCCTGCTCTTCCAGCCCAATTACCTGCGAGGCCGGGCGATCGTCAACTTTGATGATCCCTATGGAGCGGCCCTCGCAGCTCAACTCGATCGTGATCGCTGCTGGTGCTACAGCATTGACGACTCCGAAGCCGATTTTTATCTGAGTGATTTGAGCTATGGCCTCGATGGGGTCAGCGGCACGTTGCACACGCCGGCTGGCGCGATCGCGTTTCGATCGCCCCTCGTGGGCCAATTCAACCTGCAAAACTGGCTGGCCGCCGCTGCCACCGGGTTGCACTTGGGTTTGGATCTTTCGGCAATGGTGCAGGCCCTGGCCCAGTTCCCCGGTGTGCCAGGCCGAATGCAGTTAGTCCAAGTGACCGATACGCCCTTGCCCCAAGACATTAGCGCGATCGTGGACTATGCCCATACGCCCGACAGCTTGGATAATGCCCTGCGGGCGGCCCGTCCGTTTGTGCAAGGGCGCTTGATTTGTGTATTTGGTTGTGGGGGCGATCGCGATCGCACCAAACGGCCGATTATGGGTGGCATTGCAGCCCAGGAGTCCGACTGGGCGATCGTCACTTCCGACAACCCCCGCACCGAAAATCCCCAGCGAATTTTGAACGATGTGGTGGCCGGGATTCCCGTCGCTGCGAACTACACTGTGGAGGGCGATCGCGCCAAAGCTATCCAACTGGCCATTCTGGAAGCCCAACCTGGCGATTGCGTCTTAATTGCGGGCAAAGGCCACGAAGACTACCAAATTCTAGGCACTGAAAAAGTGCATTTTGACGATCGGGAACAGGCCGAAGCGGCCCTACGCCTGCGATTGCAAGAAACCATTACAACTACTGCAAGTTGAAGCAGGTTGAAGCAAGTTAAAGCAGGTTGAAGCACCTGGATACAACTCCATGAGATTCAGCGATCGAAAAATCAGGGGCGTATCCCATGCTCCGACCCCGCCCGCCCGCGATCTATTGGCTGAATCTGTTAAAAACTGTTAAATCTCATCCCTGAGCGCCCCCGTTTGGATTTGCCCATGATTCTGTGGAAGATTGATACCGTTTCTGCGAAGTTGCGTGAGATTCCTGTTAGTTGAAGATGACCCAGCCATTTCCCACACGCTCGGCGCGGCCCTGGCGGAGCAGTTCTATGTAGTGGATGTGGCTGAGGATGGGCAAGAGGGACTGGATTACACCCGATCGTTTACCTATGACCTGATCATTCTGGATGTGACCCTGCCTCGACTGGATGGCCTGAGTCTGTGTCGCCATCTGCGGCGGGAAAAGTATACGGGCCCCATCTTGCTGTTGACCGCCAAGGGCGAAACCGAAGACAAGGTAAAGGGTCTGGATGCCGGGGCTGATGATTATGTGGTCAAGCCTTGCACCGTCCAAGAACTGATGGCGCGGGTGCGGGCCCTGTTGCGTCGCCAGCGATCGACCGATGCGCCCGTGTTGGAATGGGGCCCCCTGCGTTTGGATCCGAGCGCCGGTCAAGTGACCTATAGCAATCGCCCCATCAACCTCAGCCCCAAGGAATACAGCCTCCTGGAATTGTTTTTGCGCCATCCCCGGCGGTTGTTTTCCCGCAACGCTATCCTCGAACACCTGTGGTCTGTGGGCGATTTTCCCGGCGAAGAAACCGTCAAAGCCCACATCAAAGGTGTGCGGCGCAAGTTGGCCCTGGTGGGAGCGCGGGATCTCATTGAAACGGTTTATGGCATGGGCTACCGGCTGCGGCCCGGGAGCGCTCAGGTGCCGGAACCCCAGGATGGGGATGTGTCCCTGCGGTTGCGCTCGGCGCTCGATCGCGCCTGGGAACGCTTTGAAGGGATGATCTATGAGCGGCTGGAGTCCCTGGAGCGAGTAACAGCGGGCATTGGGGCTGATCGCCTCTGCGAAGCCGATCGCCTGCGGGCCCTGGAAGATGCCCACAAACTGATCGGCTCCTTGGGGCCATTTGGATTGGTGCGCGGTTCCCAACTGGCCCGCGCCATTGAAGAGCAACTACAACAACTGCAACCCTACGCCCAAGATCCCCACAGCCCTCCTGACCCCAACGGCTTCGGTTGCGCCGCCAATTCGGCCGCCACGAGTCCAACGGCCACCAATCGCCACAGCATCCTGCAACTGGCCCACCAAACCCTCATTGCCTTGGTGGGTGATCTGCGCCGCGAAATTCAAAGCCGCCAGCAGATCGAACACAATCGCCTGCGGCTGGTTTATTTGGGCAACAACAGCCGCTGGTCTCAGGCCCTGGCCGCCGCCATCGCCCAAGAAGGGGCCTTGATTGACCTGGTGCTGCCCAGTTCTCCCACCACTTGGCTCACGCAACCTGCCACCGCCTTGCCCAGTGTGGTAATTATGGATTGGAGCGATCCGGAGCGGGCCGATTTTCTGGCGGTATTACCCAGCTTGCGCCAGCGCCAACCATCCCTGATCGCGATCGCCCTGATGGAGCAGTCCGACCCCAATGATCTGCTGCAATTTGCGGATGAAGGCTGGGACACGGATTGGACGGTCGATCGCTCGATCACGCCCCTGATCCAAGCCCTCAGTCAATACCAAACCGAACAACGCATTGGGGGCAATTTGCGAATTCTGGCCATTGGCCTGTCTAACAACGCCAACAACCTGGTAAGACGCTGTTGCCAGCAACAACAATGGACGCTGGCCGCCGTTTCCCAACCCCAACGCGTCAGCGCCAGCATGGCCGCCAGTCGGCCGGATCTCATTTTGCTGGCGGCCGATAGCAGCCCCTGGGGAGGCGTTTTATGGACGAGGGCCCTCCGCAGCGAGGGATTTGGCGGGCGGCGAATCCCGGTGATTGTTTTTGCCTCCGAAGCCTCGCCCCAAACCCTCGATCGACTCTACCAGTCCGGGGCAACTGCCTGTATCCTAGAGCTTCCAAGTGCTGAAGAATTGGCGGATAGTTTGCGACATCAGCTCATCCGAGCCGGTCGATCGGAATTGTTCAATGGCCGAGCCACCAAACCAACTAGTAAATATTAATTGGCACTAATTGGCACTAATTGGCTTGATTAACTGGAAGGATTAATTGGAATGAATTGAACTCATGAATTTAGCTCAATTCAACTGAATTTAACCCATTCAATCAACTAATTCCACTCAATTAATCAACTAAGAGGTTGAGCTAATAAAATTAATTAACTCAACCTACCTGGATCGATTAATCTGATTAGTTCGCTTAACTCGATTAACGATTAATTCGATTAATTAGTTGAATGACTTGGTTAAATTGATCAATTGAGCTTATTCAGTGGAACGGATAGTCCAATTAATTAAACTGATGGACAAGACTGATGGCGCTGCTGGGACTTCCTAGGCCAGTTAGATTGCTTGGTTGCATCCGATGGCACTTGATTGAACTCCTGGACTGGCCATGGCTTCTGGATTCATACGAAAAAGCCCCACAATTCATATTTTCCTCTCCATCTCCTATGACTAAACAAGTGCTTGTTATTGATGATGAACCAGACATGCGAGAAATTGCGCGCATTGGTCTGGAAGTTTGTAATGGTTGGCAGGTGTTGCTGGCGGCTTCCGGTGCTGAAGGAATTGCCGTGGCTGCGGCCCAACAACCTGACGCAATTTTGTTGGATGTGATGATGCCACAAATGGATGGCACGGCAACCTTGGAAGCATTGCAAAAAAATCCCTCCACCAGTCATATTCCTGTCATTTTATTGACTGCCAAGGTGCAAGCGGCCGATCGCCAACGCTATGCTCATTTGAAGGCGGCCGCAGTGGTTACCAAGCCATTTGATCCCTTGGTGTTGGGAGATTCCATTTGTCAAATTTTGGGCTGGTCTTCCTAATAATTTCTCATCATTAGGTTGAGATGACTCGGCTGAGATGATTAGGTTGAGCGGCTTGAAACTGGGGCGATCGAGTCAAATCTAGTTCAATTCAGTCAAATCTAGTCCAATTCGGTTTGATCGAATTCCGCTGCACCGGAACTGGTTCAATCGGATCAAATTGAGTCAAATCGAGTCAATTGGCTCAATTTCTAATTCAAAGGTCATGTGGGCCGAGGCCGATCGCCCGCGAAACGTGCCCGGCATGGGGGCCGTGTTTTGGGGGAAAGCGCTGGCAGCCAGGGGAATATGCCGATCGGCCGTGACCAGCCCTTGGGTGGGGTCATAGCCTCGCCACCCGGCCCCCGGCAAAAAGACTTCAACCCAGGCGTGCAGGTGCTTTTCGGGCAATTTGGGGTCACCCGCTTCATAGCCACTGACAAACCGCACCGCCAAGCCCACCACCCGGCAAACCTCCATAAACAACACCGATAAATCGCGACAGGAGCCGGTTTTGCGCCGCCAAGTCATGCCCGGTGGCATTGGGTCGCCCGTTTCTCGCTGCTGATAGCAACAGTGGTTATAGACCGTTTGGTTCAAGTCGCCCAAAAAGTCCAGGGTGTTGCCATGGTTTTTGTAAAGCAACCCTTGGGCTAACTCCCAAATGGCGGGATCGAGTCGATCGCCCCCCAACCGTTGATCGCTCAGGTAAGGCCGCACCTGGGCCAGTGTTGAGGCGGGATAGTCGAAGGGGAGCGACAGGGCCCAAGGTTCCAGCAAAAAGTTAAACGGGTTCGATCGCAGGGTTTCCACGATGCTGGTGGCCTTCACATG
The DNA here is from genome assembly GCF_043235035.1 of Limnothrix redekei LRLZ20PSL1. Classification (NCBI taxonomy): domain Bacteria; kingdom Bacillati; phylum Cyanobacteriota; class Cyanophyceae; order Pseudanabaenales; family Pseudanabaenaceae; genus Limnothrix; species Limnothrix redekei. Next base: position 32,601 of record NZ_JAZAQF010000088.1, on the reverse strand, counting down.
CAAGGATTCCACCAGATCTCGGTTAAACCAACTTTGAATGACTGTGTTGCCTTCCAGGTCAAAAATATCGGCTAAACCCAGGGGGTGCGGCGACACCTGAAGTTGAAAATCGTGCAAGACCTGGGATCCATCGCAGCGGGGCCGCAATCGCAGGGTATGGGGGCCAAGTTCGACGGGTTGGCTATAGGTGTAATGAATTGCGTGATGGATGCGATAGCGCATGGCCCGGCCTAACGAACAATGGGGATTCCATGGCCATTTTAAGGAAGTCCCCCTTGGAAGTGGGGTTTAGGAGGAAGCTGGAGATCGGCGCGATCGCCCCCGACGTTTGGCCGGGCGACTTCGGGGCGATCGAGCAGTGGGTTCACCCCTGACCGCCGAGGCTGGCTGGGAAGATTGGGCGATCGCCCGCAGGCTGGCTAGTTCCGTTGCGGTCAGGAAGCGCCACTGGCCCGGCTCCAACCCCGCCAAGGTGAGCGACCCGATCGCCACTCGCACCAAGCGCAAGGTGGGATGGCCCACGGCCGCCGTCATCCGTCGCACCTGGCGATTGTGGCCTTCGGTGAGGGTTAACTCCAACCAGGCGGTGGGCACGGATTTCCGGAACCGAATGGGCGGATTGCGAGGCGGCAGGGTTGGCTCCTCGGGCAACAGACGCACCTGAGCGGGGCGGGTTCGGTAGTCTTGAATGGTCACGCCCTGTTGCAGTTGGGCGATCGCCTGATCCGGGGGAATCTGTTCCACCTGGGCCCAGTAGGTGCGGGGATGGCCCCAGCGGGGATCGCTTAACCGGTGTTGCAGCGGCCCATCGTCTGACAGCAGCATTAACCCTTCGCTGTCCCAATCCAACCGTCCGATCGGGTAGATCTCAGGCACATCAATGAAGTCCTTCAGGGTGGCCTTGCCCTCGGAGGGGCTAAATTGGCTCATCACCTGAAAGGGCTTATAAAACAGGACGTAGCGGGCCATGGTCGGGCGGAAAAAAGGGGCAAGGGGCAGCGCGGTGTTGCAGCGCGGTGTTGCAGTGCGGTGTTGCAGTGCGGTGTTTTAGTAGTGGCTGCCCGATCGCCGGTGGTGAACCGCCGTGACTCCTGTGGTGTCGAGCACTTTGCCGCTGTTAGCAGTGGCATAAACCACCCAGTGATCGCCACATTCCATGCGACTGCGCACGGTGCATTCCAGAAAAGCCAGGGCATCGGTTAACACCGGACAACCATTGCTGGCGGTTTCCACTTGTAATCCCTCGAACCGATCGGCCCCTGGCGGGAAGTTTTTCATGAAGTGCCGCCGCAGTTGTTTGCCTTCCGCCAACACGTTCAGGACAAACTGCGAACCCTCATGCATCAGGGACTCGATCGCCCGTTCCTTGGCCACGGCGATCGTCACCCCCGGTGGCTTGAAGGTGGCTTGGGAGACCCAGGAGGCCAGCATGGCGGTTTGCACATCATCCTGGCTGGCGGTGACCACACACAGGGAACCCACCACGCGCCCAACGGCCTGGGCCGTGCGATCGGCCGTACCGGCGGCCGGTTTGGGAGCGCGGCGCTTGTTGGCCCGTTGCAGGGCCTGGGCAAAGTCCGTGCCCGCCTCTTCGCACTGTTGCAAGACCGCTTGGGTGGGGGCAAATTTGACCCGAATCGTGGGCATGGCAAATTGGTAGCCCCCGTCCTGGAGTTTGTTTTCCAACAGGTCGATCGCCTCGCCGCTCCAACCAAAAGAGCCGAACACCCCGGCGGGTTTGCTCTTGTCAGCACTGTTCAGGACAATGCCCAGGGCCGTTTGGATTTGGGTGGGAGCATGGCCGCCCAAGGTGGGGGAGCCGATGATGAAACCGGCGCATTTCTCGATCGCCCCTTTAATTTCCTCTGGATCCAAATATTCACAGTTGATCGACTCCACCGCCACGCCGGCCTTGGTGATGCCTCGGGCAATGCTTTGGGCCACGGCGGCCGTGTTGCCATAGGCCGAGGCGAAAATCAGGGCCACGGAAAGTTCCTTTTCTGTCTGCTGTTGCGTCCAGTGGCGATAGGCGTGGCGCAGTTCCGCAAAGCCATAGCGCACGATCGGCCCGTGGCCCGGCGCGTAGGTGGCGGCGGGCAGGTCGTCTAATTTATCGAGGGCGGTGCTGACCTGTTTGGGCTGGGAAGCGTGCAAGCAGTCATAATAAAACCGTCGATCGTCCTCGTAGATCTGCCAGCCCTCATCAAAAATCTGATCGCCGCAAACATGGGCCCCGTAAAGCTTGTCGGTGAAGGCAATTTGGCTGGCGGGGTCGTAGGTAACCATGCCATCGGGCCAACGGGGCGTTGGAATCGGGATGAATTTCAGCAGGTGGCCTTGGCCCAGGTCAAAGGTTTCTTCACTACGCACCACCTCGATCGTCAAGTCCCGATCGGGAAAGAGCGATCGCAGGGTGATGGCCGCCGGGTTGGAGCAAATGAAGCGGGGGGGCTGGCTGGCTTCCAGGAGTCTTTCAATGGTGGCGGCCCGGTTGGCGTTCAGGTGACCCAAAATAACGTAGTCGATCGCCCGATCGCCCAACTGCTGCGCCAATTTATTCAAAAACACATCGGTGAAGGTTTGCCCCGGCGGGTCAATCAGGGCCACCTGATCGCCTTGAATCAGATAGGCATTGGCGGTGGTGCCTTTTTTGAGGGAATATTCAATTTCAAATTTCAGGCGTTCCCAGGTGCGCGATCGCAACACGGTGGTGCCAGGGCCAATCGGCATCACTTGCACGTCGCGGGGTTTGGCCGTTGGGGGGGTTGCTGTGGCGATCGTCATTGCTGTGGCTCCGTGGTTCAAGCCTGATCCCTATAGTTGCCATCCTAGCGGGATCGTGGGCGCAATCAACGGGCGATCGCTTTGCAAAATGTAATCGGCTGGTTAATCAAATCTGAGAGGGAGGCTGAACAGAGTCTTGAAGTCCTGGCACAGCACCCCTGGTTCTGGGCGCAAGGGGCTTCAGCCCCTTGTCTTTGCGGATCGGGAGGGATCTCGGGAGGATCGCCCGCTCTAGCCCATACCCAGCAATTTTTTAATCAGGCCGACCTTTTGAGCATAGGGGGCATAGCGCCAATCTAAATCGAGCCAAGTGGCCTTCTTCAAAACGCTGCGATGGTGCGAGAAGGTGTCAAAGCTGGCCTTGCCGTGATAGCTGCCGATGCCGCTGTCGCCCACCCCGCCAAAGGGCAGCGATGGACAACCCACATGCATCACCGTTTCATTGATGCAAGCGCCGCCGGAACTGGTGCGATCGAGCAAGTAGCGTTGGGTTTGGGTATTTTCCGAGAACACATACAGCGCCAGGGGTTTGGGGCGGCTGTTCACTTGGGCGATCGCCTGATCCAGTTGGTCGTAGGGCAACACCGGCAGAATGGGCCCAAAAATTTCATCGGCCATCACGGGGCTGTCCCAATCCACATCGGTGAGGATTGTGGGAGCAATGTAACGATCGGCGCGGTTGTGTTGGCCGCCCAAGAACGGTTTCCCAGACTCCAGCAAAGTAGCCAGGCGATCAAACTGGCGATCGTTAATAATTCGCCCAAAATCCCCGCTTTGAGCCGGATCGGTTCCATAAAATGCCGTGACCGCCCCGCGCAATTGGGCCAGCAACTCCGGCATCACCGCCCGATCGACCAAAAGATAATCCGGTGCGATGCAAGTTTGGCCCGCGTTGAGGAATTTGCCCCAAGCGATCCGCTTCGCCGCGATCGCCAGATTGGCATCCGCCGTCACAAAGCAAGGACTCTTGCCCCCCAACTCCAGGGTGACCGGCGTGAGGTGCTTGGCCGCCGCTGCCATCACAATGCGCCCAATGGCCGTCCCACCCGTGAAGAAAATATGGTCAAACTTGTTGGCCAACAGGGCTTGGCTGGTGACAGCATCCCCTTCAAACACCGCCACAAAAGCCGGGTCAAAGGTTTCCCGAATCAGGGTTGCCACCACTGCCGCCGTGGCCGGAGCCACTTCCGAGGGTTTCACGATCGCGCAATTTCCCGCCGCGATCGCCCCCACCAACGGTGAAATCGCCAAAGAAAAGGGATAGTTCCAGGGGCCAATAATCAGCGCCACCCCCAAGGGTTGCGGCTCAATCCAAGCGGAACCCGGCCATTGATCGATCGACAACTTGACCTTTTGAGGCTTGGCCCATTGGGTTAAATTTTTCAGGGCCCCGTCAACTTCTGCGATCGAAGCCAATTCAAAATAGGCCTCATATTCCGGTCGGCCCAAGTCCTGTTGCACCGCTGCCACGATCGCGTCCTGCTTGGCCTGAATCGCTTGGCGCAGCTTGGTTAATTGGTCGCGCCGAAATTCCAAATCGCGGGTGCGGCCGGTGGCAAAAAACTGTCGTTGGCGATCGAGGGTTTCCCGAATTTGGGTCTCAAGATCCCAATGAGCCGAATTGGTCGGTTGCGTGGCGATCACCATAACTGTTGATTAACTCTTGAATGAACCCTTGAATGAACCCTCGAATGACTCGAAAGGGAGTTGTCCCGCAAGTGTGCGCTGATCACTAATTTACTGAAAGATTCCGATTCCAGCTTCGGAACGGTAACCAGGATCTAGTATCAGTTCAGTTAAGCTCAACGGGCACTGGAAGGCTGGTTTTTTCAACCGATCTGCCCCAGGCAAGGGGATCAAGCACCTTGTCTCCAATCCCCAGGTAAGGGGATCAAGCACCTTGTCTTTGATCGCGCGATGATGGAATTAGGCGCTTGGACAAATGCTCACCAGGATTAGCCAGCCTTAGGCCGAGGTGGGCAAATCTTGCACAAAATCGAGGGTGAAAGCCTTGCGATAATCCAGTGTTTTGGGATAAACCCCATACTCAACCATGTTTTCAAAAAATTCCTGCCAACGGGCTTCGGTCATGTAGCCAATGCCGTTAGTAATTGCATCGCCCGAAAGCACAATGCCATATTCCTTGAGCTTCCCGAGACCATAGGTTAAGCGATCGTCTGTCATCTCTGGATAGTCTTTTTTAATCAAGGCATTGCCGGGTGTTGGATCGGCTAAATAGCTATACCAACCTTTAGCAGAAGCTTGCACAAAACGTTTCACCACATCGGGCTTTTCAGCAATCATTTGGGATGTGGTGTCGATGGTGGTGGCGTAGGGTTTATAGCCCACATCAGCTAGCAAGAAAACGCTGGGTTTGAAGCCGCCTTCCTTTTCGATGGTGTAGGGTTCTGAGGTGACAAATCCCTGTTGAGCAGAAGTTTTATCAGCCAAAAAGGGAGCGGGGTTAAAGTTATAAACCCGGCGCTGACTATCCGTAAATCCGTATTTCTTAGCCAACAGCCCCCAAAAATCTGAAACGGCTTGGGGCGTGACAAACAGGGGCTTGCCCTTCAGTTCCGACAAATCTTTTACGCCGGGATGGGCCACAATGCAGCGGGGATCCTTTTGGAAATAGGCGGCGACGGTGATTTTTGGAACGCCTTCCGCGACGGCATTCAGGGCGATCGTGCTGTTGCTCATGGCAAAGTCCACCACTTTCCCAAACAGCAGTTGTGTGCCTGTGGCCGCCTGGGGGCCGCCCATCCGAATTTTTACATCCAGGCCATATTCCTGATAAATGCCGGTGGCCAGGGCTTGGTAAAAGCCGCCATGTTCCGCTTGGGCAACCCAGTCTGTGGCGAGGGTGACCCGATCGAGGCCCTTTTCGCCGGTTGGGCTGGGTTCGCTGCTGGTGTTGTTGCCACAGGCGGTGACCAAGCCGGAACCGAGGGCGATCGCCCCGTATTGCAGCAACCGACGACGGGTGAAGGCGGAATCGTTCAACGGAGACATAGGGTTAATTATCGGGAAGATTGAGAATTTTGAGTTCAACGGCTCGATCGGTCAGCCCTGATTAGCCCTGCTCCTTGAATTCTAAACTTCCCATGCCTTGCGCCGTCATTTTCAAGCTTCGTTGCCAAACTTCGTTGCCAAACTTCGGTTCTCAGCCGCGTTTCCAGGTCTTATCGCTGAATCTGCGCTGAATCTGTGGAATGCCAGCAATTTCTAAATTGGTTTCTAAATGAGCGGGATCGCAGCAAGCCCACGCTGCCATCGAAAGCAAGCGTGGGCTTTTGGATTTTGGAATTCGTTTTGCGATTTCGAGCCGGTTGGGTGCGGCTCCAGGCTGTCCAGAGCGAGACTTTCGCCAGACTTGGAGTAACCGATCACCTAGCTGGTGAGGCTGCGGCGGCGGGATTGGGCTTCGTAGCTGGAGCCAATGTCGGTGCGAACGCGACTCAGTTCCCAGCCCCGTTCCAAGCGATCGCGATAGGTATCCAGGCCTTCTTCGTCGGCCGCGCGATCGAGCACTTCCCGATAGATGCGGTGAATCGCCACCTGTGCTTCGGCACTGTTGGCAATGGCCCAGCGCACTTTGCGCACTGACCAACCCTGTTCCAGCGCTCGAACGTAGGTGCGCAGCCCGGCCAGATCTGCCGGACGACCCAGGACGGATTGATAGAGGCGATCGACCTCGGCCGCATGACCAGGATCAATGCCCGTTGCCAACAGCGATTCATCCCAAGCGCCGGCCACACTCACGTACTGTGCGCCGGACTCCAGACAGAGGGACTGTTGGCGATTGCCCACGCAAAGGCTGCTGCCCTGGCTGGGCAGGGCGATCGCGCTGGCGGCGAGGGTAGTGGCCAACACGGTACTGAGCGATCGACGGGGCGATCGGCTCGGGAGCATTTGGAGCATCTCGTTGAGCTTCAGCATCAGATGCCAACTTAGGTTGCAAAGTCGGGTAGCAACGGCGAAGTTGTCTCCCCATTCTAAGGGGAAAGTTCCGAACCTTAAAAGGGATCCGGCACTTGTTCACGAAACTTTCAAAGAGGTTGAATGGCGGGAATTGGATTGCCCAAAGACTCCGCGACGGAAGCCCGACTTGAGCTAGTAGCATGGCTGCCTTAATTCACTGGGTTAAATGACATGGCTGTGACTGTCGCCTGATTGTTAAGCAGCAAGATGCTCAAGCCCCTTGTTACCACGACTGGCTCCGCAACTTTGACCCAATATTTTAAAGATGTCGCGCTACTAGGTGGGGCAAGGGGCCTGGGCGCAAGAGGGCCCGCGCTAAATCTGGGCGCTAGGTCAAAAGACTTAGAGAAAACCCTAGAGAAAAAACTGAGGGAAAAAACTGAGGGAAAAAACTTAGAGAAAAACGGCCAATTTTGAACCTTCAGCGGTTTTTTGCACTTCAATGCGGGCGGTGAACGCCTCCTTGAGTTGGGGAATGTGGGTGACCGTGAGGATGCAACCAAAATCCGGGGCGATCGCATTAATGGCTGCCACCAGCCGATCGCGCCCCGCATCATCCTGGGTGCCAAATCCTTCATCAATGATCAGGAGTTGCAACGCCGTTCCCGATCGCTGGGCTAACAGTCGCGACAGGGCAAGCCGAATTGCAAAGTTGATCCGAAAAGATTCGCCCCCGGAATAGGTTTCATAGGGACGAGTGCCTTGAGCATCGGCAATTTGAATTTCTAGGGTTTCGATGGTGGCACTGGCTAAATCGGTTGCTTTCTGGCGCTTGGTTGCGGTTTTTTTGAGGCGCTGAGTCACAAAATTAATATGCAGTTGATTGGCACTTAATTGGGACAAAATTCGATTGGCCTCCGCTTCCAGTTGAGGCAAGAGGGTTTCGATCGCCAAGGCTTGAATTCCGTTTTTGCCAAAAGCCTTGGCTAACTCATCGTAAACACGCTGTTGATGATGTTTTTGCTGAAGCTGTTGTCGATCGCGCTCAATTTGCTCTGCTACTTGTTGTAAAAATTCTTGCTGTTGGGAAAGTTGAGCTTGCTTGGCCACCGTTGATTCGATCGCCCGTTGCAGATCATTGAGTTGCACTTCGAGCTGTTGTAGATCCTGGCTCGGATCCGGTTGATTGGCCAGTTGCGATTGCACCTCTGCCCACTGTTTTGCGAGTTGAGTTTGGGTTTCGGTTTGGCTCTGTTGGGTTTGGGCGAGCTGACGTTGCCGATCGAGCAGTTGGGGCGCTTCCTGTTGGCATTGACGCAGGGTTTCTGCTCGGGCTAACCACCCCTGAGCCGATCGCAATTTTGCCCGTACTTGTTCATGGTGATCGGGTTGATAATTTAGCGCTGTCAGTTGTTGACGAATCAGTGCGAGTTGAGCGGTTAATGAGGTGGGTTCGGTCGGGTCTAAGTGACCGGCTAAGGTTTTTTGAAGCCGATCGCGCTCTGCCAATAAATCCGGCCGGCGCTGTTGCAATTGCTCTAGCTTACGTTGGGCTTGATTCAACTCATGTTGTTTCAGTTCCACCCACCGCCAGCGATCGACCTCGGCCCGCGCCAAAGCCAGATTTCGATCGTCAAAATTCAAGGCTGCTAGGCGATCGTCTAACTCAGCTAGCTCATGCCGCAAATCTGGGAGCGATCGCCCCAATCCCGGTAATAGTTCGGGTGCTGCTCCGCCCTGATCAAACCAATTTAAAGTCGCTGTGAGTTGAGCGATTGTGGCTTCCTGAGCCGCCAAAGAAATTTGTTCTTGCTCCAGGGTTTGCAGTTGTTCTTGCAGCTTGCCCCGTTCTTCAATCAAACTATTGAGAGGCTGCAATTCCTGTTTGAGGTCTCGATATTCCTGGCGCAAAATCTGAATTTCACGTTCTGTCAGAGCCAACTGCTCTTGAATCACCCACAGGCGATCGCGCAGTTCCGTTTCTTCGAGTTTTTGCTTGGCTTGCACTCGCTCCAGGTGATGTTGATCCAAGGGCTGATCGCATAGGGGACAAGCACCGTAGTCCTCTAAAATCTCGTGAACTTCCTGGTTTTGACTCTTCTGAATCGCTGGTTGCTCTGCCAATAGGGTCATTTTTTCAGTCAGTTTTGCAAGCTGATTTTCTAAATCTACCCGCATTCCTGTTAAACGATCAATAAACCCTTTTCGTTCAGTGCCTTTCTCTTGCACTCGATCTTGATAAACTTTGCGATTTTCAAGGGCTTGAATTCGCTGATCAATCTGCTCCCATTGCTGAATGAGTTGGGGACGACGCGCTACAGAAGCCATCGCTCGTTGCTGCAAATTTTGCAATTCCTCCAAACGAGCCATCAGGCGCGATCGCACCCGATCGCCCTCTTGAAGAAGCTGCTGCCGCCGTTGAACCAGGGGAGCCGTCTGGGTTTGCATCTGCTCCAATTGGTTTAAATGGTGGCGTGCAGTTTGCCACTGAGTAGCCGCCGCTTCCACCTCCGATCGCTGATTCAGAATGCTCTGTAATTCCTGTTCCTGTTGCGCCAAATCTTGCAAGCGACTATGCAATGTGCGCTGCTCATTTTCCAATCGGCTTACTTCCCGATCGAGCGCTTGTTGTTGCCGGTTTCGCTCCGTTGTCCATTGATGATATTGCTGGGATTTTTGACCCAAAATTTCATCTTCTCGCTGCCATTGTTGAAGTTGCTGAATTCCCGCTTCAATTTCCGTTTGGGCGGCCAGGGTGCGATCGATTTCTGCTTGTCGCTGGGCCAGCCGCTGGCCTTCCTGGGCTAACCGTTCCAGCTCTTGGCGAACGGTTTGTTGCTGCTGCTGAATCCATTGCAATTGTTGTTGCTGGCTTTGGCGCTGTACTGCAATTGATCGCAATTGCTCCAGTCGGGCTTCTGCTTTTTGCCGATCGCCCCTTAGTGCTTTGAGCTGTTGCTCAACGGTGGCTAACTCTTGGGCCAAACTCGTTCGATCGGCTAGCTTTTGCTCCTGCGATTGAATCGACTCCTCCAGTTGTTTGGCTTCACCCTTCAGCAGCTTTGAGCGTTCCTTTGCCTGTTCTGCCAAATCATCGTATTGCCCCAGCTTCAACAAATCTGCCAAAATGTCTTTGCGATCGGCCGGTGTTTTCAACATGAATTCATCGGCTCGTCCCTGACGCAAATAGGCAGAATTCACGAAAGTGTCATAGTCCAGCCGCAAGCGCTGCAAAATAGCTGCTTGGGTCGCCCTTGCTCCCCGTTCCGTTAAACTGCGAAAGACCCATTGATCGGGATCGCCCTCATCGATCGCCATTTGAAATTCCAAAGCAGTGGCTTGGCCCAGTCGGCGTGTTCGAATCACCCGATAAACTTCATGACCAAACCGAAAGGTAAAGTTAACGGTCGCTTCCGTTTCACCCGCGAAAATCACATCATCTTCAGTGGAAGCGCGACTTTTACCCCAAATCGACCAAGCCATGGCTTCCAGTAGTGACGACTTCCCTGCACCATTGGCTCCACAAATACAAGCCGTTTGCAGCCCCCCAAAGTGTAGGGTTGCTTCTCGATAACTGAGGAAATTTTTGAGGATAAGCTGTTCGGGGATCACGGTTAACCTCTGCCCTGCCTCTGTGAACCCATTGCTGATGAATGAGCTGGATTAATCTTGCTGAATGAGTTACTTTTCAGGCTCATTTTGACATTTTTGGCACTCCTTTTGGGTGCTCATTCAAAAACAGGCTATAACCAGAAACGGCAGCCCCCGCATGGGGGGCGATCGCCCAAGCCCTGGCTACGGTGCGCCCTGGGTGATTGTCCAGCTCCCTTCAACACCTACCTTTCTCAACCACTTATCGTCTATTTTTAGGCTCTCTGAACCATGGCAAAAGTTGGCTATTTGGTTAACCGCCGCAGCGGCAAAAAAATTCGAGTTGGCGCTTGTGTCAAATCCACACGGAAGCCACCGAGATTTAGCCTGTTTCAGTCAAAACTTGGTGCCGATCAGTTGCCCAGCCGCGTTGATTTGCGTCAATATATGACCCCCGTTGAAGATCAATCCACCGTGGGCAGTTGCACCGCCAACGCGATCGCCGGAGCCTATGAATATTTAGCGCAGCGGGCCCACGGAGAAGCGGGCGACATCAGCCGCCTGTTTATTTACTACAACACGCGGCGCGCGGAAGGAACCGTGGGTGACGGTGGCAGTTCCATCAGCGGCAGCATTCAAGTGCTCGAAGAAGTTGGCGCTTGCACCGAAGAAACCTGGCCCTATGTTCCTGAAGACTTTGACACGGAACCTTCCCCCGAGGCTTACGAGGAAGCACAGAACTTTTTGGTGGATGAAGCCCGTGAAATTCCCATTGATTTAGCAGCCATGAAAGGCTGTTTAGCGGAGGGTTATCCCTTTGCGTTTGGCTTAATTCTCTACAATTCCTTTAATCAAGCGGGAAAAGGTGGCCGCGTTCCGCTGCCTAGCCGCAATGAGCAAATTCGCGAAACCCATGGGGCCCACGCCATGCTCTGTGTGGGTTATTCCGATCGCAATGAAGCCTTTATTGTGCGCAACTCTTGGGGATCAGATTGGGGTGATCAAGGCTATTGCTATATCCCCTATGACTACATGACCAACACGGATTTGTGTTTCGATTGCTGGGCAATTCAACAAGTTTCGGATCTAGATTTTTCGGCTGGTATCTACAGCGAAGATGACGAAGAATTTGCCAGTGACTACAACTCTGAGGACGATGAGAGTGATTATGACTACTCAGAGGAAGAGGACGAAGAAATCAGCGTCTCAGTAGACTACGACGGCGAGGAAAGCGACGAGGAAGAAGAGGAAGGCGACGAGGAAGAAGAATACGACGAAGAAGATTACGAAGATTCAGAAGAGGAAGAAGAAGAAGACTACGAAGAAGAAGAAGAGGAAGAAGAAGAGGAAGAAGAAGAAGACTACGAAGAAGAAGAAGAGGAAGAAGAGTAAGTTGCTGATTGGGCATTCGCTCGATCGAACCTTTGGCTGTTCTCGGTTCTCCAGTGATTAATCAACGGGTCGGCCGATCGAGGATTGACCAATCAAGGACTGACCGATCGGCTGATCGACCATCTTGGGCAAGGGGCTTCAGCCCCTTGCCTGAGGTGGTGTCAAGGCTTTTGGTCATGGGCTTTGCCACAGCCATTGGCCAGCCTCAATGTTGCAAAAGTTGGCGGGGACTCATGCAGGGTGATCGGGTCACGCGACACTAAGGGATGGTTCTTGTTCCCAGCGCCATGCAATCCACCGAGTTTTTGCCCCAACCCGCCCCCAGCACCGCGCCCGAAACCGCCCAGGCGACCCAAAATCGCAAGGCTGACCACCTGCGAGCCTGCTTGCAAGATGATGTGCAGTTCCGGCAGGTGGGTAGTGGCTTGGATCGCTACCGATTTGAGCATTGCTGTTTGCCGGAACTGGATCGATCGACCATGGATCCCAGCACTCAATTTTTGGGCAAACCGCTGCGGGCCCCGTTGCTCATTTCCTCTATGACGGGTGGCACAGACCAGGCAGAACAAATCAATATGCGGTTGGCAGCGGCAGCCCAGCGCTGGGGCTTGGCCATGGGCGTTGGTTCGCAGCGGGTGGCGGTGGAGCGGCCGGAAGTGCGCCGAACCTTTGCGGTGCGATCAGTCGCTCCAGACATTCCGTTGTTTGCCAACCTGGGGGCGGTGCAGCTTAACTATCGCTATGGTTTGGCTGAGTGCCAGTCTTTGGTGGATTGGTTGGAAGCAGATGCGTTGATTTTGCATCTGAACCCCTTGCAGGAGGCGGTGCAAACCAAGGGCGATCGTAACTTTGCTGGGTTGCTCGATCGAATTGCAGACCTTTGTGCCCAACTGCCCGTGCCTGTGATTGCCAAGGAGGTGGGCAACGGCATTTCACGCGCTATGGCTGAAAAGTTGCTGGCGGCCGGTGTCCAGGCGATCGACGTGGCCGGAGCGGGGGGCACGTCTTGGGCCAAGGTGGAGAGTGTACGGGCTTTGGATCCTAAGCAACGTCGCTTGGGCGAAACCTTTGGTGATTGGGGCATCCCCACGGCTGAATGTATCACTGCAATTCGCCAGGTAGCTCCAACGATTCCGCTAATTGCGTCCGGTGGTCTGCGCAATGGTTTGGATGCGGCTAAGGCGATCGCCCTTGGTGCAAATTTGGCGGGGTTAGCGATGCCCTTTTTACATGCGGCTAACGAGTCCGACAGTGCTTTGGATTTTCTGTGTGATGTGTTGATTGCGGAATTGGAAACTGCCATGTTTTGCACCGGCAATCGCACGATCGAAGACCTACAAACCCGCGGCCGACTGCAACTTCAGTAGACTACTGTGCCTGATGGCAATCGCTTCTTAGGGGCTGAGGGGATGATCCCTTCAGCTATTCCTCAAGATGGGGTCAAATTGGACTGTTGCTTGAGCCAGACTTTAAAATAGTAGAACTTTGAGTGATCACAATCACAATCAAAATGTAATTTGCAGTTTACTGAGTTAGGGATGCGGCCCGCTTTTCTGGGGCTAGGGATTAAGATCAAGACAGCAAGATAAAGATAGAATAAATATAAGCTTCTGACGATTCATTGTAACCACTTCACCAGTGGCTTTTCTTTGCTTTTTCGCCCTTGAAGAATGTGCCTCAAAAGGTGGCATTGCTTTTTTCGTGGCCTTTTTCAGGGCTGTTTGGATGGCTGTTGGGATGGCCTTGATGGGTGAGTCCTGATTTCCTTGTCTTGAGTGGTTTGGCAAACTTTGCTCAATACGATCGCCCAGAAACCGCCATCAATGCCCTGTTCAAGCTCACTGCCCGATCGTTGCTCTGGTGACCCAATGGGGAATGACGATCAGGCTCGAAATCAATCTTCTCTCTATTAATCTTCTCTCTAGCGTTAGGTTCATGACCAATTCTCAGGCGATTGCAGCCAATTCAGAACCCATTCGACGATTAGCGACGGGCAAGGCAGAATCCCCATCCCGGCCGTTTGATCCCGGATCGTTTCTAATTTTGGTGGTTGATGATGTCAGCCAAAATGTGCGCCTGTCGATCGAAATGCTAGATCAGGCGGGCTATGAAACCACATTTGCCATGACGGGAGCCGAAGCGTTGATGAGGGTGCGATCGGCTCAACCGGATCTGATTTTGCTGGATTTGATGATGCCGGGAATGAGCGGTTTGCAACTGTGCGATCGCCTGAAAGAAGATCCAATCCTACGGGATATTCCTGTGTTGTTTGTCACGGCCAGCAACGAAGAAACCCACATGCTGGAAGCCTTTCAGCTTGGCGCTGTGGACTACATCACCAAGCCCTTTCGCTCGGCGGAACTCTTGGCCCGGGTGCGGGTGCATTTGGAACTCAAGCAAGCACGCGATCGCCTCAGTCAGGCCCTGACTGCCCTACAACGAACCCACGCCCAACTGCAAAGTGCCTACACCGAATTGGGCCGCTTGGCCACCACCGACCCCTTGACCGGTTTGGCCAATCGACGGCATTGGATGACCCTGGCCAAAAAGGAATTTCAGCGCAGTTGTCGCTATCAACATCCCCTTTCAGTGTTGATGTTGGATTTGGATCACTTCAAGGCCGTGAATGATACCTATGGCCATGCCGTGGGCGATTTGGCCTTGGCGACGGCCACCCAAGCCGCCAGCAGCATTCTGCGAACTCAGGATTGTTTGGGGCGTTATGGGGGTGAGGAATTTGTAATGTTGTTGCCGGAGACCGATGCGGCCGCCGCTGCGATCGTGGCGGAACGGATTCGCAAGGCGATCGCCGATCCGACTATCACCAGTTTGCCCAGCGCCCCGGGCTTAACCCTAACGGTCAGCATTGGCGGCACGAGTTGCCAGTCCACCGACACCTCGATCGAGGCGGCCTTGAACCGGGCCGATCGGGCCCTCTACCAAGCCAAAAACCGGGGCCGCAATCGAGTGATGATGGTGCTGTAGCAGCCGATTGTTTACGGTTGATTAACCTTCGGCAAGGGCCCACTGCTGGCCGAGGTGCGATAAACTGTTACGAAATGTAAAACTCAAAACGTAACAATTCAGGAACAAACCATGACTCAACCACAACCGACCACCACCCCCAACCTCGAAGAACCCAAATTTGGCTTCAATGACTATGCCGAGCGCCTGAATGGCCGCGCCGCCATGGTGGGTTTCCTGCTGGCTTTGGCGATCGAGGCGGTGACGGGTCAAGGGCTGTTGGCTTGGTTGGGCCTGCTGTAGGGGCCTGCTGTTGTCCGTTGCTTGGCAACCTGCTGCGACTGGTTGAGCTTGTTGAGCGGGATTTGCCAAGCCTAATCCTTTGCGAAATGCTTTGTGAAATTAAGGGCGCAGCCCCTGCCCGATCGCTCGGACTAAGAGGCGGGTGGGCGTGGCTGCGTCCCTTCCGTGGGCTGCGAATGAGTCGATTCCACAACCGCAAACTCCACAGCCGCAAATGTGGAAGGTTTTTGAAGGTCTTTTGAAGGTCTTTTGATAGCAACAGAAAAAATTTCTAGTAGCAGAAAGGTTTATACAATCAGAATTAGGGGCGACATGGCTAGGGATTGGCCATCGTTTGGGAATCACCCTTGGGATCAAAACCGCTGAGGACTAAACCGATGGGTAAGCGTTGGCCGCGGCTGTTGCAGCAACGATATCGACGAGAGCCGATCGCCGCCTTCGTGCTAACCATGGGCCTGGTGCAGGTGACGATCGGGGGAGCGGATAGTGATGCGGGTTTGGCCGCTTTGGGGCTAATCTTTTTGGGCACGGCCGCCGCTCTCTATTGGCTGAAATATTCCGCGCGCGTGATTGACGCGGCCCGATCGCCCCGCATGGCCTACCGCAGTTCCTCCGCCAGTCGCTTGCCCGTTTTACCCGCAGCCCCTCGGTTAACCCCGGCCTACGGAGACCCGGTTTACACAGATCGATCGCGATCGCCCCTGCCGCCCTTGCGCCTCCGCGATCGCCCCAATTCCGCCGACTAGCCCTTGTCGCCAGCCTCCGCGATCCCCCAGCCCTCTTGTCAGGGTGAATCCAGAAGTCTGAGCGAATCATCGTCCCGATCGAGCCGCATTGCATGAGCGATCTTTGCACCATCAGCCGTCGTGTCCAATTTTCCGCAAGCTACCGTTATTGGTTGCCGGAACTGACGGAGGCGGAAAATCATCGACGGTTCGGGATCGCCGCTCGATCGCCCGGCAGCACCTTCACGCTTTGGGTGCAAGTCCAAGGGCCGATCGATCCCTTTGGCATGGTGGCCAACCTGTCCACCACCATCAAACGTGCCCTGCAACGGGAAGTGCTGGAACCCTTGCACGGAGCCAACCTCAACCAGATTTGGCCAGAATTTGCCAACACCCTGCCCACCAGCGAGTGGCTGGCCCAGGTGCTGTGGCAGCGTTTGGGCCAATGTTGGCAGCGGCAGGGCTTGCAACTGCGGCAAGTGCAACTGTCGCCCGATCCCGGTTTAGTTGTGGAATATCGAGGGCAAGCTATGGAAGCTCATCTAACGGTTCATACCCACTTCAGTGCCGCCCATCGTTTGGCTTTGCCAACCCTAACTTTGGCTCAAAATAGCGAAATTTATGGCAAATGTTCCCGACCCAGTGGCCATGGCCACAACTACCAATTATGGGTGACGGTGCGCGGTCAAATTGACCCTAGAACAGGGATGGTTGTTGAACTCAACCGGCTCCACAATCTCATTGAAATGCAAGTGGTAGAGCAGCTTGATCACACCTTTTTGAATCAGGATATTGCCTACTTTCAAGACATTGTACCCACGGCGGAAAATATTGCCGTTTATATTCGCGATCAACTGCTGGAGCCATTGCAGAAATTGGGGGTGCAGTTGGTCAAAATTCGATTGGATGAAACCGACAATAATTCCTGTGAAGTGTATGTGGAAACGGAAGCTCCGTGGGTCGATCGCCCCGTGAACAACGCGATCGACCAAGGAAAGCCGGCGGGCGTGGGTGCAAACTAGGGCAGTCCGTGCCAGCTATTCAAACCGTACCGCCGTGCCGCTAACCGCCACCATCAACATGCCGCCTCCGTTGGACAGGCTAATAGTTTCATAGTCAATATCAATGCCAATGATGCCGTTCGCTCCCAATTCCGTAGCGGCGGCTTTCATTTCATTCATGGCGATGTCTTTGGCCTTGCGCAGTTCTTTTTCGTAGGAACCCGATCGCCCGCCAATCACATCTCGAATGCCAGCGAAAAAGTCCTTGAAAATGTTCGCCCCCAAGATCGCTTCTCCACTGACCACGCCGTAATAGGAGATGATGCGCTTGCCTTCGAGGCTGGAGGTGGTGGTTAGCAACATAATGTGATTAGGAATTCCGGTGATCGGTTCTTTGATTGGGTTTTGCTTGATCTCATCCCTGTTGTAGCAAGATTGATGGGCGATCGACCGAGGGGTTGTGGGAGACTGTTCACGGGTTTTGGTGACTTTCACAGAAAAGACCAAGCCGCTCGATCGGGTCAATGGCCACTCAATCGCCACGAATGGCGGCAAATTTTGCTTGAATGGCCCGCAGATGTTGCACGGGGTCTCAACCATGCTGGTACGAAAGTTGGGCGATTGCGAAGAATTTGTGGCCGGCGATAATTCGATTTTGCGAGAGCTGCTGCATCCCGACAAACAGCCGATCGACCTGCGCTATAGCTTGGCCCATGCGATTTTGCCCGTGGGCGAAACCTCGCTGCCCCATTCCCTGACCACCTCAGAGGTCTACTACATCATGGCGGGGCGGGGGGAAATGCACATCGATGGCGAGGTGCAAATCATTGAGCCGGGGGATGCGGTTTATATTCCGCCCAACGCTAAACAATTCGTGCGCAGCTTGGGGCCCGAGCCGCTGACCTTTATCTGTTTGGTGGATCCGGCCTGGCGCAAGGAAGATGAAACGGTTTACGGGAGCGAATCCTAGGGCTTGTCATCAAGTCGCCTACAACCCTGACGATCGCGTTTCCCCAACCCATCAATCGTAGGGGCGGGGTCTCCTCGCCCAGCCCCAAGCCCCACACGCCCCAGCCCCGTGATCCTTGGGCGTTCCCAGGGGTGAGCAGGGTTGTAGCGATCGCTCAGGTTAGGGTTGGGAGACCCAACCCCTACGGCGATGGAAATGACGACAGCCTCTGCCGACCTGTGCCAGTCGCAGGGGCGATCGGGAGTAGGTGGGTTGCTATTTTTGGTAAAAATTACTATAAATAAATTGACTGGCCACCCGTCAACGGCCAGAGCGGTGTGACTGCCTCAAGATCCCTCCTGGCGATCGCCCGATCGATCGCTTCCCCAGTTATGTTGACCCTCACCACGCCTGACTTGGGGCCCGCAACCCTGGACGCTCAAGTGGGCAACAGCGCCCTGCTGACGGATTTGTATCAGTTAACAATGATCGCTTGCTATTGCGATCGGGCGGTGGAGCAACAAACCGCCAGTTTTGAGCTGTTTACGCGCCGGTTGCCCGATGGGTTTGGCTATTTGGTGGCCATGGGACTGGAACAGGCCCTGCAATACCTGGAGCAGTTTCAGGTCAGCTCGTCCCAACAGGCCCAACTGCGGGCCACGGGGCTGTTTGACCATGCGCCCGATCAATTTTGGGACTTGTTGGCAACGGCTCGGTTTACGGGAGACTTGTGGGCCGTGCCTGAAGGAACCGTGGTGTTTGCCCATGAACCGCTGCTGCGAATTGAGGCTCCCCTCTGGCAAGCCCAGTGGGTGGAAACCTATTTGCTGAATGTGCTGAACTATCAAACCTTGGTGGCCACGCGATCGGCCCGGTTGCGGGATGTGGCGGGCGATCGGGCGCAAATTTTGGAGTTTGGCACAAGGCGGGCCTTCAGTCCCCAGGCGGCCCTGTGGGCGGCGCGGGCGGCCTTGGCGGCCGGTTTGGATGCCACTTCTAATGTGGAAGCGGCGTTGCAATTGGGGCGACAACCGGCGGGTACGATGGCCCATGCCCTGGTGATGGCCCTGGGCGCTTCCATGGGGTCAGAGCTGGCGGCGTTTGAGGCGTTTCAGGGACTGTTCCCCCATGGGGCGCTGCTGGTGGATACCTTTGACCCGGTGCGGGCGATCGAGCAGTTGGCGGAGCGAGTGCGGGCCGGCGGGGCCCCCGTGCCGGCCATCCGGTTGGATTCGGGAGACTTGGTGAGCCTGTCACAGCTAGCGCGCGATCGATTGCCGGGAACGCAAATTTTGGTCAGCGGTGATCTGGATGAAGCGGAAATCGATCGCCTACGGGCGGCCGGTGCTGAGATTGATGGCTATGGGGTAGGCACAAAGTTGGTGACTGGCCAGCCGGTGAATGGGGTTTATAAATTAGTGGAGTTGGCGGGGCAACCGGTGGCCAAAGGCTCCAGTGGCAAGGCCACCTATCCGGGCCGAAAACAGGTGCTGCGAGATCGGGATGAGGCGGGCCGTTGGTTGGGCGATCGGCTGGTGTTGGCCGATGAAGTGTCCCGATCAGAGCTGGGATTGTTGCGGCCCGTGATGCGTGCGGGACAACGGCTGACGGATCCAGAATCCCTGCTGACCATTGCCCAACGCACCCGATCGCAGGTTCAAAGCCTTCCGGAGGCGGTGCGATCGATCCATGACCCAACCCCAGTGCGGCCGGAACTGTCGCCTGCGCTACAATCGCTCACGACTCGGGTGCATCAGTCGCTCCAAGCTGCTTCCTAAGCTGCTTCTTAAGCTGCTTCCCAAACTGTTTCAAGGCCAGCACCCCAGTGGTTGCCAATTCCGCTCCATCAACCCGTCATTTTCTACAAACCTGTATTCCTGCCGTTGTTTTGGCGGCCAGAATCCCATGATGTCGATCGCGTTGTTTGGAACCAGTGCAGATCCCCCAACCTATGGCCATCAGGCGATCGTTGCTTGGTTGGCCCAACGGTTCGATCGGGTTGCGGTTTGGGCTGCGGACAATCCCTTCAAAAGTCATCGTGCTCCCCTCGACTGTCGCACGGCCATGTTGCGGGTGCTGATCGAGTCGATCGAACCACGGCCCGCCCATGTGCAGGTTTGTCCAGACCTGAGCCACCCGCGTACGGTGGTGGTGTTGGAACGGGCCCGGGAACGCTGGCCCCACGCCCAGTTCAGCCTGGTGATTGGGTCAGATTTGGTGGCCCAACTGCCCCGGTGGTATCGCTCGGCGGATATTCTGCAATTTGCCCAATTGCTGGTGATTCCTCGGCCGGGCTATCCCTTAGAAACGGCCGCGATCGAACATTTAGCCGACCTGGGAGCCAAGGTGCAGGTGGCTGACCTCAGCAGCCCCGCCAGTTCTTCCACCGCCTATCGGGAAGCGGGCGATCGCAACAGTATCCCCCCCGAAATTGAAGCCTATATTCGGGGTGAGCAGCTTTACCTATGGCAGAACGTCGGCTAGGTTCCCATCGCCTCAACGCAAAACTCAGTGCCAAGCTTAGTGCCCAACAGAGCACCAAACAAAGTGCCAAACAGAGTGCCAAACAATCGCCTGCTCCCCTGGCGGTCGATTCCCTGGCCGATTTCAAAGTAGGGGTTGATAACGTCATTTTTTCCGTGGACAGCGACAAGCGCCGACTGTTGGTGTTGCTGGTGATGCGGCAACATGAACCCTTTGCCGGTTGTTGGAGCTTGCCCGGAACCTTGGTGCGCCAAGGCGAGGCCCTGGAAGCGGCGGCCTATCGCGTCTTGGCGGAAAAAATTCGCGTCCGGCATCTGTACCTGGAGCAGCTTTATACCTTTGGTGGGCCCGGCCGCGATCCCCGGGAAGCCGCCGACAGTTTTGGAGTGCGGTACTTGTCCGTCAGCTACTTTGCCCTGGTGCGCTATGCGGAGGTGGAGGCGATCTCGGATTTTGCCACCGATGGGGCGATCGGGATTGCTTGGTATCCGTTTGATCGCCTGCCGGAACTGGCTTTTGATCACGATCGAATTGTGCAATACGGTTATCAACGCTTGCGCAACAAATTGGAATACAGCCCGATCGCCTTTGACGTGTTGCCGGAATCCTTCACCCTCAGCGATCTTTATCAGCTTTACACCATTGTTTTAGGCGAAAACTTTTCGGACTATTCCAACTTCCGCAGCCGCTTGCTGAAACTGGGAATTTTATTGGACACGGGCGTGAAGGTGTCGCGCGGCGCTGGTCGCCCGGCCAGTCTTTATCAATTTGATGCGATCGCCTTTCAACAGTTGGAAAATAAGCCCCTCGTTTTTGTCTAAATCTTGGGCGAAATCCTGGTCTAATAGTCCAAGTTGCCTGCAAAAAACCTGCCAAAAACGCCGATGACTGCGCCCAGTAACTCCCCCGATCTTGACCAGTTGCCGGACGATCAAGCCAGACAACCGGCCCAGCCTTGGTTTTGGCTCCTGTGGGCCGGCTTCACGCTCTATGCTTTCCTGTTGGCTCCGCCCGATCGCCCGGACACCTTGGATTTGATCATTCGCCTTTCGACAGGGCAAGTATCCGGCGAAAATTTGCTCATTGTGGCTCTTTTTAACCTAATGGGCATTTGGCCGCTGGTTTACTGCTGCTTGCTGTTTGCCGATGGGCGTGGGCAGCCGGTGCGTGCTTGGCCCTTCGCGATCGGGTCGATGGCATTGGGGGCCTTTGCCCTGTTGCCTTACCTGGCCCTGCGGCGATCGAACCCACAGTTCACGGGCGAGCGATCGCGTCTGATTCGGTTCTGGGATTCCCGTTGGCTGGCTTTGGGTCTCAGTGTTGGGGTGATCGGACTGCTGGGTTGGGGTCTGTCCCAAGGTAACTGGTCAGATTTTGGGCAGCAGTGGCAAACCAGCCGATTTATCCATGTGATGAGCCTCGATTTTCTGATGCTTTCCCTGCTGTTTCCTGCCCTGGTGGGCGATGACTTAGCCCGGAGAGGTTGGCATCAGCAAACCATTTGGCAATGGCTAACGTTCTTGCCTTTGGTGGGGCCTTTGGCTTACCTTTGCCTCCGCCCACCGATTCAGGCGACAAATGAGTAACTAGCAATTGCTGGGGGAGTAAACTTGGTTGGCTTGCAGCAAATTTTCAAAATCTTTTTAGTCTTGGAGTCTTGTAGGTTGGGTTGAGGCATGAAACCCAAAAACAGCAAAATTCGTAGTGATCAAGTTGGGTTTCACAAAGCTCAACCCAATCTACCGGCTTCTAGGAAATTTCTAAGGCCTCTTTAGGGATTTTTTAGAATCTTTTTGAATTTTACAAATTTTACAAATTCCGTTAAAAGCTTCAATCCCTTTTAGGCTATTCAAGCATCTTTTGAAAGAGTGTTTTAACCCATGAAACGTCGCCATTTAATGCAGTCGATCGGGCTGGGTTCCGTGACGGCCACCGCTGCGGCCTGTGCCCCCAAACCCAGTGGCGGCCCGCCCGTTGCCGCCGACCTACCCAGAATTCAGTGGCGAGCGATCGCCAGTTGGCCCAAAGCCCTCGACACCATTTTTGGTGGCTTAGTCAGCATCTGCGATCGGGTCAAAGAACTCAGCGACGGCCGATTCATCATCACGCCCCACACCGCCGGAGAAATTGTGGGCGCACTGGAAGTGATGGACGCAGTACAGCTCGGAGCTGCTGAATGTGGCCACAGTGCCAGCTATTACTATTTGGGCAAGCATCGAGGACTTGCTTTTGGTACTTCAGTACCCTTTGGCCTCACAGCTCAACAACAGAATGCTTGGCTCTATGCCGGAGGCGGCTTAACAGCTTTACAAGCCATTTATCGCAGCTTTAACATCATTAATTTTCCCGCTGGCAACACGGGAACCCAAATGGGGGGCTGGTTTAAACGCGAAATTCAAACCCTCAGTGATTTGCAGGGTTTAAAAATGCGAATTCCCGGCCTCGGTGGCGAGGTGATGTCGCGATTGGGGGTGAATGTGCAGGTGCTGCCCGGTAGCGAAGTGTTCTTGGCGCTCGATCGGGGAATTATTGATGCGGCCGAGTGGGTTGGCCCCTATGACGATGCAAAATTGGGACTGAACCGCGCCGCCCGTTTCTATTACTATCCCGGTTGGTGGGAACCCGGCAGCACACTCGATTTCTTTGTCAACTTAGAAGCCTGGAACCGATTACCAAAAGCCTATCAACAGATAATTCAACTGGCCGCCCAAGAAGCCAACTATGCCATGTTGTCAGAATATGAAGCCCTCAACGCGGCAGGTCTCAAAACCCTCATTGCTAGTGGCACACAACTACGATCCTATTCCACTGAAATTTTAAAACAAGCCAAAACGGAAACAGAAGCACTGTTTGCAGACTTAGCCCAGCGAGATGCAAACTTCAAGGCCATTTATGAACCTTGGAAAACCTTTCAACAAGCGGTTATTGGCTGGAACAGCACCAATGAATGGGTTTTTGCGGAAGCGGTTAAACCTTGAACGATCCAATCTTGTCTTTAAATCTTTCCTTAAATCCTTTAAATTTTCCCGTTTAAACCTATGCAAAATTGGCAACGATGGCTTCAACGGCAACTCCCTCCCTGGTTGCGGCTGGCTCGACAAATTGATCGCTGGAATTTTCGCTTGGGTCAAGCCATGGGCTGGTTGGTGGTGGCCATGCTGGCGATCGGGTCTTGGAATGTGATTGGTCGCTACTTGGGCCGGGCGATCGGGCAAAATCTCACTTCCAACACCAGCATTGAGTTGCAGTGGTATCTCTTTAGCGGTGTGTTTTTGCTCGGTGCTGCCTACACGATGCAGCGGAATGGCCATGTGCGGGTAGATGTGTTCTATAAAAATTGGTCGCCCCGCACCCAGGCGATCGCCAATTTAGCTGGAACCATTCTGTTTCTAATACCCTTTTCGGCTTTGGTTTTGGTGGCTTCTTGGCAATGGACAGCCAATGCTTGGATGGTTCAAGAACTCTCGCCCGATCCTGGCGGTTTGCCGCGCTATCCCATCAAAGGATTGATTTTAATTGGTTTTGTGGTTTTGATGATTCAGGGAGTTTCAGAAATCATTAAAAACTTGGCAATTATTGCCGGGTTAGGTGCAGATCACTTGCCACAACCGATCGCCCACTCGATCGCCCCCCATCAACCCAGCCAACCATCGGCCAGTCAACCATCGAAGAACCCCTCGGAGGGCGATCGCTAATGGAAACCCTTGGATTTGACTGGCTGGGGCCCCTCATGTTTTTGGGGGCGCTGCTCTTTTTGTCCCTCGGCTATCCCGTCGCCTTTTCCTTGGGTGGGGTTGCTATCGTTTTCGCCCTGATTGGGATCAATGTCGATGCGTTTGAGCCAAGCTTTTTAGCTGCCTTGCCCAGCCGTATTTTTGACATTATGAAAAACTACACGTTGCTGGCCATTCCTTATTTTATTTTCCTAGGATCCGTTCTGGAAAAGTCAGGAATTGCCGAGCAACTTTTAGAAACCGTCGGTATTTTGTTTGGCCGCTTGCGGGGTGGCTTGGCCCTAGCGGTGGTGGTAGTGGGGGCAATGCTAGCGGCCACAACGGGAGTGGTGGCCGCAACGGTCGTGGCCATGGGTCTCATTTCCCTGCCCATCATGCTGCGCTATGGCTATAATCGCGAGCTGGCCACGGGGGTGATTGCCGCTTCTGGAACCTTGGGGCAAATCATTCCGCCCAGTGTGGTGCTGGTGGTGCTGGGTGACCAATTGGGCGTTTCAGTAGGCAATCTGTTCCTGGGGGCAGTGATTCCCGGCCTGATGATGGCGGGGGCCTTTGCCTTGCATGTGTTGCTGGTGGCCTTTTTGAAGCCGGAAGCTGCGCCGGCCCTGCCGCCGGAGGTTTGCCAAATGCCGCGCCGAGAATTGCGGCAACGGGTGGTGCAGTCCATGTTGCCCCCGTTGGTGCTGATTTTGTTGGTATTGGGGAGCATTTTCTTTGGCATTGCCACCCCCACGGAGGCGGGTGCGGTGGGTTCCTTGGGAGCGATCGCCCTGGCCCTGTTGAATCGCCAATTCAGTTGGGTTGCCCTGCGGGACTCCTGCGAAGCCACCCTACGCATTTCCAGCATGGCCCTATTTATTTTGATTGGTTCAACGGCTTTCAGTTTGGTTTTTCGGGGTCTCCACGGCGATCGGTTCATGTTCGAAATTCTGTCGAACTTACCGGGTCAAGGAGTGGGTTTCCTGGCCCTCAATATGTTGGTGGTTTTTCTGTTGGGGTTCTTTATTGACTTCTTTGAAATCGCCTTTATTGTGGTTCCGATTTTTGCTCCCGTTGCCAAAGCCCTTGGGTTTAATATGATTTGGTATGGGGTGATTTTAGGGGCAAACTTGCAAACTTCTTTCCTCACGCCGCCCTTTGGATTTGCCCTGTTTTATCTACGGGGCGTTGCTCCTGCCATTGTCAAAACGGAGGAGCTATATCGGGGAGTAATTCCTTTTATTTGTCTGCAACTGCTGGTGTTGCTGATTATTATTCTGTTCCCAGATTTGGTGATGTGGTTACCGTCTCTCAGCTTCGACTGATTAGACACTAGGCCTCTTTCGTAAATCAGTAAAAAGCCTTTATTCTCTTCTCAAAATGGGCTGATCAACGCTCATTTTGTAGTATCGCGGCTGCCTTAATTCTCTGGGTCAAAGTCGCAGAGCCAGTCGTCATAACAAGGGGCTTAAGCCCCTTGCTGTCTAACGAGCTGGTGACATTAATAGTCATTCGACGGAAGAACCAAGCAAAGAAATCTAGGAATTCAGGGCCGGGCGATCGCGCTGTTGATCCTGCCGAGAATACACTTGGCCATCATCCCAAATGCCAACCAGAGCCGTGATTAAAGCTTTGGTAAAACCCATGCAGTAGCAGCCAAAACGTACCAATACTTTCAGAGGCGAACCGCTCTTGTAGCAGGGGGGATGGCCCAAAACATGACAGTCAAACAGCTTGGCAAAAAAGCGAATCTGTTGCCCAAGGCTGAGGTGTTTGAATCCGAGCCAAAAATGGTTGTGATAGAAGGTGGTTTGATAGCCGATCGAGCGGGTGCTGATGTCATGGCAACCGCCGGTTTCTTCGCCTAAATGCACCAAATGGGCGGCGGGGTCATACCAAATTTTGAAGCCGGTTTTACGCAGGCTTAAGCAAAAGTCGGACTCTTCGCGAACAGCGCTGCCCCGATAGCGTTCATCAAACCGTAGGCCATGCTGCACAAACAGGTTGCGCCGAAAGGACATGTTACAACCTCGGGCAGTGATCACCGGCTGGGGCTGGGTGGCCCGCACTAGGTCGATGTGATACCAGGCGATCGCGGGGTCAGAGGCTTCCGGCACTTGGTAATCAAATTCGCCCACATGTTTGGTGCATTCTTGCTCCAATTTCATGCGATCGAACACGCGCCCGGCCACCGCTCCAATGTGGGGATCGCCGTAGTTTGCCACATGAGCCGCAATGAAACCTGGCTCCAGGCGCACATCATCATCAATAAAAATGAGAATTTCACCACTCGATCGCCGGGCCGCAAAGTTTCGGGCCCCGGGCAGGCTCGCCCACCGCAGGCGATGCCATTGGATTTTGCCCCCATCGGCCCATTGGGCCAGTTTCGCTTCGGTTTCGGGCAGGTGCTGCGGGGTTTGGTCAACGACGATCACTTCAAAATCAGGATAGTCCTGGGCGAGCACATCCTCGATCGAGGTGCAAAGCACTTGTTCGCGCCCGTAGGTGGGCACAATGACTGAAACCTTTGGCAACTGGGAAACCTGACTCATATCAGCAACCGTGGGGGGATGGCTAGGATGGCTGGAGCGATTCGATCGAACCGTAAATCTTAATCCAAGAGCATCCGAGCGTTGTCCGGTGAAGGGCCGCTAGGGGCGGGGGCGGTTAACATACCGCGCCGCGATCGCTCCGCCAATGAACCCAAAAAGATGCATTTGCCAGGACACGCCCGAGCGCAACGGTAGCACCCCAAAGATCAAACTGCCATAGAGGCTGAAGATAAAAATCGAAAGCAAAATGCCGCTGGCACTGCGTTCAAACCAGCCCCGAAATAGCACATAGCTGAGATAGCCAAATACCAAACCACTTGCACCGATGTGGATGGAGTTGCTGGGGCCAATCAGCCAGGTTCCCAGACCGCTAATGAGGGCGATCGCGCCGGTCACTTTCCAAAAGGTTTCGCGGCCGCGCACCAACACCAACCAACCCAGCACCCCCAGGGGCACGGTGTTGGCCATCAAATGGGCCAAGTCGCCATGAAGCAAGGGAGCAAAGACAATCCCCCGCAGGCCGATGACATTGCGGGGAACAATGCCCAATACATCGAGATAGCCCCGAAAAACAAACTGATCAACAATTTCCAGCAGCCACAGGAGGCCAATCAGCGATGCCAAAAATCGCCCTTGGGATTTGAGTTCTTCGGTCACATGCTCAAGGAGTGATTACTGAAATTGACGACTGGAAAGGATTCCCAGGGGGATGCAATCGGGAGAGAGAGCGGCGATCGTTTTCCACTATAGCCAGGATAGCGAACGGAACCGTCGGCGGGGGCAGCCCCCGATTGCGGATCGGCGGGGGCGCGATCGGGCGATTGTCGTGGGGGCTGAATCCGAGGTGATAGCGATCGGGCGATCGACCGTTTTGGAAATCTGTCCCTTTTGGAGATCTGTCCCGCAGAATCGATAGTGAGATAGAAATGTTGGCTAGGCTGAAGATAGCCAGGCTTTTGATTCCCCGCATCCCAACGCCTTGGCTGTCAACCGTCACTTTTCAATGACCGATCGCCCATGGGTCCCTGGCCTGAGTTCAGACTTTCAGAACCTGGGTTCAGTGCTTGAGTCGGGTCTGCCAGTTTGGGCATGTTTCCCTTGCGGCTCCGCCAAGCCAGCCGGACTCAGTGACCAGTGAGAATGGCAAGCGATCGCTGAAGACTTATTCGGGCCCCGTCGCCATGTTTCCTAATCGTTCTCCTCGTTTGGCTGCCCAGTTGCCCCCTGCCGTGCGATCGGGCCCTGCTGCTGCGCGTCGGTGGCGGGGACTTTGGGGCGGGGCGATCGCCCTGTGGTTGGGTTGGCCCGGCGTTGCGTTGGCTTATCTCCAGTCGATCGACCCGGTTCCCAGCCCCAGTCCCAGCCGCCCTGTGACACCCACGCCCACGCCCACGCGCCCGCCGACTCCGACTCCCACCCCAACACGCCCGCCGACTCCGACTCCCACCCCAACACGCCCGCCGACTCCGACTCCGACCCCAACACGCCCGCCGACTCCGACTCCGACCCCAACGCGCCCGCCGACTCCGATCCCAACTCCGACCCGTCCCCCAACTCCGACTCCGACCCGTCCCCCAACTCCGACTCCGACCCGTCCCCCAACTCCGACTCCGACCCCAACACGCCCGCCGACTCCGACCCCAACGCGCCCGCCCGATCGCGCTGCTCCCTGCTTGAACGAGGGTGATCGTTACCGATCCCGCATGTGTGAGTTGCGAGCTTCAGACGAGCGCTGGATTGAAATTCACCTCAGCAATCAGCGATTGATCGCCTGGGAAGGAAATAAGCCCGTTTATGCGGTGATTGTGTCCACGGGCAAACCGGGTACGCCGACTTGGCCAGGAATTTTCCGAATTCAGCGCAAGCTCCCGATCGATCGAATGCGCGGGGCCGATTACGACGTGCCCAACGTACCCCATGTGATGTATTACCACCGGGGATATGCGATTCACGGGGCTTACTGGCATCAGCGCTTTGGCACGCCGGTTAGCCATGGTTGCACCAACGTGGCCCCGGATCATGCTCGCTGGCTTTTTAACTGGGCCGATGTGGGTACCCCGATCGTGATTCGGCCCTAGGGATTGTCGTCAAATTCCCTGAAACCCTTACTCCACCTTGAATTGATCGCGAGGAACAAGGGGCTTAAGCCCCTTGTTACGACAATTGAGGCAAGGCAGATCCATCACGTCAGCCGTCGCCCAGACCAGGACGACAGGATCCAAGTCAGTCAGCATCGATCCGCATCGCACCTTCTGATCGGGGGCGATCGCCCCGGCGCGGCGGGTCAGTGCCGAATTTCGGGATAATGGGAATCGTTACGGTTCGTTACATCACCCCTTCGCTATCCCCTCGATCGCCCCATGCCCCGAGATCTACGCGGCTTCTTGAAGCTTTTGGATGAGCGCGGTCAACTGCGCCGGATTACGGTTCCCGTTGATCCCAACCTGGAAATCGCCGAAATTGCCAATCGGATGCTGGCGGCGGGTGGGCCGGCCCTGCTGTTTGAAAACGTCAAGGGCAGCCCTAGCCCCGTGGCCGTGAACCTGTTGGGCACGGTGGAGCGCACCTGCTGGGCCATGAACATGGAAGCACCCGAGGAACTGGAAGCTTTGGGCCGTAAGCTGTCGATGTTGCAGCAGCCGAAGCCGCCCAAGAAAATTTCCCAGGCGATCGAGTTTGGCAAGGTGCTGTTTGATGTGCTGCGTGCCAAGCCCGACATCGACCTGTTTCCCGCTTGCCATCAGGTGGTGAAGCGGGGCGAAGAGGTGAATCTCAACGAAATCCCGATGATTCGCCCCTATCCCGACGACGCGGGCCATGTGGTGACGCTCGGGCTGGTGATTACCAAAGATTGCGAGACCAAGATCCCGAATGTGGGCGTTTACCGGCTGCAACGGCAATCGAACAACACGATGACCGTCCAATGGCTGTCGGTGCGGGGCGGCGCGCGACATTTGCGGAAGGCGGCGGAACGGGGCCAAAAACTAGAGGTGGCGATCGCCCTGGGCGCTGACCCGTTGTTGCTGATGGCGGCGGCCACACCGATCCCCGTGGACTTGTCCGAGTGGCTGTTTGCGGGTCTCTACGGCGGTTCCGGCGTACACCTGACCAAGTGCAAAACCCTGGATTTGGAAGTGCCGGCCAACTGCGAAATGATTTTGGAAGGGACGATCGACCCCTCGGAAACGGCGATCGACGGGCCCTTTGGCGACCACATGGGCTACTACGGCCCGGCGGCTCCCGGCCCCCTGCTGCGGGTTCATGCCGTCACCCACCGCAAGGATCCGATTTACCTGACCACCTTCAGCGGCCGGCCGCCCAAGGAAGAGGCGATGATGGCGATCGCCCTCAACCGGATTTACACGCCGATTTTGCGGACGCAAGTGCCGGAAATTACGGACTTTTTCCTGCCGATGGAAGGGTTGAGCTACAAGGCGGCGATCATCTCGATCGACAAGGCCTATCCGGGTCAAGCCCGCCGGGCCGCTTTGGCCTTTTGGAGCGCCTTGCCCCAGTTCACCTACACCAAATTTGTGATCGTGGTGGACAAGTCCATTAATATTCGCGATCCGCGCCAGGTGATGTGGGCTGTTTGCTCGAAAGTTGACCCCGATCGGGATGTGTTTATCCTGCCGGAAAATCCCCTGGATTCCTTGGATTTTGCCACCGAAAAAGCCGGTCTCGGCAGTCGAATGGGCATTGATGCCACCGATAAGATTTATCCCGAAATCGATCGGGAATGGGGCAAGGTTTTGGAATCCGATCCAGAGGTGGCCGCCACGGTCGATCGGCGCTGGGCGGAATACGGCTTGGCGGATATTAATCTGATGGAAGTAGATGCCAATTTGTTTGGTTACGATATTCGGAGGTAGGCGATCGTGGCGGTAATCCGGGGGCTACATGTGGCGCTGAATGTGACCGATCTCGATCGCGCCGCTGAATTTTACGGGGGATTGTTGGGGCTGGAATTGATCGATCGCCCCCTCAAGTTTCCTGGACTTTGGTATGCGATCGGGGATTGGCAAATTCACCTAATTGTTGCGCCCCAGGTGGTGAACAGCACTCAGGATGATCGGTGGGGTCGCAATGCCCACTTGGCGATCGCAGTGGATAACCTAGAAGCCCTCAAAACTCAGCTCACCGCCACCGGTATTTCCTGGCAAGCCAGCGCCTCCGGTCGCGCCGCCATTTTTGCCCCCGATCCCGACGGCAATCTCTTAGAATTCCAGCAATCCTAAACCCCTCTCGATCCATTGCCCATCACGCAAGCCATCGTCTGCGCTGAAATGCCATAGCACTCACATCTCTGACAATTAGCGCGGCTAAAATAGTGGGCAGCCTTCGCAATCATGGTCATCAGTGGAGCAAGAGTATGGCAACTGATGCAATCTCAATTCAGAAAATTTACGATCGCCTAACTATCACGCCCGAACAGCTCAGGGATTTCTGCATTCGATGGCAGATTGCCGAACTAGCCGTTTTCGGTTCAATTTTACGAGACGATTTTCGCGATCGTGGAGATTGCATTAGCGATATTGATTTGCTTTACAGCCTAAACCAGTCTTCAAGTCATAGCCTTTTCGACATCATGCAGATGCGCGAAGAACTAGAAAATCTTTACCATCGAAAAATTGATTTTGTTAGTAAGCAAGGAATTCGGAATAGTCGTAATTGGCTGCGCCGCCAAGAAATTTTGAATTCAGAGATTATTCTATATGCCCAGAGATAGTGCATCCAGAGATTATTCTATATGCCCAGAGATAGTGCATCCAGAGATGATCAATCCCTACTGGATATTGCTGACTCAATTCAGTTAATTATGGAATATACAGCCTTTACCTAGAATTATTGGCACGCCATATTGCAGATGCCATGAAGCAACGGTTTGGTGGGCAGTGCCCACCCTACGGGCGACTATGCTTAGTAATTGAGGTAAGAGCTGTATCTCTGGCTGGGATGAATTCTTGAAATCTGTCAAAGATCAAGATGCTGTCATTCGTCGTCTGATTGTTATTGGCGAGGCGACCAAACGATTGTCAATGACGTTTCGCAATGCTCACCCTGATATTCCTTGCAAAGAGATGGCAGGCTTAAGAGACGTGATCGTACATGATTATGATGGCATTGACTTTGAACGACTGAAGCCTGTCATTGAGATTAATCTACCTGACATTTTGCGCCAGATTCAGTCACTACTACCCACACCACCTCAAAGTTTATGATCAATTAGTCAACGATCTAGTTGGTACTCAATTATCGTCATAAATTCAGAGAGCAAGTGACATGAAAACTGACACAGTTTCAATCCAAGAAATCTATGATCGCCTAGCCATCACACCCGAACAGCTCAGGGATTTCTGCATTCGGTGGCAGATTGCCGAACTAGCCGTTTTTGGTTCGATTTTACGAGACGATTTTCGATCTGATGGAAAAAAATCTAGTGATGTAGATTTCCTGTTTTGTTATCTGCCAAATGCAAACATGAGCTTATTGCGACGGTCAAGAATGGTAATAGAACTAGAAGCACTATGTTGCCGATCTGTTGACTTGATCTTATTAAAGGAAGTATTAACCAGCCATAACTTAAATCGAAGAAATGACATTCTAGATTCAGCGGTGTGGATTTATGGACAGAAATCGAGATAAGGACGCAATAGTTGATATTCTCAAAGCGATCGAAGAGATTATGTTCTCGATGGCTGGTGTCACCCTAGATCAGCTATCTACCAATCGAGAGAAGCAAGCTGCTATTCTTTATTTTCTGATCATTATTGGCGAAGCCACCAAGCGACTATCTTCAGAGTTTCGAGCAACCCATTCAACCATTGATTGGAAAGGAATGGCAGGAATGCGAGATATTTTAGCGCATCAATATGATCGTGTTGATGTTCAAGTTACAGCCTTTACCTAGAACGATTGGTACGCCATATTGCAGATGCGAGGGAGCAATTATGAGGTGGGCACTGCCCACCCTACGAGCGATTGTACTTAGTAAGCAAGGTAAAGGCTGTATTTGAGATGTGGTGCAAACGGACTTAATACCTTTATCTCAATCACTAAAACAGTTACTAGAGCAGCAATGACAATCTAAAATCAACGTGAATTCGGGTTAAGCAGGGAGTTCAATGCCTAGTGTCGCTAGGTCAAGAGTGGGCTTCTTGGGCTGATGGCAGTAAGCAATCAGCCCACTGAGCAAATGCACAAAGCCACTGACTGGACTGC
>NZ_JAZAQF010000053.1:0-897 GCF_043235035.1 Limnothrix redekei LRLZ20PSL1 | reverse complement strand
GTTCCCTCTAGTCAATATAAATGCTGTGGTGAATCGCAGCACCAACATCCAGACACAGCAAAGCGATCGCCCGTAAATACGAGCGATCGCTTGGGGTCACAAAATTACTGAGAACACGGCCTATGTAATAAAGGATGCAACCAGCTCGAAAAATAACAACCGGGCAGCGTAGCCAGCGCACCTGGAGCGAGCGAGCCTAATGGGCTTGGTTGACTTCTCTTGATCGAGCCGATCGCCCAGCAGCTTTCCAATTTGATTTTTCGGCCGGGCCCGCTCAGGCTCGATCCGCGTAAAAATCCACTGCCAAAGAGCACGACGGCATAAATCAGATCCACCAACGACCTGGACGCGCTTCGAGTCACCTGATTCTTCACGCCCAGGAGCACAGCCCAAGGCCTTGGTGAATCGCCTCAGGCTGAGATGCCGCTTGGTTGGGTTACCGGACTTGCGACCCTTGCGAATCTTGATCTCAGGTTTCCCATCGGGCCCTAGGTAGTTCTCGATCGGGTAAATCTGCGAAATCAGCAAGGCCTCTACCCGCATACCAAACCCAAATCGGGCGAAAACCTTGCGATAGGGTGCAAAGTCAGGAGCCTGAAGATATTGGTAAAGCTGACGTTCGATCGCGCATTCTTCTTGGTGAAGATCACAAAGCCGGGCCGCATGATTTCGTGACAGCTCATCCAATCCCAGCCCGCAGGTCGCCGCGTACAGGCGATCGTATTTGGCCGACGGACGCAGCCCAGCCATCCAGCTCCATAGAAGCGGTGGCAAATCTGAGAGCAAAACCCGCTTTGATTTGACATGGGCCACCTCTGGGAATTGCCACGCGAGATCCTGACGCAATCGGTTAATGATCGGAGATTGCACCCGGTTCAGATGACACAGCCGCAGCAC
>NZ_JAZAQF010000057.1:0-183668 GCF_043235035.1 Limnothrix redekei LRLZ20PSL1 | reverse complement strand
TGCGGCGCACCCTGTCTTTTTCCAAATCCTTGGTCAATCACGAAGCAGCGATTTGGCGATTTATTCACCACTACAATGCCTCATTGCCAGTCGCTTCATAGTCCATCATTACTTCACAGGCACTACCGATAATTCTATTTAAGCACTCCCTGAGATTCTCCTAAAGTATTCCAATGAGCGAAAGCGATCAAATTCAATCAAGAAGGAGTTGGGTATAAACTATAACCAGAGTGTGAATTGAATCATTGACTACTGATCATTATTAACACTTGATTCCATCACTGGTTGCTGACAATGTTGCTGAGCGTTGAAGCTGACCGCCGAAGTTGGCTATCGAAGTTGACCTTATCGCCCTTCTAGGGAAAAAGAGGTGAAAGCTGCCTGTCATGGGGAGTTTTGTAAAACAGCTTCGTAATGCTGGGCGGCTTGCTCCCAGCTAAAGTCGCGTTCCACGTAGGCTCGGGCCGCTTGGGAGAGTTGGGCCCGCAACTCCGTAGATTCCCACAGCCGACCGATGGCGGCAATGTATTCAGCCGGTTGGTTGGCCCGTAAGGCTAAGGGTGGTTGGTCGATTGTCAAGCCTTCTAATCCCCGATCGCTCCCCACCACGGGTACGCCGGCCGCCATAGCCTCCAGGGTTTTGTTTTTGATGCCCAGCCCGGTGCGCAGGGGCACGACGCAAACGGAGGCCCGATGTAGCTCGGCGGCCATGGAATCCACAGGGCCGGTGACCACTACGCCGGGTCGATCGCCCAGGGCCAACACCTCAGCGCTGGGCCGGGCCCCCACAATCCGAAAAGTGGCGGCGGGATAGGTCGATCGCAGCGGTGGCAGAACGGCATTCACAAAAAACTTCACCGCATCGATGTTGTGGGTGGCATCCATTGCGCCCACAAACACCAATTCATAACCCCCGGGATCTCGATCGCGCGGCGGAAACAGGGCCAAGTCCACCCCGTTGGGAATGACGAAACCGGGCACTTGGGGGGCAAATTGGGCCATGTAGTCCCGATCGTCGGGGGTGGTGGTGACGATCGCGCTGAATTTGTTGGCGTAGCGGCGCTCATAGCGGGCGAGCAAGGGCAAATACAGCCAATCGCGTGTGGGGTGGGGAGATGCACCCAAATCCAGATGCCCCTTGGCCCAACCGTAAACGGAACTGTGAACATCCACAATCGATCGCAGCTTGGGGTAGCGCCGCTGCCAATCGGGCCGCACATAGATTTCATTCACACTGTGCTCGCAGGTGACCACATCAAAGCGATCGGCCGCAATTTGTTGATCAATCCAAGCCTGCATCGGCCGCGAAAAGCGATGCAACACATTGGGCGGTGTGCCCCTCAGCCAAGATTGCCCAAACCGCTTCACCTTGCGGGCCAACTGGCGCGGACTGCGGCTGGCGGCCGGATCCGGTGGCAGCGGAAACACCATCACCTCCTGAACGGTTGCCCGGAGCGCGGCCAGATGCTCATCGGTGACACTAGGATGGCGCTGGGTGGCAATGGTGACCGCATGGCGCTGGGCCAAGCGGGCCAGCAGGTTGTAAGTCCGAATTTCCGTGCCGCCTTTGCTGGGCGGATAAGGAAAGGTAGAAGAAATGGCTAAAATTCTCATGGCGATCGCCCCGTAATTCCCGTCGCTGCCCCCCATGACCGACGCTTGCTCAAAACCCACCATTCTCGTGACCGGCGGCGCTGGCTACATCGGCTCCCATACCGTTCTAGCGCTTCAACAGGCCGGCTATCCGGTGGTTGTGCTGGATAATTTGGGCTACGGCCACCGCGAGATTGTGGAATCGGTGCTGAAGGCTGAGTTGATTGTGGGTGATATTGGCGATCGGGCCTTGCTCGATCGACTCTTTGCCCAGCGCCAGATTGGAGCCGTGCTGCACTTCGCCGCCTACATTGCCGTGGGCGAGTCCGTTACCAATCCCGCCAAATACTATCGCAACAACGTGGTGGGAACCCTGACCCTGTTGGAAGCCATGGTGGCGGCCCAAGTGCCCCATTTCGTGTTTTCCTCCACGGCGGCCACCTATGGCGTACCCCAAACTCCCAAAATTGCCGAAGATCATCCCCAACTGCCGATTAATCCCTATGGGGAGTCTAAATTAACCGTCGAGCGAATGCTGCGGGATTTTGACCTGGCCTATGGATTGCGATCGGTCATCTTCCGTTACTTCAACGCCGCCGGAGCCGACCCCTCCGGCAACCTGGGCGAAGATCACCAGCCGGAAACCCATCTGATTCCACTGATTTTGTTGGCGGCCCTGGGCCAGCGAGACAACATCGCCATTTTTGGCACGGACTACCCCACCCCCGACGGCACTTGCATTCGGGATTATGTCCATGTGAACGACTTGGCCCACGCCCATGTGTTGGGGTTGGAATATTTGCTGAACGGCGGCGAATCCACGGCATTTAATTTGGGCAATGGCAACGGATTTTCCGTGAAGGAAACGATCGCCGCTGCTCGCCAGGTGACCCAACGCCCGATCGTTGTGGTGGAGCGCGATCGCCGGGCCGGTGATCCGCCCGTGTTGGTCAGCAGCAGCGATCGGGCCCAGGCGGTTTTGGGCTGGCAACCGGAGTACCCAGATTTAGAGGCGATCGTGTCCCATGCTTGGCACTGGCATCAACGCCGCCACGGCACTGAATAACGCCAGCCAGCTTCTATCCAGCAGTTTTTAGTCAGTGACCCAATGAAAGCCGCCCAATTTTTCTCCGTTGCAATCAGATGAAATCAGAGGATAAAAATAGGTCAATGCGGATTAGGCTTGATTTTTTGAAAGAGTCTCATTGGGGTAAAAAGTTTTCGTTTAATACCTCAAAAAGTTGGTAGGGACAAGCTTCTGGAAACTGTTCGATAGGTAATTCTGTTTCATCACTGGCTTGCCGACGTGCTCTGGGATAGGCCCAATCTAGGGCCTCAGGTAGGAAATTTTTGAGGCTAGGGGAATCGTCTAATAGGGACTGAATTCGAGTTCGGTGTTCCGTGATGCTTCCTGCCCAGCTTCCCGATCGCATCTCAGGCTGAAATTGCCACTTTAAAAGATGCACAAGAATCACCACCAAATTATGTTTAATGGCACGTTTATCGCTGCGGGCCATTGACTCTAATTCATCTAATAAATTATCCCAATCCACGTTGCCGTAGTCACGACGGCGCAGTTGCTCGATCGTTGCGTCTAACCAAAGGGCGTAGTCGCACTCATACAATGTTGCCAAATTGTCCCGGGCCACTGTCATCACTGTACCTCACGGAAACAAGCAAACTGAGAGGGCAAAAACGTTCACCCTCTCAATTTAGCAGTTCGCCTAAGAAAATGTCTTGACCTTCTTGGGGATCCAATCAAGTCTCGATGGATGATTGATGGTTTCTACTGTCAACCAGACTATCAACCAGACTATCAATCACATGAGCTTGATTGACGTTTGAAGAAAGGGGAACAGAATCTACGAACTGGTAGCTTGACACAACAGTAGTCCAAACCATTGCTGCGGATCGCTCCAGGTTTTGACGGCGGTGAGGCCGTGCTCTGCGAGTTGTTGGGGCAAGCGATCGAGCCGAAACTTGCGGGAAATTTCCGTCAAAATCGACTCCCCGGCTTGGAAGTTGGCGACAAAATCCAGGCGATCGAACTGCACTTGGCAATCGCGGTGACAATGGAGATACATCTCAATTTGCGAGTCTGCGGTGTTATAAATCGCTTCGTGACTGAAAGCATCGAGATCAAAATTGCCCCCAAAACGCCGGTTCAAATGAGCCAGCATGTTCAAGTTGAAGGCGGCCGTCACTCCCTGAGAATCGTTATAGGCTGCCTTGAGGATTTCCAGGTCTTTTTCAAGGTCAACTCCTAACAGGAAATAGTCACCGGGCTTGAGCGATTGGGCCACGCGATCGACAAAGCTGTTGAAGTCTGCGGGGGAGAAATTTCCCATCGAACTGCCCAAGAAAAACAACAGACGCGATCGCTCATTGCTGTGGGCTAAATAGTCCAAGGCCTGGTCATAGGTTCCCAACAGCCCCTGGATCCAAAATTCAGGATATTGCGATTGCAGTTGCACCACGCTGCTGTGCAAAATGCCGCCACTAATATCCACTGGGAGATAGTGGCAAGTGTCGGGGCGATCGGCCCAGAGCGATCGATAGGCATCCAACAGTAAGCGAGTTTTGGTGGAACTGCCGCTGCCCAATTCAATCAGTTCGTGGCTGTCGGTGATCGCAGCAATTTCGGTGGCATAGGTTTGCAAAATCCAAGCTTCTGTACGGGTTGGATAATATTCCGGAAGCTGGCAAATGTCCTCAAAGAGTTGCGATCCCCGATCGTCATAAAAATACTTGGGAGACAACTGCTTAGGGGTTTTGCTCAAGCCTTGGATCACCTCTGCACCTTCTGGGGTGGCGGGTGCGTGGCTGTGATCCAAAACAATGATCGCTCCCGATCGAATATCCGCATCAACCATTTCAGCGGCGTTCATCGGGCGCGATTGAACAGACGAAGACCGGCTTTCTAGTTGCATAAATCACTTGTCCCTTGGGCAATCCGAAAGCCCACATGTTGATAAAAATGAGGTCGGAACCAATTGCGATAGGATGGCAGGGCCATGGAGCCATTAGTAGCCCAAGAACCACCCAGCATCATGCGGTGATCTTCATCAAAGAAAGGAGCTGACTGATCTTCATAAAGAGGATGAGGTTCAAAGCCGGGTAATGGATTAAAAGCATCAGCAATCCATTCCCAAACATTGCCGCGCAAATCCGCAAGCCCTTGGACGATCGCCCTGTTTGAATTGACCGCTCGGGGTGAGATCCATTGCCAGTGTAAATTGGGAGGCAATTCAGCAATTGGGTCTGAGTCTTGCCCGAAAGCCTGCCCAAAATCTTGCCCAAAAGTTTGATCGAGGTCTTGATCAAAATCCTGATCGAAACCTTTAACTAAAGGGCGGTTGAAATGGGGATCTGCCTGCTGATTCCAAGGTCGGAAATCATGACTTTGGGTGGTGGTTTTCGCTTCTGTGGCTGACCACTGTAATGCACGATTCCATTCTGCCTCGCTGAGCAATCGTGCTCCTTTACCCTTCCAGCGACAGAAGGCGATCGCCTCGTAATAATTCACTTCTGCCGGCCAGGCGAGGGGTAAATCACATTCAAAAAAGGTCGATCGATACCGGTAGTGATCGCCTTGCGGAATCCAAAACCTGGGGTGAGAAACCTGATGAGCTTCGCGCCATTGCCAACCCTCGACCGACCAGTAGGCTGCGTTTTGGTAGCCACCGGCTGCCACGAATTCTTGATACTCTTGGTTGGTGATTAGGAATTGGCTCGCCCAAAAGCTGGGCACTTCCACTTGGCGTTGACCATATTCACTATCCCACCCATAGGTTTGATCGGTTGGGGATTTTCCGAGGGTGATTGTGCCGCCGGGAATTAGGCGCATGAAGTTTTCTGGTGCGGGCAAATCCGTTGGGGCGATCGACCAATCGGCCGGACATCGCAGCTGATCGAGTGATAATTGGCGCAACAACATCGAAGAGGTTTCAATGTGAATCCGCTGATGCTCGATCGCCATCAACAGGGCCCAAAGGGGATGTTTGGGGTGAATGGGTAACTCAAAATCAGCAGTCTGAATTATTTGCTCGATCGTGCACTTAACCCGATCTCGATAATCCCAAACAGCCCCCACTTCTGGCCATTGAATTCCGTTAATGACGGCATCTAATTCAGCGGAAGTGTTAGGATCAACCCCAATCTCAAACAACTGCTCATAGTTTGGGTTCAGCCGTTGCGGCCACAGGCCTACCCGCACTAATTTATTGACATAAAAAACCGCTGAATGTCCTAGGTAGAAAATCAGCGGGTTGCGTAGGGAATCTGGTCGTAAATAAAAGGTTGCTGGCTCTGCCAAACTGCTTAGCAGTTTATCTTCTAAAGCCCAGGCATCCTGAAAATAATGCAGCAGTTCTTGCGAACAACAACGGTCTAACCGTGGCACAGTTGGGGCCGAATTCATCCGAATGTCAGTCGGATTGGTTGTAACAGTCATATGGCTAGATCACCACGACGATTTCAAATGATCTGATTTTCAATGGTTTTAGCATTGGGCAATGGCCCGAGCCGCCCCTTGGAAATCAAGACTGAATTTTCCCCATTGCGGTCAAAACCGATCCAGAAGGATCGGTTGAGGTCGCTTGCTTTGCAGTTAGTCTTGCCCAATTAAGATTTCAATGAGGCAAGGGCAAAGACTTGGAGAATTGCGTTCCCATCCTCAGTCTGATTTTGGATCCTGAAGGGGAACTTCAGCAATTCTTCAGTGTTATGGGATCTATTTCTTCACAAAGCGTGATTGAACATTGCTTCACGGCGTGTGATTGAAATTCCCCTGAAGAATCACGGTCAACAATTCGTTTTACGGATGATGTCTAAGCATCCCTTCCCAAGGGCGATCGGGGCGGCCAGCAGCATCCCAGAAAACGATCAGTCAGATCACTCAACTGTAGAAGCCAAACCTAAAACAGTCCACGGTAGCGTATAAAAACCAACAATGCTGCCCAAGATCCCAAGGCCACCTTCACCGCCACCAACAAGTTCAAGATTGGCAATAGGCCGCCGCTGGCGAGGGTTCCTAACTCTCCGTGGGGCAATTCGTACCCAATTAAGGTGATGACAGCCAAGGCGATGAAAACGAGCACGGAAATTTTTTCCCAAGTGGCGGCTCGCCAGCGTTGATAAAGATTTTGCATCCAGTCCGGTGAAGCGGTAATGGTCACTAGGCCGATCGCAGTGCCCCCCGCCACGCCCGCTGCAAAACCACCACCGGGGCTGAGGTGACCGCGAATTCCTAGCTCGATCGCGACCAGGGCGGCGATTGTGGCTCCTAACCGTGCCAGCACGATCGAGGGTTGATCCACCAAGCGTTGAATTGAGCATGATGGATTTTCATTGGCCAATAAAAATTGCGATCCCATGATTGCAATTGTAAAAACCACCACCTCAAAAATGGTGTCGTATAATCGATTGCGAAAAAT
Organism: Limnothrix redekei LRLZ20PSL1; assembly: GCF_043235035.1. Classification (NCBI taxonomy): domain Bacteria; kingdom Bacillati; phylum Cyanobacteriota; class Cyanophyceae; order Pseudanabaenales; family Pseudanabaenaceae; genus Limnothrix; species Limnothrix redekei. The sequence goes on along the minus strand of NZ_JAZAQF010000057.1, from coordinate 176,640 downwards.
GATCCCCGAAACAGCATTCGGAACCCCGCTATCGGTCACCACTGCTTGTACAATTTCAGCCCCAATCACATCTGGTGCATAGTTGGGAAACAGCACCATTTTGCAATAGAGCGCTAAGCCTGCCAGTACATAAATCCACTTGATCATGAGGGTTTGCGCTCCTGGGTAAGGGTGACGTTGGCTGACGAATCAGTTGATAAATTGGCTAATAAATTGGCTGACTGACGCGCTGACTGATAAGTAATAGTTGCCAAGTCTGACAGGGGCTTCTCCCGCATAATTTCGTAGAGCCGTTGAACGCGGGTGATGAGTTGTGGCTTTCCGGAATGGGGCTGAGGCGCTGTTGAGTCTTCAGGGGCACTTAAAAGACTGAATGTGGGCGCATAGATGGCATGAACTTCCCGATCGCCCAAGGCTCGCTGGAGTGCCGTAAGGCTGGGATAGGGAACCAGTTCAATGCGGAGGTAAAAGGGCTTGAATGTATTTGCTAAACATTCCACCACCGTGGAATCTAATTCCCCATTGGCAGACTCTTGGGTTAAGTCAGGTGCGTGGGTTTTCGGGTCTAAATGTAGTAGATGAGGCGGGGTAACGATGGTTGAATCTTCTAGATATCCCAACTGCAAAACCAAGGACGATCGCACGGCAATTGCGTACAGCGTAATTGCTAATAATGTGCCCATGAGTGCTTCCGTTAAAGACACATCAGCAGCACCCAAAATCGCATAAACAGCCGCCGCCAAAGCGCCCAAAATGCCGCGAATCACCAATGCATGGTAAGGATTCGATTGAAAAATCACCATGGCCGCCGAGAGCGGCAACAGCGCAGTGATCACATAAATCGGCAGATCATTAACCCAGTTCAACTCATTCATAGTCGGTCTCCGCTGGTGGAGCAGTAGGCCAAAACATATCCCAACATGGTGTTCCAAACGGCCAAGCAAATCATGGCTAAAATGAGCAATGGCCACTCATTGGGAATCTTTAATAACAACCCAAACACGATCGCCAAAGACCCCAAGGTGTCCGACACAGATAAGCCGTGCAGTTTAAAAAGTACCGATCGGCGGGTGAGTAATTGGGTTGTGCCCCAAAACCAAAACACCATCCCACCCACTAAACAAAGATTGCTGATGCCATCCACTAAAGGAATTTCTGTCCAGGTCATGGTTAAGCTTCTCCCATTCGTTTCAAAACGTTAGCCAGCAGCATTAACCCAGCATTTCCCACGCTCAAAACAATCACGGCTACGACCCCGATCGACCAATCATCTCGCTGCACCGAAACCAGCAAAATGGCAATTGAAACCTTGCTGGAAACACTCGATAGGGCCAACATCTTTTGCCAAACATCTTCCTCTGTGCAGGCTTTATAAATTGGAATTAACAAAGCCAAAATGGCAGCAATCAAAATGGCATTGGTCATGGTGAATTGGGCAACCTGAGTCAGGAAGTTGAGCAGTTGCGGCGAAGCAATCAAAACCTAGGGATCAATTTTGTGAACGGCATAGCCGGTTTCTTTGTCATATCGGCAAACGATGGTTTTGGGGGTGAAAGTAATGAGAAAGATGTCCAAAAAAATTAGCTGGGTCGATCGCCGCTGAGGAACCTGTTCCCAAATAATGCTTTCTCGACGATGGGGACGAAACATGATTTCAATGGATTCGATATAGGCCATGGGAATGGCGGTCACAATCTTCCAGAAAACGGTGAGCCAATCTTTGAGGCGATCGGGTGCAAAGGATTGACGCGGTAAAAGCACAGCAACCACAATCCCGATCGCGAGATTAACTCCACTGCCATCGGCTGTGAGTAACAACCAAATCAGAAGGCGAAATAAAATAATTGCGAGCCGGCCGATTTTTACCATGACAATGCCATCCAAAACAGCACAACGGACGTTAAACTCATAGCCCCCACCAGGTGATCAAATTCTTCGGCCACCTGAGGTAATTTCACAGTGCTTTGACGAATCACAACCCAATAGATTAGCCAGCCTGCGGCAATGGTTAAACCGGCCTTGCTGGCACTATCCACCGTATAAGCCGCTCCATAAAAACCATTGGCGAGCACTAAACTTCCTAGTAGCAAACTCACAGCAATCCAAAGCCCAGACTTGGGAGCTGTGGCGGCTGCTTTGAGTTCTAAATTAGCGGCACTCGTGCCAGAAAAATTGAGGTTTTGAGTAGCCAAATTTGATGTGGCTAACGTTGAGCTAGCCATGACGGCCACTTCGGGTTTCGGTAGAGCATGGGCAGTGATTTGACCTGCTCCTTGGTCACCGCTGACGGCTTTGTCAAGGGATGGGAATCCATTGGGTTTGAGGAAGATGAATTTCGCAAAAGAAATGGCTGTCCCGATCGCGGCTGCGTTCATCAGCATGGTTTGCCAAGGTTGCAGTTCTTTCAGGGTTAAGGCCTTGGCCGCAAAACCAGCCAAAAGGGGCAATCCAGAAATTGACAAACTAGCCAGCAGCAACCCAACCCAAAGGGTGCGATCGATCGTTTGGCTCTTTAGAATCTTGAAGTTGCGGCTGGGCAAAGAACCCGCCAATAAAAACAAACAGGACTTCACCAAACCATGGGTGAGGGCATAAAATCCACCGACCAAGGGCGCGGCCAAAACAAACCCCAACTGCGAAATGGTGTGAAAAGCCAACATTCGCTTGGTGTCCTTCTCAAACATGGCGTAACTAACCCCTAAAAGGGCTGTTGCGACCCCAAAAATTCGGACAATTAAATCCAAATCATCAGATACGAAAGCGCAGCGTAATAAAGGCAAAATACTGGCTTTAATGGCAATTCCCGAAAGCAGGGCTGAAACGGAGGTTTCTGATTCTGAGTGGGTGAGCGGTAGCCACAAGCCGGAGATAAAAACCCCCCCTTTCACCAGCAGTCCCAAAAAGATGAGGGCGATCGCCTCCGGTGGAGCCTTGGCAAGACCTGCTAGGGCAAAGGAATGTTGATGTTGATAAACGGAAACTGCCCCCACCAGGTAAAACAACATGGCAGCATTGCTAATGAAGAGATAGCGCAGGGCGACCCAAATGGAGCGATCGCTGCGGGGATAGGCAATTAGCAAAAAAGCCGCAATGCCGCTAACCTCCAGGGCAATATAAATGCTGACTAAATCAGCACAAATAAATGCCGCATTAAGACTGCCGTGAAGCATTAACAATTGGCTGTAGAAAAAAGCTTTTTTGGGGCTTTGCCAGGAATAGCACAAGACTGCGAGGGTGACGATCGCATTGGTCAAAATGAAAAAAGCCGCCAGAGAATCGGCAACCAAAGTCACCCCAAACCGATCCAAGAGGGTCAGCGGTAAGGGAGCATTGGCGGTTAACAGTAGCCCGGCATAAACCGCTGAGGTGACGGCGACCAGCAGGGACAAGACTCGATCGAGCTTGGGCAGCAGGGCAATCACAAACCCCAAAATGAGGGAAAAAACAACCCAACCAACGGTTAACGGTTCCAAGATAGAAGATGCAAGCATGGTGGCTTCTGGGGGTGGTGAATGAGCCATCAATGGGCTATTAGCGACTCGACCTAGGGGCGACTAGCTCATTGTGCGATCGCGCAATTTGAGCCATCTTGGGGCTACTTGAGATGCTGAAAATTGACGAAATTTGGGTGTGCAACACCGCTCAACTCAGTCAGCATCTATGGAGTAATGAATGATCAACGGGGCAGTTAATCAAGAGGTGAATTCAGACTTAACTCAAAATTAATTTGAGCTTAAACCTGAACCGATGAGCGACTTAACCAAGAGCGATGAAGCCAGGATTAATTCAAACGAGTCAATCAGAGTTGGTTTCAACAGAATCAACTAAAATAATTGCTGGTTGACCTGATTGTATTCCTCGCTAATGGCAAATTGAAAAACCAACGAACTGCTTATTGCTGATTGTTTTTTTCAATTTCAGCCGTTTCCAAGGTTGGGTTATCCCGCGCTAACTTCATTACACCTACCAACATCAGTGCTTGAATGGAAAAGCCAATCACGATCGCCGTCAAAATCACCGCTTGGGGAACTGGATCTGCATAGGTCACATCACGAGAAGGAAATTGCAAAATAGGTGTAAATAGACCCGATCGCGCTGCTATGAGCACATAATAGGCAATGACACCTGTGCTCATTACATCCATTGCAACAATTTTCATGACTAGATTTTTCTTTAAAATCATGCCGAAAAATCCTAATAAAATAGTGGCAAAAATAAATCCTTCTAACATGGCTCATTACTCTATCGTGAAGGTTGTTTGAATCAGTGATTCTGTAAACAAAACCAATGCAATGACCAGTGGCTTAAAACAAGCGACTTAGGACAAATTGATCAAGGCAGGTTGTACAGATTGCTTAGACAGAACAGTTCGATCATATTTTGACAGAATGCCTGGGCAGAGAATTGGAAAATGTCCAAGATGATGAGAAACTGCTTGGGCCTACTTAGCCCATTCAAATTAAATAGGGCGTTGCTGTAACCAGATAATCTGATTACTCTTTTTTAGTACTGACTTAACGACTATACTATGGAGCGCTTGAGGATTGATCGCCTGGGTCAATTAGAGACTGACACAAAAACTTAATTGTTTGATTGAGTTTTCCTATTTGAATCTGGATCAATGGGTGCTGTTTGGAAAGGAGCAGGGACAGGAAGCACGCAAGAGCAATAAACAGGGCGATCGATTGGCCCATTGCAGCCTGCTCGATCGCCCCGGTGGCACTGAGTGCCGAATATGATGAAGTTTGATGAAGCTTAATTGGGTGCGGCGGGATTTGATCGCCCCCTATTGCAGCTTCACCTTGCCCTTAATCGAAATCTTGCCGTCACTCTCCACATTCCAAACGTCGTAGTTACCCACCACATCGCCGTTCTCGTCAATGTCTACGTTGCCGCTTGCGCCCTGGTAGTTAATCTTCTTGCCCGCCTTCAGCAACTCCAGCCCCTTGCAGACATCGGTAACCGCTTCCCCGTCGCCGCTAGATACTTCCCGAATCTTGCTTTGGATCCCTGTGCCCGTGTTTTCGCCGGCCGCTTGGGCTGCCAAGGCCATCAACATCACCGCATCCCAGGTTTGGGGCACGAAAGCGGCGGGGGCTTTGTTCAGTTTCCGTTGCACCAATTCTGCCAGGGCCGTGAGGCTTTCACCATCGGCTCCGGGCACTGTCCCGATCGCCCCGGCCACAATCGGTTTCCCATCGGATCCCATCCCCACCTGTTTTGCCAGGTCGTCCGTTTTCATGCCATCCGTCAGCATGATTTGCACCCCCTTGCTCAGGCCCTGCTCATAGGCTGCCTTCAACAACAGGGCCCCGCTTTCCACATAAAGAATTGCCGCCACCGCGTCGGGTTTTTGGCTGAAGGCCGCGTTCACTTCCGATTCAAAGGTGGCCGCCTTGGGGTCATAGCGGGTGGGTTTGGCTTCGTTCACCACCGTGCCGCCCAGTTTTTTGAACGCAGCGATGAATTTTTGCTCAAATCCCACGCCGTAATCGTTATTAATCACGATCGTGGCAACCCGCTTGTGACCCCGCTCAAAGGCCAGCTTGGCCAGTGCTTCAGCCTGGTAGGTGTCCGGCGGGGCCGTTCGGGCCCAAAATCCTTGAAATTCGCCCTTTTTCGCCCGTTCCGTGAATACGGGGCTGGTGCTGCCGGGCGAAATCATCATCACTTTGTTGCGCACGGCCACATCCACCGCAGCGCCGGAAACACTGCTGGCAAAGGAGCCAACCACCCCGGCCACCTTGTCCACTTCCACCAGCTTGGTCATCCCTTCCACGCCCACGGTCGGATCCGTTTGGTCATCGGCCAGCACCAGGCTCACGGGTTTGCCGTTCACACCCCCGCAGGCGTTAATGGTTTCGACGGCCAGGGGCAAAACCTCTGACATGGGCTGCCCGATCGACTGTAAATCGCCTGTGGTGGGCAGCAGGGCCCCCAACTTCAGCCCATCGGTAGGCGCAGCGGCTTCCGGGCTGCCTCCGGCGGGGGATGCGTTGGGCTGTCCGGCACAGGCTCCGAGCAAACTGGTTAAGGCCGCCACGGCCATCAGGGCTGGCCAGGCACGACGCGGCTGTCTGGCTTGCGAGGTCAATTGTGGTTTCATGGGGTCGTGATGCTCGGGCATCGCAGTCATGGTCATTCACTCCTCAAGAATTGGAAAACCCAATGCGGCCTAGTCTTAGCCCGTCCTGGCTCGATCGAGCAAATCGATCGCCTAGGAGTCTCGGCCCTGAGTTTGCTACTGGGTTGATCAGATTGCGTGATCAGATTGTGTGATCAAATTGCTTGATCAGATTGGCTGATCAAATCAAGGGCCGGTCTGAAGCCCGGGTGGATCTAATCTCTCAATCTAATATTCAAATTCAATCTCTGAAACTGGTCTCTAGAATTCATCTCTAGAACTAATCTCTGAAATTCATCTCTGAAATTCATCCCTGAAATCCATGGGTCTTCAATCCGCTCACGAATCTCATAATCGCCCTTGGGGGATGTCTGAAAAGTATCTTTGGAGACTGGCAAAGCGCCTATCGTCGTGGATGCAAGGTATTTCAGCCTCTTGCCTGCGTCGATCGACCAGGGATCAATTTTGGCTTTTCGGAGATCCGTTCAAGCTGATGGATTTTTACAAATAGATTTTTACAAATATTTGTGACTGATATTTGTGACTGATGACTATCCCAATCGCGGTTGAACAGTCATTGGCAGCCGTTGTTAAAATGACTCCGACTCCAATTCAGGCTCTACTTCAAAGTCTGTTCAAAACGGAGAGAGAGGGATTCGAACCCTCGGAGAGTCTAAACGACCCTCAACAGATTAGCAATCTGCCGCTTTCGACCACTCAGCCATCTCTCCAGAAGGCGCTGTTTTGACAACGCGAGCTACATAGTAGCAGAGTTTTTTTGATTCTGTGAAGGGTTTTGGGAACAGTTTCAATTTTTTTGTTTTTAGGGAGCCATGACCAGCCGCGATCGGGCGATCCACCGTGAGTCGGCTTCAGGGCGCGGTGTTCTCAGCGGTGGCCTTAAAGGATTGCTTGTGGGGGAGATCGGGCGATTCGGCCCCTCGGTGGTTTGTGTAAAAGTTAAGGAATATGTAAAAGTTAAGGAATATTATGAAGTGCTAGGCTCAAATTAGGCAGCTCACGGCGCGATCGCTCCCGCTGTATCGGGGTCTCAAGCATCAGCCCACCCTAACCCTCAGCCAGCCCCTTCGTTAGACCAAGCTGCCATACGCTAGCGTCTAAATCCCTAAACACTTCTCAAAACATCTGAATCAACCAGCTAGGCTTCCTTCTCTATGACAATTAATACCGCCCGTCTATCCATTTTTGTGGATGGCAACAATATGTTTTATGCCCAGCAAAAGAATGGCTGGTTTTTCGATCCTCGGCGGGTTCTTGAATATTTCACCGAACCAGCTAATGTGCAATTGATTAATGCCTTTTGGTATACGGGGCTGAAGGATCCTCAGGATCAGCGGGGATTTCGGGACGCGTTGATTAATCTGGGCTACACGGTTCGCACTAAATTGCTGAAGGAATATTACGACGACAAGTCTGAGCGCTATTCCCAAAAGGCGAACCTGGACATTGAAATTGTGATTGATATGTTCAACACCGTGGATCAATATGATGCAGTGGTGTTGTTCAGTGGTGATGGGGATTTTGAGCGGGCGATCGAGCTGTTGCGCTCCAAAAACACCCATATCACCGTGGTTTCCACCGAAGGGATGATTGCCCGGGAACTGCGCAATGCGACCGATCGCTACATTGACCTCAACGACATCCGCCGCAAAATCGAAAAGTCGGATTATTAACCAATGACTATTCATCGGGACTTCAGCGATCGCTGACTGTGGGCGCACAGCGGTGCACCCCTACCCGATTGAATTGTCCAAATATTCGATGGGCATACTCGGGATGCCCATCCCATCAACCGATCACAATCCCGATCGCCCCTTGCGCGATCGGCAACCAAAATCGTTAGAATAAGCCCCATGGGCGCAACCTAAATTTAGCGTTGCGCTTTTGCATTTTTGGTTGTCCCTTATGAATAGTTGTCCGCATTGGTCGCGGCCGATTCCTCGGAGGTAATTTCATGACCGCTCAGTCTGCTGGCCCGGTAATTAATCCCGATCGCGTTTTGATTTTTGACACCACCCTGCGCGATGGCGAACAGTCGCCCGGCGCATCGCTGAACGTCGAAGAAAAGCTAACGATCGCCCGCCAGCTAGCTCGACTGCAAGTGGACATCATCGAAGCCGGTTTTCCCTTCTCCAGCCCCGGGGACTTCGATGCCGTGCAACGGATTGCCGCCGAAGTGGGCACCCCCAACGGCCCGACCATTTGCGGCTTGGCCCGCGCCCGCAAGGAAGACATTCAAACGGCGGCCGCAGCTCTGAAGGAAGCGTCGAAGTGGCGGATCCACACCTTCATCGCCACGTCCGACATCCACATGAAGTACAAGCTCAAAAAAGAGCGGCCGGAAGTGGTGGCGATCGCCGAAGAAATGGTGGCCTACGCCAAGAGCTTCACCAATGATGTGGAATTTTCGCCGGAGGATGCGGGGCGCAGCGATCCGGAATTCCTTTATGAAGTGCTGGAGCGGGCGATCGCCGCTGGGGCGACCACGGTGAATATTCCCGACACCGTGGGCTACACCACCCCTGATGAATTTGGCGCGCTGATTCGCGGCATCAAGGAAAACGTGCCGAACATTGATCAGGCGGTGATTTCCGTCCATGGTCACAACGACTTGGGCTTGGCGGTGGCTAACTTCCTGGCGGCAGTGCAAAACGGCGCGCGTCAGTTGGAATGCACCTTGAACGGCATCGGTGAACGGGCGGGCAATGCCTCCCTGGAAGAGTTGGTGATGGCGCTGCATGTGCGGCGATCGTTCTATAACCCGTTCTTTGGGCGATCGCCGGAGTCGGAAGAACCCTTGACCGGCGTGAACCTGAAGGAAATCTACCGCACCTCGCGGATGGTCTCGCAACTGACGGGCATGATCGTTCAGCCGAACAAGGCGATCGTCGGAGCCAATGCCTTCTCGCACCAATCGGGCATTCACCAGGACGGGATGCTCAAAAACAAGCTGACCTACGAAATCATCGATGCCCAAACGATCGGGCGGACGGAAAACCAAATTGTCCTCGGCAAGCTGTCGGGCCGCAACGCCTTCGCCACGCGCCTGAAAGAATTGGGCTTTGAGCTGACCGAAACAGAATTGAACAAGGCCTTTGTGCGGTTCAAGGACGTTGCGGACAAGAAAAAGGAAGTGAGCGATCGGGATTTGGAGGCGATCGTCAACGACGAAATCCGCCAAGTGCCGGAACTCTACCGCCTGGAGCATGTGCAAGTGTCCTGCGGGGACAAGTCCTGCCCCACGGCCACGGTCACGGTGCGGATGCCCGACGGGAACGATCGCACCGACGCGGCCACCGGCACGGGCCCCGTGGATGCGGTTTACCGCGCCATCAGCCGGATCGCTCAAATCGACAACGACTTAATCGAGTTCTCCGTGCAGTCGGTGACGGCAGGGATCGATGCGATGGGCGAAGTCACGATCCGGATTCGCCACGCGGACACGGTGTTTTCGGGCCATTCGGCCAACACCGACATCGTGGTGGCTTCTGCCCAAGCCTACGTCAGCGCCCTCAACCGGTTGGCGGCGGCCCTGCAAACGGAAGGGAAGCGCAATCCCCAAACGGAAACGGTCTCGATCGGGTAAGCCTTGCCCCATGAGTCCCTAATTTCCTAAATGGGGGCGATATTTGGGCGATTAATTGGGAGGCAGGTTCAGCGCCTGCCCCCCAACCAAACCAAAAGAAAAAACGAGGATACCGCTAGGGTTCCCTCGTGTTGCCGCAAATTTAGTGAAGTCTATCGGATCCCGATCGCCCCAATTGATGCGCTAGGGCGATCGCCCGACTTTCTCCAAAGACTGAAAAAACTGAAAAGCTGGGAAGCTGCCAATCGGGATTCCGAGGAATCAACCGCAGCCTTGGTTCAACCGCCCGCAACGGCCGGCACGATGCTCACCTCATCGCCGTCGGCCAGGCTGGTGGCTTGGCCATCCAGGAAGCGGATATCTTCGCTGTTCACGTAGACATTTAAGAAGCGGCGGAGTTTGCCTTGCTCGTCGCAAATGCGCTCCTTAATTCCTGGACAGCTTTCTTCCAGGGAGTCAATCATCGCGTCGATCGTGTCGCCGCTGCATTCGATTTCGGCCCGATCCTCGGTGAATTTTTGCAGCGGGGTAGGAATCAAAACTTTAATGGCCATGGTCGTGCAGATTCAGAAACTCAGAACAACGCAAAAAAAAGGGCAGGCGATCGAATCAATCATCGAATCGTGACGACAAATCATGATTGCGAATCGTGATTGCAAACAACCAAAAACAGTCAAAAGCAAGCCCGCAAACAGCAGGCATGAATCGCCCGAGATTGGCCCCAACCTCCTAACCTCACCCCAGTGGGATTCGGTCGGCCGCCGCTTGGGCTGGCCAGGTCAGTGGGCAGGCTCCCCATGAGCAAGAGCCATGAGCGCGTGACCAACTCCCGCGCGGTGGGGGTGATTCACAACCCAAGCCGCGAATCACCCGGTTTTTGGGAAAATCCCTAGACCAAAACCTGTTGCCACTCCAGGCGATCGAGCGTGCGGGCCCGATCCCAAGCGCGCTCAAAGCTATCCAGCTTCGGATCAATTTCCAACGGTTGACCCGCGTGGCTTTGAACCGCCTCTTGGGTTTTCAGACCGTTGCCGGTGATGTAAACCACCGTGGTTTCGTCGGGGTTAATCTTGCCCGCTTCCACCAACTTCTTCAAGACGGCGATCGTCGTACCGCCAGCGGTTTCCGTGAAGATGCCTTCGGTTTCCGCCAGCAGCTTGATGCCTTCCACGATTTCTTCATCGGTGGCGGTTTCAATGTGGCCGCCGGTTTTGCGGGCTTGCTCCACCGCATAGATCCCATCAGCGGGGTTCCCGATCGCGATCGACTTGGCGATCGTGTTGGGTTTCACGGGGGCAATAAAGTCCCGCTCTTCCTTGAAGGCCGTGGCGATCGGGTTGCAACCCTCCGCCTGGGCCCCGCTACACTTCACGGGCTTCGATTCCACCAAGCCCGTGGCGATCAGCTCTTGGAAGCCCTTGTGGATTTTCGTGAACAGGGAGCCAGAAGCCAACGGAGCCACAATGTGATCCGGCAGTTGCCAACCCAACTGTTCCGCCACCTCAAAGCCCAAAGTCTTGGAGCCTTCGGAGTAGTAAGGACGCAAGTTGATGTTCACGAAGCCCCAGCCGTAGCTGTTGGCCACTTCCGAGCAAAGGCGGTTCACTTGGTCATAATTACCGCGCACCGCCATCACGGTGGGGTTATAGATCAACGTGCCCAACACCTTGCCCGATTCCAGGTCAGCGGGAATGAACACGCAGCACTCCAAACCCGCGTGGGCGGCGATCGCCGCTGTGGAGTTAGCCAAGTTGCCGGTGCTGGCACAGGAAACCGTGGTGAAGCCCAGCTCGCGAGCACGGGTCAGGGCCACGGACACCACCCGATCCTTGAAGCTCAAGGTGGGCATGTTCACCGCGTCGTTCTTGATATAGAGGTTCTTGAGACCCAAACGACGAGCCAGGCGGTTAGCCTTCAGGAGGGGAGTCATACCCGTGCCCACGTCGATCGGGTCGCTGCCTACGGGCAGAAAATCTTTGTAGCGCCAGATGGAGTTCGGGCCGGCCGCGATCTTTTCGCGCGATACATTGCGGGCGATCGCCTCGTAGTCATACTTCACTTCCAGCGGGCCAAAGCACAACTCGCACACATGCATGGCGGTGGCTTCGTATTCGGCACCACATTCTTTGCACTTCAGGTGCGTAAAGTGGCCGCTGTGGCTATGGTGGCTATCGGCTGGGTGACTGTGCTGGTGATCCAGTTGGTGATCGGGCGATTCGGTGGCGGTGCGGCGGGTATCGAGAACTCCAGTCATGGGGCGGTTTCGCTCCTGTTTTGCGGCAACGGGATTAGGGAGTATCCCATCGAATGCAGAAAGCGTATCACGGGTTACAAGGGGGCTGCAAACAATCCCGATTAAAAAAGTCGGGATTTGTTTTACACCCGTTTCAACGCCCAAAACCCGGATCTGTAAAGGGATATGTCGATCGCCCGCCATCGGTTAAGCTATCGATCGCACCTTGCTACAAAATTTTTATTTTTCTTAAGAAACTGTGATGGTCATCGGGCGGAGGGGGCGTTGGTGGCAACGGTGGGTGATGGTGACAGGCTGTGCCATGGCGGTAACCCTTTGGGGGGATGGTTTTTCCACGGGGTTGCCCATGGGCGTTGTGGCCGGAAACCGCCCCCCTTCCTCATCGGTTGCCATTGCCCTTACGTCACCCCTCTTGCCCATCGGTCAATTTGAAGCGGCCCCTTGCCCATCGCTGTTGCTTACCGAGGCCCTGGCTCGGTTGGGTGATCGGTTGCGCTGTGGCTTTGTGACCGTGCCAGAGCGCCACGCTGACCCCACGGGATCCACCATTCGTCTGGCCGTGGCCCAAATTCGCAGCGATCGCCCCCAGGCCCAACCGGATCCACTGGTGATGGCCCAAGGGGGGCCCGGTGGTTCCACCCTGATGCTGCTAGAACCTTGGTGGGAAGCCATCGCCGCCACGCCGGGCCTGAGCGATCGGGACTTGGTGCTGATTGAGCAACGGGGCACGCAATTTTCCCAGCCCTATTTGTTTTGCCAAGAAATCTACGAGGTCGATCGACAGATTGCGCCCCAACTGCCCCAGCTCAGCGAGGAAGTCATTAACCAAAAAACCCTGGCGGCCTATGGGGCCTGTCGCGATCGACTCTTGGGCCAGGGGATAGACCTAGGAGCCTATAACAGTTGGGAAAATGCTGACGATATCCCGCTGGTGATGTCTGCCCTGGGCTATGGTCGCTTCAATTTCTATGGGGTGTCCTACGGGACAATGTTGGGCCAGCACCTGATGAAGCGCCATCCCGATCGACTGCGGAGCGTGATCTTAGATGCGGTGGTTCCCCTAAACACCAACTACATCACTGAATCCTTGCGCAGTCACGATCGGGCCCTGCGGCAACTGTTTGAACAATGCCAACGATCGCCCGTTTGTCAGCGGGAATATCCCCGTTTGCAAGAAACCTTCCAAGCCGTGGTGGCCCAACTGGAGCGCCAGCCCATCACCACCGAAGGCTTTGACGCGATCGCCTATGTGGATGCGCAATTACAAGCGGGGCGATCGGGCCGAGTCCTGGCCGACAATGGTGAGCAATTTTGGCGCACCGTGGCGATCGATGGCGATGGGCTGGTTAACCTGGTCATTTCAGCGCTCTACGACAGCAGCTTAATTCCGCAACTCCCGGAATGGCTGCGCGAAATGCGATCGGGCGACTGGTCTTCCCTCACGGAGCTAGCGTCCGATTGGTTCAGCCCCCTAGCCGATGGAATGCAACAATCGGTGCTTTGTGCCGAAGAAGCCGGATTCACCCCCCTCAAAACCGCCGACTTGGGCAGCATCCTGCCGGAATTGCGCTCCCTCAGCACCGATCCTCAAGAATTCCTAGACAGTTGCCGTCTCTGGCCAGTCCCCACCTTGGGCCCCGAAGCCAACCGCCCCGTGAGCACCAACATTCCCACCCTGCTGCTGTCGGGCAACTTAGATCCGGTCACGCCGCCACCCTTTGGCAATCAGGTGGCAGCCAGCCTGTCCCGCGCCTATCACTACACCTTTCCCGGGTTGGGCCATGGGGCCTTTGCCAGCAGTGATTGTGCCAACCGCCTGGTTCGCGATTTTTTGCGCAATCCAAACCAAGCTCCCGATGGGCGCTGCGTGGCTCAGGTGCAATTTATGCCCCAAGTGCCGATTATTCCCGCCCTGCAGGCGATCGCGGTGTGGGGCACTCGAGTTCGATCGCTCGTCCCCTTGGGCTGGCAGCGAGATCCGATCCTGACCAACCTGTGGCGATCGCCCGAAACAGAACCGAATGAAGGTCGAATCAGCTTCACATGGGTGGTGGGCACAACCGGCCCCCAAGCCTTGCAACGGTTAGGGCTGACCGTGCCCCTGATAGCCCAAGAATCCCAGCAGGTGGGCGGGCGCACTTGGCAGCTTTATGCCAGCCCCCAAAGCCCGGTGCAGGTGGCCGCCACCACCGACGGCCAGGATACGTATCTCATCACGGTGGAAAGCTTGCGCCAGCGATCGCGCCAAGCCATTTTGCAAGGGGCGATCGCCGGGTTTCAACTGGCCCCCACCATTGCGTTGCCGCCAAAGCCATAACCCTGGACTGATTAGTACCGATTAATTAGGCTTGAGCCTCTGAGTGCCAGCCCCTGAGGGCCAGCCCATGGGTACTAACTCATGAGTACTAACTCATGGGTGTAGGTGTAGGGACAACCATCGCAGAAGCCGGCCGACCCCGCCGCGCCACCTCCACAAACTGGCTAACCCGGTTCGGGTCGATCGGCAAATCCCGCCGGCCTCGCCGCTTCAGGGAGCTGGCCACAATCACCCCATCCGCCACTTCCAGCAGTTGAGCCACATTGTCATAATTAGCCCCGCTGCCCACAAAAATTGGCGTATCTCCCGCCGCAGCCTTGGCTAACTCCAAATCTTCAATGTTTGGCGGGCTGCCAGTGGCCCACCCCGACAAAATGGCCCCATCGGCCAAGCCACGTTCGATCGTGTCTTGCACCGCCACCGTTAAGTTGGGCGACCCGATCGGGCGAGCATGTTTTACCAACACATCCGCCAAGATCTTGACATCACTGCCCAGTTCCCGCCGATAACGCAGGAGCTGGTGGGCCTGGCCTTCAATCAATCCCTGATCGGTGGCCATCACCCCCGACAGCACATTGACCCGAATAAAGTGTGCCCCGGTGCAAGCTGCGATCGCAGTGGCCGAATGGGCATCATTGCGCAACACATTCACCCCGATCGGTAAAGTCACCAAATTTTGTAAATGGTGAACCACCAGCGTCATGGCACTCACCACCGCCGGATCAACCGCATCTTTCGGAAAAGGGGCATCAAAAAAATTTTCCACCAAAATCGCATTCACCCCACCGGCAGCCAGCGCCACTGCTTCCTGTTCAGCGCGCTCAATAACTGCCTTCAGGCTCAGTCCCCACCGCGCAGAACTCGGCAGCGGCAACAAATGGACGACTCCAACGATTGGCTTAGGATGTTTAAAGACTCGATCTAGATCCACGCAAAGACCTGAAAACTCGGCGAAACACAGCGGCGTTGCTAGCACCCCCCATTCTATCGAGCTTAGGGATCCCAGTCGGGTCAAATTTTCGGGCAAATTTTCGGGCAAGCTTTCGGGCAAGTTTTTGGGCGCAGGGTTCGCTGTCGATCTTCGTCAATCTCTGAGTCGGCTTCGGGGTGGTGTTTGGGTTGCCTCCCTATTCGCTTATTTGCAGAGTGATTTCGACCCCATCCACCCTTGTAGTTAATGCCCATAAACTCATGCTCAGAAAATCCTGAATTCCAAGATCCCTCGGCCAGAGCAGGGCAAAACCTGTCTGGGAGGCACAAGTATCTTGAAAACGCAATATTCCACCGTGCGAGATGCGAGAGCTTATCCCACTCTCCCCTGATAGCTACGAACTCCTGTCTAGAAAATATTCATATAAGAAATACATTTTCGAGGCTAAGATGAAGGCCGAAGATTGTTTAGTACAGAGAGATTGGTGAATTGATTCCTCAAGACTTTTTGAGACAAATTGCGAAGGAGCATAGTGTCTCGAATACCGAGCTGGATGTGCTGGCCGCAGCCATCAATGGTGAGCCGATGAATGCCATTGCCCAACGCCTAGGAATCCGCCCAGAAGCGGCCCGTAAGCGCTTGGGTGAAGTGTATAAAAAGTTTCATATTGCTGGTGCTGGGCCAGGAAAATTGGCCAAGCTTCAGCAGATTTTGGTGTCTCAGTATCAAACCCGTCAAACACAAGGGCCGATCGTGGCAATTCCGGTCACTCCTGAAGTGGAAGTGGGCGAGTTGCCGCCTCAGTATGACTGGGGAGAAGCGCCGGATATTTCGGCTTTCTATGGTCGTGCGCAGGAGCTGGCCGCCCTGCAAACCTGGATTTCTCAAGATCACTGCCGAGTGGTGGCCTTGCTGGGGATTGCGGGGATTGGTAAGACGGCGTTGGCGGTGCGCTTGGCTCGATCGCTCGAAGAGCAAGACGAGTTTGAGTTCATCATTTGGCGATCGCTCCGCCATGGGGTTTCGCCCCGCGAGGTGATTGGTCGGTTGGTGCAAACCTTGTCTCGCAAGCGCCAAACCTATCTGCCCGACAGTGCCCACAATCGCATTACGTTGTTGATTGACTATCTGCGTCAACACCGCTGCTTGTTGGTGCTGGATGGAGTGGAGTCGGTACTGCGCCAAGGGGATATCTCCGGACAATACCGCGACGGGTTTGAGGACTATGGTGAATTGCTGCGCCGGGTGGGCGAAGAGTCGCACCAAAGCTGCTTGCTGCTCACCAGTTCCGAAAAGCCCCGTGAGGTGGCTCGCCTAGAGGGCAATACGTTGCCGGTGCGAGTGTCGCAGTTGGGTGCGTTGGGCCCCGATGAAGCGGGTGAAATTTTCCGCGACAAGGGCTTGCAAGAGGAAAAACTCTGGAAGGAGTTGATTGATTTGTATCGGGGAAACCCGCTCACCTTGAAGATTGCTTCGACCACGATTCAAGAGCTGTTTGGCGGTCGGGTGTCGGAGTTTTTGAAGCAATCGACCCTGGTATTTGGGGATATTCGCGATTTGTTGCAACGCCAGTTTGATCGCCTGTCGGACATTGAACGGGCGATTGTTTATTGGTTGGCGATCGAACAGCAACCCCTGTCTTTGAGCCAACTGCGCGACAAGATTTCGATTCCGTTCTCGCAACCGGAATTAATCGAAGCGTTGGAATCCCTGGGCCGGCGATCGCTGATTGAGCGTGGCGCGGCCGGTGGGGCTATGTTTGGCTTGCAACCGGTGGTCTTGGAATATGTGACCCAAGAGTTTACCGATCGGGCTTGCTATGAATTGCAAGACCTGTTGCGCACGCAAAAGATCGATCGCCTGGATCTGTTCCGCACCCACGCCCTCGAAGCCTCTGAGGGTAAAGATACGGGGCCGATTCTGCCGGCCGTTAAGGATCGGTTGCGGAAGCTGATTCGCAATGATCGCCAGCTTGAAGGTCAGCTCGATCGGGTGCTGGCCGTTTTGCAGGCCAAGTTCCCCCTTGAAGTGGGCTATGCCACCAGCAATGTCCAAAGCGTTTTGGATTCGTTGCGGTTGGATCTGCCTCCGGTTGAAGCCTAGGGGCCGTCGTCATCGGCTGGCGCGAGGCTGAAACAATTGAGTTTTGGTGCGCCAGTCGCTGTAATGAGGGTCTGAAGGGACTTCAGACTGTTGATTAACCCTCACCTCCCTTCTTCTCTGTTTGCTTGGAGAGTTGGGGGGTGAATTTTTTTGATCGTGACTTGGAATACGCCGTTGATGAATCCTTTGACCAACGCTCAGGAGGCGGCCCCGGTTTGACCGTAGCCCGCTTGGCCGTAATAGGCGCTGTAATCCACATGTAAGCGAGGATTCAGCAAATCTGAGACCGGGTGATTTTGCCGCAGATGTTCCTCCACAATCCTGGACACATCCGCTGGCTCGACCCGGGCATACCAAGTTTCATCGGGCACAATTCGCACACTGGGGCCTAAATGGCACTGGCCATGGCAATCGCTGGCGGTGACGGTGACCCCCGCTGGCAAGGCGGCGCTCTGGAAAGCGGCCAGCACGGCTCCCGATCGATTGCGGTAGCAGTGAACGTTCTGGCAAATCAGGATCGATCGCCCATTTTCCCCTGCACCCAACTCGGCCGCAGGCTGGTTTTGGAATTGGGGTTCAGAATCAGCGGCGTTGGTCATAGCGTTAGCCGGGGCGTGCTTGGGTGTGTTTGGTGTGGAGTTGGGGGCGGAGTTGGGTGTGGAGTTGGGGGCGGAGTGTGTCACGGGCGGCTTTCGAGGGTGTGGAATGAATGGGGCCAGGAGTCTGGCCAGGAGTCGAGACCGCCATTTCTCTGATTATGATGGTTCAGAGGCGAGTCGGAGGCGAAGGCAACCCCCATGGGCGATCGGACGGCCATCCCTTGGCTGTATCTGTGGCAAGAAACCCGGCAAGGCCTGCGACGGGGCGGCTGGATGAACTGGGCCGCCGTGGGCACGGTGGCGGTGTCCTTGTTTTTGTTTGGCATTAGCTTGCAGGGCACTTGGTATCTCGATCGGGCCCTGGCCAAACTGGGGAGCCAGCTCGAAATTTGCGTGTATTTGCAACCCGGGGCCCAAACCGCCGCCGTGGCCCGATCGATCGCCCAGCTCGAAGGCGTGGTGGCCGTGCAAGTGATTCCGAAAGATCAAGCCTGGCAAGATTTGGTTCGGGATTTGGGCATTTCGGATATTGCCCGCGCCACCCAGCAGTTGGAAGGCAACCCCCTCACCGATGAGCTGAAAGTCCAAGCGGCCCGGGCCGAGCTGACTCCCCAACTGGCGGCCACCATTGCCCAATTGCCCGGCGTAGATGCGGCCCGGTATGCGGCGGAAGTGGTGGTGCGGCTGCGGGAGCTGGATTGGGGGCTGAAGGTGGTGGCCACGGGCACGATCGTCTTGTTGGTTTCCGCCGCGATCGCCACGATCATCACCGCCATTCGGTTGGTGGTGGCCGCCCGTCGTCAGGAAATTGAAATCGCTCAACTGGTGGGCGCAACCCCTGTGTGGATCTATTTGCCCTTTATTCTCCAAGGGGCCGTTTTTGGAATCCAGGGAGCCTCGATCGCCAGTTTGGCCGTCATGGCCTTGCAACAGGCCCTCGGTTCCTTGCTGAACAGCCGCTTGGGATTGGTGCAACTGCTGGCCCGAGACTTGCCCCTCACGGGTTCTGACTTGCTATTGTTGCTTTCGATTTTGGTGGGGTTTGGCTGTTCCGTGGGCCTCTTGGGCAGCTACGTGGCCGTGCGTCGCACCACCAGCGACTTGGCCATCAGGGGCGCGGAGTTTGAGGTTTAGTCCAAAACTGCGATCGACCCCCAGCATCAAAACCGTTGATTAACCCTAATCCCGAAACTCAGGTCTGAGGAGGCTTGTTTGATGTTGCTTTCACACCCTTTGGCCCCCTCGGGGTCTTTGGCTCGGGTGCGCCAATGGCTCGATCGCGCGTTGGTGGGTTGTTTGGCTGGAGTGATCGCTCTGGCGCTATGGTTCGTTGGCCCCAATGCTGCCTGGGCCTTGGGTGGCCCTCAGCCGGCCTTGAATGCCCCGGCTCCCGATTTCACCCTGCCCAGCAACAGCGGTGATGGCATGATTTCGCTGCAAAATTACCGGGGCCAGTGGGTGGTGTTGTATTTCTACCCCAAGGATTTCACCTCCGGCTGCACGATCGAGGCCCAGCGGTTCCAGCGCGACTTACCCCAATATCAAGCCCGTAACACCCAAATTTTGGGAGTCAGCGCCGATGATGTGGACAGCCACGCGGAATTCTGTGATGCGGAGGGGTTGCGTTTTCCCCTGTTGGCAGACACCGACGGGGCCGTCAGCCGGGCCTATGGTTCTTGGATGAATCCCATGTCCATGCGCCATACCTATCTGATCGACCCGGAAGGAATCCTGCGCGATCGATTCCTGAAGGTGCGGCCAGTGGTTCACAGCGCGGAAGTGTTGGAACGGTTGGATCAATTGCAGAAAGTCGGCTGATTGACGGCCGGGGCGATCGAAGTAGGGTGGAATTGGCCGAATTCATAGATTGAATTCATAGATTGAATTCATAACCTTGAGCTGAGGAGTTGCGATCGCGGTGGCTGTTCCCTCTTGTTCCCTGTCGATCATGGTGGCGCGTACGGACTTGCCATTCATGATGCATACCATTCCGCACCTGGTTCGGAGTTGTAACTTTCCCTTTGTGGAGCGGGTGCTGTTTGTGGACACGGCTCCCCTGTCTGGCGATAAAGTGCAGCGGCCGGGCCTGGGGACGATCGAGCAATTGCGGGCCGCCTGCCAAGAACTACTCGATCGCGGCATTGTCGATCGGCTCGCAGACATGGACTATGGCCAACGGCCCCAGGTTTACCGCAAACACTTTGGTTGGCCCCTGCCCCACACCCACAATTGGAAGGGCTACCCCATTTTTGGCAGCCTCTACGCCCTCGAAGCGATCGCGGGTGACTACCTGCTGCACTTCGACAGCGACATGATGCTTTATCAAAAGCCCGGCCATGATTGGATTTCCGAAGGGGTGGAACTGCTTAAGGCTCGGCCCGATGTGATGTCCGTGCGGCCACTGACGGGGCCGCCGGCCGATGCCATGCATCAGGTCAAACCCTTCACCCAAGACCCCGATGGGTTTTATCGCTTCAAATTCTTCAGCAGCCGCGCCTTTTTGATCGATCGCCGCCGGTTTGACCAACTCCTGCCCTGGCCCATTTTGTGGCACCGATCGCCCCGTCCCTGGTTCGATCAGCTCCCCACCGTCCTGCGCACCGCCTTGTATGGAACCACCGGGCGCGGTCGCCTGGATTCCTGGGAGTTAATGGTTTCCAAACGGCTGGAACTGGGCCCCTGGTGGCGGGCGGTGCTGCCGTCCACCGATGCTTGGACGGTGCATCCCAACCTCCGATCACCCGAATTTTTAGCCGCCCTGCCGCAAATTCTGGCCAAAATCGAACAGGGTTGGTATCCCCCGGAACAGGCAGGCCAATATGACTTGCAAATTCAGCCCTGGTTGGCGGCCCTGGCTGCCGAGAATTAGCCGCCGGAATTGGCTCGATCGCCCCGGTAGTCAGTTCTTGAAGCGTATTGTCCGGGCCGGACTTTCGGAACCAAGCCTTATCATTAGGCTCAGGTGTGGTGTGAACAAACTTGAAGGAGTGTCATGCTGGCTAAGAGTCCTTCCGTTGCCAGCCGGGCCGGGCGATCGACCTCCCGTCGAAGCCTCGGGCCTGCCGTTATCAGCAACCTGAATGCGGACTTTGTTAAACGACTGTTTGACATCGTTTTTTCCCTGTTTGTATTGATTGTTTTTTCGCCGCTGTATCTCCTGCTGATTGCCCTTGTGGCCTTCAGTTCGCCCGGCCCCGTTTTTTATACCCAAAGTCGCGTCGGCAAAAACTTTCGCCGTTTTCGGTGCATCAAATTTCGCACCATGGTGGTGAACGCCGATGAAATGCTAGCCGCCATGATTGCCAAAGATCCCGCCTTGCAGGCCGAATATGCCGCCACCTGCAAGCTCAAGCGCGACCCCCGCATCACCTGGATTGGTCGCTTTTTGCGGGTGACCAGCTTGGACGAATTCCCCCAGTTTTTAAATGTATTGCTGGGGGATATGAGTGTGGTGGGGCCGCGGCCGTTGGTTCCCGAAGAGTTGCCCATGTATGGTCGTCACATCCATAAGGTACTGACCGTGAAGCCGGGAATTACTGGACTATGGCAAGTGTCGGGACGCAACGACATTCCCTACGATCGCCGCATTTCGATCGATGTGTACTATGCCAGCGCCCGGAACCTTTGGCTTGATATTTGGATCGTGTTAAAGACCCTCTGGGTGGTGGTGGCCACCAAGGAGAACGGCGCTTACTAGGCCCTAGCATCCTCGATCCATCAGCAATGACCCGCAACGATCGCCCGCAACGATGCCCTGCGGTTGGTGGCGGCCTTGCTCGATCGTCATGGATAATGGCGACGGTTCGATCGCGCTTGGGTTGCGGTGCTGTTCTCCCTTCAGGTTCGATCGCCCAACCCAGACGATCCCAACCTCCCTTCAGTCGTAAACCCTGTCCCTAATGACGCAACCCAAGCGCGCCCTAATCACCGGCATCACTGGCCAAGACGGCTCCTATCTGTCGGAACTGCTGCTCCAAGAGGGCTATGAAGTTCACGGCATCATCCGCCGCACCTCCACCTTCAACACCGATCGGATCGATCACCTCTACGAAGATCCCCACAACGAAGGTGTGCGGCTGTTTCTGCACTACGGCGATCTGTGCGACGGCTCCACCCTCCGCCGAATCCTCGACAAAATTCAGCCCCACGAAGTCTATAACCTGGGGGCCCAGTCCCATGTGCGGGTGAGCTTTGACGAGCCGGAATATACCGTGGATGCCGTGGGGCTGGGAACCTTGCGGATTTTGGAGGCCTTGCGCGAAACCCAACAACGCACCGGCCAAGAAATTCGCTATTACCAAGCTGGCTCTTCCGAAATGTTCGGCAAGGTGCTGGAAGTTCCCCAAAAGGAAACAACCCCGTTTTATCCCCGCAGTCCTTACGCCTGCGCCAAGGTCTATGCCCATTGGCAAACGGTGAACTACCGCGAGTCCTACGGGCTGTTTGCCTGTAACGGCATTTTGTTTAACCACGAGTCGCCCCGCCGGGGTGAAACCTTCGTGACCCGCAAGATTACGCGGGCCCTATCGCGGATTTTGGCCGGAACCCAAAAGAAAATCTTCATGGGTAATCTCGATTCCAAGCGCGATTGGGGCTATGCCAAGGACTACGTGCGGGCCATGTGGCTGATGTTGCAGCAGGAACAACCCGATGACTATGTGGTGGCCACCAATGAAACCCACTCGATCCGTGAGTTTTTGGATGTGGCCTTTGGCTATGTGAATTTGGACTGGCAGCAGTTTGTGGAGTTTGACCCGCGCTACTTGCGGCCGGCTGAAGTGGATCTGTTGATTGGGGATGCGGGCCGGGCGAAGGAAAAGCTGGGCTGGGAACCGTCGGTGACCTTTGAGGAATTGGTCAAGATCATGGTGGATGCGGACATACGGGCGATCGGGCTGGAGCCGCCCGGAGAAGGGGAGGCCCTGATGCATCGGGAAGCGGCCACCGTGCGCCAGGATTCACCGATTACGGTGGACTTGGGTGGCTGATGCGTGAAAGCCAGGGGTTTTGGCCCAAGCGCCCCAATCATCAGTCCAATCATCAGTCGTGGGGGCAAGGGGCTTAAGCTCCTTGTCTGCGTTGATCGCTGTTGATCGCTGGGGCGCACAGGGTGGCAGTTTTGGCTGCTCAGAGATCCGCTCAATCTTCCCGATCGAGCCGCAACTCGTGAATATTCCAGAATGCACCGCCGAGGGCATTCACCTTTAGCCCTTGGATTGTGTTCCGCACGGCCACCAAAGAATAGGGCGTGATCAGGTGGATGAAGGGAAGATATTGCTGGGTTAACTGCTGGGTGCGGGCATAAAGGGCGCGGCGCTTGGTTTCATCTAGCTCCTGGGAGGCTTGGGCATAGAGGCGATCGATCTCCAATTCCCAAGGGGCAAATTCCTGGCCCACCAGTTGCTTGCCGGGATCCGGCGTTTGGTTAAAGGCATGGAGCCGGCCCGTGACCCGCCACACATTGGAACCGCCGTGGGGTTCAACACCGCCGGTAAACCCCAGCAAATGGCATTCCCAATCCAGACTATCGGAGAGTTTGGAAACCAAGCTGCCAAAGGCGATCGGCTGAAGATCAACCTTCATTCCCAGTTTGGCCAGGTCTTGGGCGATTTGTGCGCCCATGGCTTCGCGAATTTTGTTGCCTGCGTTGGTGATCAGGGTGAAGCGCACTCGGTTGCTGGCCGCGTCGAATAACTCACCGTTGCGATTTTGGAAGCCGGCCTCGGTCAGCAGTTGGCGCGATCGCTCCGGGTTGAAACCATAGGTCAGCAGCCCCTGTTCCGGCGAGAGATAATAGGGGCTTTGGCTGGCGATCGGGGAATGTTGCAGTTGTCCCAGCCCCCGAAAGATGCTGTCAATCATGGTTTGGCGATCGATCCCGTGGGCCACCGCCTGCCGAAATCGCAAATCATTAAACCAAGCAGACTTGATCGGATCAACGAGAGGTTTGCCGTCCCGTTGGCCCTTGTTCAAGTTGAAGCAGATGAACGAGGTGGTCAAGGTGGGGCCAGCGTTGTGGATCGTGAAGTTGCCGCGTTGTTCCTCCCGCTTCAGCAGGGAAAAATAGTCGGCGGTGACGCTGATCGAGTCCAAACCGCCCGATCGAAACTGCAAGAGGGAGGTGTCTTGGGATTCCACAATTTGCCAAACCCACTCTTCGATGTAGGGCTGGGGCGCATTGTTCGGCCCCTTGCGCCAATAGTGGGGATTGCGCTCAAATACCAGCCGTTGACTGGTGACATATTCCTTGAGTCGGTAGGGGCCATTGCCAACAATTTGGCTGGGCGGAGTGTCCACGCCCCAGGTGGTCAAAAATTGTGGCCGGCCGTCGGTTCCCTTGGTTTTGAGGGTGGGGCGCAGGCGATGGGCGGGCAAAATGCCCACGCCCAAACTCCGCAAAAAGGGGGCAAAGGGTTCCGGAACGCTGAATTCCACCTGGAGCGGGCCCAGCATTTTCACTTGGGGCAGTGCATTGCTTTGGCCCACCCGCAACACGTCTCGAATGCCCGTGGGAATTGCTTCATTGAAAAAGACTTCATTGAAGGTGAAGGACACATCATCGGCAGTGAGGGGCGCACCGTCCGACCAACGCAACCCCGATCGCAGGGTGACAACGATCCGCTGGCCGTTTTCGCTCATTTCCCAGCCTGCGGCCAGGGCCGGTTCCACCTTGCCGGTTTCTGGATCTTCTTCCACCAGGCCTTCGTAGGTGATGCCGAAGATGTTGGGCGATTCTTCGTTAATGGCGTAGTTGAAGGTTTTGGGTTCGCTGAGGATGCTAGTGACCAGTTGCGATCGCCCGCCACCGCCCGTGCTGCCCGATCGCCCACAACCCCCGATCGCCGCGATCGACAGTCCCCCCAAGGCCCACAGCAACCGCCGCCGAGTTAGCCCCACCGTCCAATCCGTTAACGTTGCCATGTTTCTTGTTGCTTTGTTCTGGATCCGAACCGCTGCCCAACCTTGATGCAATGGCCTAGATGCAATGGCCTATGAAACGGCGGCTTCGGGTTTGGCAAAAATCATCCGCCCGGCGGAAGTTTGCAGGGCGCTGGTGACCACCACTCGCAATTCACCGCCCAGATAGGAGTTGCCATCTTCGACCACGACCATCGTGCCATCGCTGAGATAGCCCACCCCTTGGGCCGGTTCCTTGCCTTCCCGGACAATTTTTAGCTCAATGCTGTCGCCGGGCAGGTAGGCGGGGCGCAGGGCATCAGCCAGGTCATTGACATTCAAGACTGGGACGTTTTGCACCGTGGCCACCTTATTCAGGTTGTAGTCCGTGGTCAGCAGTGCGCCGTTGATTTCTTGGGCCAGTCGCACCAGTTTGGCATCAACGGTGGTGATGTCTTCGTAGTCGGCGGAGTGGATCGTGAGTCGATCGGGATAGGCCTCACGCATTTGCTGCAAAATATCCAGCCCCCGCCGCCCGCGCGATCGCTTTTGGTCGCTGGCGGAGTCGGCAATGCGCTGCAATTCCTGCAACACGAACTGGGGCACAATCAAGCGCCCTTCAATGAATTTGGTTTCCAGCAGGGCCGTCAGCCGGCCGTCAATGATGCAACTGGTGTCCACCACTTTGGCGGCGGCCGGAGCCAGGGTTCCTTCACTGACCAGGATGGATTCAACGCTGTTGGGGTTAATTAACCGTAGGAACGATCGCCCGTGGGTGTCGGCCAACGATACGCCCGTGACCGCAAACAGCACACTGCCCAACACCGCCACGAGGGGTTTGATGAAGGCCAGCTCCCAAGGAAACGGCAGCAGATACAAAGGAGCCAACATCAAGTTAGCCATCAGCAGCCCCAACACCACCCCACCCGATCGGGTCAGCAGCCGATCGGGTGGCATTTGGCGCACCTGGTTTTCAATGCGTCGGTAAGTGGTTTGGCAAGCCAGTCCCAGCACCAAGCCAATCAGGGCCCCAAAACCACCCGTGGCAAAGCTGAGGCCTTCGCGATTGGTGACTTGGGCCAGGGTTTGGGCGGGCAAAAAGTCAATGCCGAAAAAGCCAATGCCCGCACCGGCGATCAGAAATGAAAGGATAATTACGGTGTCAATCATGGTCATCGATCGAGTGGACGATCGCCCGAGTCATCGCGACCATTGCTCAGAGCATTGCTTGCAGGCGGTGGATGCAGGAACGATCGCGGTGGCTAATTCCAGGCTCTTCGGTGGGTGGGGGCTGAGTCGAATTGGGATTGGTCGCGGTGGTTGCTTCTGATCGGTCGCCCAGGGGCGGCGATTCAGAACGATTGCGCCCAATTCTTGACAGAATTTGATGAGTATTATAGCCCCGTGGCTTGGTGGCTTTGGCTGAAACCCAGGGCGGTTAACCGATCGAGCCAGCGGATCGAGCCAGCGGATCGAGCCAGTAAATCAAGCCAGCGAATCGAGCGAGCTAATGCACGCGATCGCGCCAGCCGATTTCCACAAGCCGATCGAGCCGACCCAAAATACCGACCCAACCCCATGAGTTATCCCGTCGCCCTGGCCCTGTCCCCGCCCCGGGCCGCCTATTTACACATTCCCTTTTGTCGGCGGCGTTGCTTTTATTGCGATTTCCCCATTTCCGTAGTGGGGGAGTTCAAAACCTTCCGCGATCGCCCCGACCAACCACCGGAACCCGCCACAGGTCGCAACAGCGCCCCAATCATTGAATACTTGTCAGCCTTGGAGCGGGAAATCACCCTTGGGGCCGATCGCGCCGCCGCAGACCAACCGCCCTTGGAAACCGTCTTTTTTGGGGGCGGCACGCCGTCCCTGCTGGCCCCCGAACAGGTCGATCGGATCTTGCAACTGCTCGATCGCCGCTTTGGGTTGGCTCCCCAAGTGGAAATTTCCATGGAACTCGATCCGGGTACGTTCGATCGCGCTTGGTTGGCGGGCTTTTTGGCGGCTGGGGTCAACCGCATTAGCCTGGGAGTGCAAGCCTTTCAAGCGGAATTGTTAGCCGCCTGCGGCCGATCGCATGGAGTCCAAGATATTGAACAGGCCGTGGCCCTTTTGCAGTCGGCGGGGGTCAAAAATTGGAGCCTAGATCTGATCTCGGGATTACCCAATCAGTCGATCGACCAGTGGCAAGCGTCGCTCGATCGGGCTGTGGCCTGTGGCCCGGCGCACCTATCGGTTTATGACCTGATCATTGAGCCGCAAACCGTGTTCGATCGGCGCTACCAACCGGGCGATCGACCCCTACCCTCCGATGAACAAACGGCTCAAATGTATCGGATGGCTTCCCAAACCCTTCAGGCAGCGGGTTTTCAGCACTACGAAGTTTCCAACTATGCCCAGTTCGGCTTTCAGTGTCGCCACAACCGCACCTACTGGGAAAATCGCCCCTACTACGGTTTTGGGATGGGAGCCACCAGCTACTTGGCCGGGCAGCGCTTTGGCCGGCCACGCACCCGAGCTGCTTACTACGACTGGCTGAACAACGGCGCAATTGAACCACCCGCTTCACCCCAATCTGTGCCCGATCGATTGGCAGAAACGCTGATGTTGGGATTGCGGTTGGCAGAAGGTTTGGCCTTGGAACCCCTGCGCCAGGAATTTGGCACGGTTTGGGTCGATCGGGTGTTGCAATGCCTCGATCGATTTGCGGCGGAGGGTTGGGTGGTGCGATCGGGCGATCGGCTCGCTCTTGCAGAACCGGATGGTCTGCTATTTTCTAACAGCATTCTGGCGGAAATTTTCAGCACCTTGGAACAAGAACCATAGAGCTATCTAATGATCTTGATACTGCTTACTATGATCGGTGCGATCATTCTTTTGGTTTAACTGATCTTTTGGTTTAACTGATCTAATGTCAATTTTCTTCAGCCCCGAGGAATATCTCAACCTAGAAGCCAATAGCCCCATGCGCCATGAATATCGATCGGGCTTGGTATATGCCATGGCCGGTATTTCCGAACGCTTCCTGGCCCGTCGGACAGCGGCGAACCAGGAAAAGTCCGGTTGAGGGCGACCCGGCTAGGCGATTAGGTTTTTGAGGGATTGGTGAATTTCCTGGGTGACAGATTGGAGGGTAGCGCGGCGATTGGCTTTGTAGTCCGCTGCGCGATCGCTTACCCAAATCGGGTCAGCAACCCGTAACCAAACCGCTTGTTTGCCCAGTTGCGGGGGCTTGCTGGTGTCGTCTCCCTGAATCCAGGTGGTGACGCGCCATAGAATCATTAGAGTTTCCGCAAACCGTTCGGCGGTGGGTTTTTCGCGCACATAGCGGCCCGTGACAGCGGTAAACCGTTCCACTAGGCGCATGTGTTGCATTCGGATGGTGGCTTCGGCGGCTACCCAGTTGGCCAAGCCTCGCTCCACTGGGCAGCGCGATCGCCCGTCATCGCAGTAAATCCGATCCCAGCCGGCCTGTTCCAACCGACGGCAGCGCTCTTCAACCGTGCCGGTGTTGGTTACGCCAAAATAGGCTTCCCCCACCCGCAATGCGGTATCTAAGAGGTTTTTCAGCCGTTGGCCCATGCGCTCGTTGGGGTCGGGCAAGTCCACGATCGGGAGGGTTTGTTGATAGAAAGTTTGATAAAACTGCTCCACCAAGTCCAGGAGCCGATCGCCCAACAGATATAACCGCAAGTAGCGACCTTCTTCGGGGCTGGTGGGGGCGGTGGTTTTCAGGGGATTCGTGAGGCCAAGGCTGCTTTCGATCGTGTCAATGAGCCGATCGATCTCGGCCCAAGGGGGCGAAAGGTACGTGTATTGAATCCCGATCGGGACAATGGCCACCCGTTCTGATCGCCCGGCCGATCGCAAATCCTCCACCGTCCAAAAGGCCATTTGGGCCACGCCCGGCTCCAGGGGGCTAACCACTTCGCTGTGGCTGTTGGTTGCGCCTTCCGGGGCCGCCGCCAGCGGAAACCGCCCGTTCAGCAACAGATCGCGAGCCGTTTTTAGCCCGGGGCGATCGAGCTTGCCCCGCTGCATTGACGTGCCGCCCAAGTGGGAAAACATCCAGGCCACCGCATCCCCCGCCCAAAGGGGAATGCCCCGATCGTAAATAAAGTGCGTGTGTGGCCAATCCGGCAGCCGAATGCCCCGATCGCGCGCCGCCTGGGGCACTGCCTCCCACAGCAAGTGGGACATCACGAATGGGTCATTGGTGCTGGGATGCCGAAAAGCCAAAATAAAGCGGAGTTTGCCCGCCTGGAAATCGCGAAACAGTTCCGCCAACGTTTCAGCATTTTCCGTATGGAGTTTTGCGATGCCCTGTTGGCGAATCAACCAAGGAAAGATCCAGCGCGCCAACCGATGCACCCAAGGGGTGTAGTTGGGCGGAATGAATTCCAGAGTGGGCTGAATGCCGGAAGCGGATGCGGCGGGCATAGGGTTAATCAACAGTTGGTAGAGTGGTTACGAGCAATCAACGGCCACCAAAGCCGCCCTGGCCTTGCCCAGTGGGGTTTAAGGCTTGGGAATCAACAGCATAGGCCCGATCGCCCCAGCACAATCGCCATCGGGTGTCTGTATTTTGGCCGGCTGTGCCCAAGGAAAACGCGATTGGTGACCGCCTGGCCAGTGTCTATTCAGGAGCGTGGGGATGAGCGAAGCAGCGGTGCGACCGGCCAAAATTACGCGAGTGTTGCCCGGATCAATTGCCCAAGAGGTGGGGTTTGAAGTGGGCGATCGGTTGGTGGCTATTAATGGCCAAAAACCCCGAGATTTGATTGATTACAACTTCCTCTGTGCCGATGAGGTGTTGGAGTTGGAAGTGCTGGATCAGTACGATCGCACCCACCTGGTTGAAATTGAAAAGGACTATGACGACGAGCTGGGCTTGGAATTTGAAGCGGCCCTGTTTGATGGTCTGATTCAGTGCAATAACCGCTGTCCCTTTTGTTTTATTGATCAGCAGCCGCCCGGTAAACGCGCAT
The DNA here is from genome assembly GCF_043235035.1 of Limnothrix redekei LRLZ20PSL1. NCBI lineage: Bacteria > Bacillati > Cyanobacteriota > Cyanophyceae > Pseudanabaenales > Pseudanabaenaceae > Limnothrix > Limnothrix redekei. The sequence goes on along the minus strand of NZ_JAZAQF010000057.1, from coordinate 146,820 downwards.
CGCTTTATTACAAAGATGATGATTATCGGTTGAGTTTTCTCTATGGCTCCTATCTCACCCTCACCAATTTGACGCAGCGGGAATGGGATCGCATTGAGCGGCTGCGGTTGTCGCCTTTGTTTGTTTCGGTGCATTCCACGGAGCCAGAGGTGCGATCGCGCCTGCTAAAAAATCCTCGGGCGGGCGAGATCATGAACCAGTTAGCTTGGTTTCGCGATCGGCGCTTGCAAATCCATGCTCAAGTGGTGCTTTGCCCTGGCATTAATGACGGGGTGCATTTAGAGCGAACCATTCACGATTTGGCCAGCTTTTATGGATCGCCTGCGGGTCAAGCTGGGCCCAGTCGGCGGGCTAAGCCGGCCCTGGCTGACCAAGCCGCGATCGGGGGCGGTTGGGCCATTTCCGAAAATGTGACGCTGCTGGCGGGGCGATCGCCTGAGGCCGATTCGGGGGCGATTGAAGCTGAACACGATCGGGTGGCGGTAATCGATCGCCTCGACGGTTCAGAAGCGGCAGGATTGGATCTGTCTGACCCAAATGTTTTTGATCCAGATGTTTTTGATCCAGGTGCCTTTAATCCGAATGTTTTCGATCCATTTGATCGAGATGTTTTCGATCCGCGATCGCAGCCCATGGGCCTAACGGATTGGGATTCAGAGGAGGATCAGGCCGATGAGGATGATCAGTGGGATGAGGCCGATGGGTTCGATCGGGCCGCTTGGGATGATCAAGACCCCGATGAGCTAGATGATGATCTAGATGGCGACCAAGACGAAGTGGAACCCCATCGCCCAACGGTCACCTCCGTGGCGATCGTGCCAGCGGGGCTAACGCAATTCCGCCCGGCCGACGATGAGCTACAGCCCGTCACCCCCGCCAAAGCCTGCGAAGTTATTGCCCAGGTGCGATCGCTCCAACAAACCTTTCGCCAAACCCTCGGTTCCACCTTTGTTTGGTTAGCCGATGAGTGGTTTCTGATTGCGGGTCAGGATTTGCCGGAAATGGTCGAGTACGAAGATTTTCCGCAAATTGACAACGGCGTGGGTTCCATTCGGCTGTTTGTGGATCAGTTTGAGCGGGTCCTGGCGGCAAACCCGGTGCGTGCAACCCCCTTTCCCCGTCGTCTCACCTGGGTGGTGGGGAACACGGTGGAGCGGCCCTTCAGTGGTTTGGTGTGCCAGCTCAATCAAATTTCGGGACTAACGGTGCAGTTGGCGGCCCTGAATTCAGATTATTGGGGCCAAACCATGACCGTTACCGGCTTGCTGACGGGCCAGGATTTGGTGCAAAAGTTGGCGGGCCAAGATTTGGGGGATGCGTTGCTGCTGCCGTCGTTGATGTTGCGCCACGGTGAACAGCGCTTTTTGGATGATATGACGGTGCAGGAGGTGAGCGATCGGCTGCAAGTCCCGATCGTGATTGTCACCAGTGCTGAAGCGGTGATTGAACAAGCGGTGGCCGCTGCTTGGCCCCACGCGATCGCTCCTCAATCGCCCAGTGATTTGCTGGCGTAGGAGTTTCGGGACTCGGGGGAGCGAGCCGGCCGATTCTGTAGGCCAGCCGCTAGACTAACCAGTATGCTTTTTGAGGCACAACCTCGATTCGATCCTGGTTCAATTCTCAGTTTGATCTCAGTTCGATCGAGTATCCACTGCGCAGGGCCATTCAACCGACGCTGGCAACCCCCACAGGGAGCAATCAATCCCTGAACTTTCGGGCCCCGAACTTTCGGGAGTTGGCAGCGTCTGCTGGTGACTGTGCGAGCAATAGGCGAGTAATTGAGTAATTTACGAACTTTGCACCAGTGGCAGCCGTCAAAACAGCCGGTTTTAGGCGTGAGGAGCGAAGCAAGTTTTGGTTATGAAGATTGCCCATCGAGCGATCGCCACGGGTTTAGGGGTTACCGTCGCGTTGTGTTGTCTGTGGGCGGATGCCGCCCGCGCCGAGTCGGTGGAAGCGGATGCGGCTGCCGCCTTGGCTGAAGCTGATCATGTCATAGCCGACAAGTCCCCTACTTCGCCACCGGATTTAGCCACCGCAACCGGTTCTGAATCTGCTGAATCTGCTTCTCCGTTGCTGTTGTCTGCGGAATCTGCGGAATCTGCGGAATTTACTGAATCTACTGAATCTACTGAATCTACTGAATCGTCTCATTCGCCCGTTAATTCGCTAAATTCGCCTAAACCAGCTAAACCGACTAAAGCGGCTGTGGGAGTGGTGGCCACCGCAGTCCCGATCGCTGCCGACCGTCATCAGGAGTCGATCGCCCAAGAATCAACCGGTCAAAAGCAAGCCAGTCAAGAGCAAGCCAGTCAAGAGCAAGAGCTTGCAGCAGACTCCCCCAGGGCCGACGCTTCCGAGTCGATCGGGGGAGATTCGGCTCCCGTTGCCCAAGCAAATGACAGCTCCAGTAATCCAGATCCGTTGGGAAATGTGCCCTCAGCGCCTGGCTCCTTGGGCGATCGTCCCGAAGGCATCGCGGAAGCGGATGAGCTGATCATCCAAACGTTGGAGTCTGACCCGAACCCGCTGCAATTTCCCACCCTGCCGGAAGAAGTGCGGATCCTGCTGACCCAGCCGATTACCCTTGAGCAGGCTCTAGAAATTGGCCGTCGCAATAACCGAGATTTGCGCCAGGCCTACCTCAACATCGAAAGCAGCCGAGCCCAACTGCGCCAGGCGATCGCCGCCAACTATCCCCAGTTGCGGTTCTCCTCCTCCCTCACGGACTCGCTCACGGCCGGCAGTCGCCTGAATCTGTTGTTGCAAAACCGAGCTGCCCGCCGTGTTGGCAACTTTGGGGGCCAAGTGGATATTGATACCCAGGATCAGTTCACCTGGAGCAGTTCTCTGGAGCTGAGCTACAACATCTATACTTCGGGACTGCGGCCCGCGAACATTGCCGCCGCCCAAGCCCAGTTGCAAGCCAATGAGTTAGCCCTTGAAGCCACTTTTGAGGACTTGCGGCGCGACATCACTGATAGTTACTACCGGCTGCAACAGGAAAACGAGCAACTCAAAATTGACCAATCAGCGGTCAAGTTTCGGGAGCAAAGCGTGAAGGATGCCCAAGCCTTGGAAAAGGCTGGGTTGGGAACGCGGTTTGAGGTGCTGCAAGCGGAGGTGGAATTGGCCAACGATCGCCAGTTGGTGGTGCAAACGCGCGATCGACAAACCCAGCGCCGCCGGGAACTGGCCCGGTTGTTGAGTTTGCCGGAAGTGATCGATATCCAAACCGCTGACCCGATCGCCAAGGCAGGAGAATGGACGCTGCCCCTCGAAGACAGCATCGTGCTGGCCTATCGCAACCGGGCAGAAATTGAACAGCAACTGGCCCAGCGAGAACTGAACAGCGCCCAACGGCGGGCCCGGTTGTCTCAGTTGGGGCCCCAGCTCAGCGCTTTTGCTCGCTACGAGTTGCTGGATGTGATTCAGCCCGATGACGACTTCAGCTTGGTCAGCGGCTATTCCACGGGCTTGCAGTTGCAATGGACGCTGTTTGATGGCGGAGCGGCCCGGGCCCAGGCGCGTCAGGAGTCGGTGGCGATCGAACAGGCTGAAAACGGTGTGGGCCGAACGCGCGATCGAATTCGGTTTGAAGTGGAAGTGGCCTACTCCAACCTGCAAGCCAACGCCGAAAACATTCAAACTTCCCTCAAGGCGATCGAGTCAGCCCAAGAGGAAGTGCGCTTGGCGCGGCTCCGGTTCCAAGCCGGCGTGGGCACACAGACCGATCGACTCAACGCAGAAACCCGCCTCACCCGGGCGCGGGGTAATGTGCTGATTGCGATTATCGGCTACAACCGCGCATTGGCCGCCCTCAACCGCGCCGTCAGCAACCTGCCGCCGGGTACGATTCAACCGGTTCCGGAACCGATTCAACTGCCTGAACTGATCGATGCACCGACGGGTAATACTCCCTAGGGGGCCTGGCCGGCCCGATCTTGCATTCCAGCGGATCGGGATCGATCGAACTTGAATGGTCTGCTTTGAGCGGTCTTGCGTTTTGGGGCGATCGGGTCGAGGTCGGTTTTTTCGACTCTCTGCCACGATTGCTCCTGAGACAGTCGCATTAAACTGGGATAGCTCAACAAACTGCAACATCTTGCAATGATCTCGCAATCTTTCACCGATTGCCTTCCTTGCGTTCGTTGTGCCTGTTGTGTCCCTGGCTTGCAGCACTGTACTGACTCTGGCGTGGGTCAGTGGCATCGGTCGTGGCTCTGACCCCTTCTCGATCGCCCCCCACCGCACGAGCTTCCAGTTCCCAGCAAAGACCCACAATTTCCCTTGAGCTACGCCCCGTCAGCGAGTCCCTTTCCCAACACCCTATGGGCACTATTCACTTCGTTAACGAAAACAAGGACGTAATCGCCGCCACCGGTTCCAACCTGCGAATCAAGGCGATCGAGAACGGCATTGATATCTATAAGCTGTACGGCAAAATGATGAACTGCGGTGGCTATGGCCAATGTGCCACCTGCGTTGTCGAAATTGTGGAAGGGATAGAAAACTTGTCCGATCGGACGGATTTTGAGAACCGCACCCTTCGCAAGAAGCCCGACAATTACCGTTTGGCTTGCCAGGTGTTGGTGAATGGCCCCGTGAGCGTGCGTACTAAGCCCTAGCATCGACTCGCAAACCCGCGTCTCCTGGGGACTTTCGTGGCGACCAAATGAGATCCAGCGCGATTGAATGAAATCAAAATGGAATTAGACCAATGAGATCAAGATAGAAGTCAAGCGGCTCGCCCCTTCGTCTGAGGCGATCGGGTTGGCAAAATCGGTCAAGGCAACCTCAGCCAACTGAGCACATCTTTTGGCAATTTCTGGTTTTGGCAGTTTTGGGGCTTAGCACAACCCGAAAAATTGACAACCACCGAGGGTAAAAGCGTTTCCTAGCGTTTTTCCCTCGGTGTTCGCATTTTGGGGAGATGATCGATTTTTTCCAGTCGCCTGGAGAATGAGGATACGGAATTGGGGAGCGAGCGCTTTGCACTGATTGTGACCATTCGCCGCGAAGACTGACAGCCCGCTTGCTAGTTTCGCCAGTTTTCCCCTCTCAACGTCACCCCAGCACCACCCCAGTGCCATCAAATTTGACTGGATTCGATCGAACTTGATCGAATCCTCCTGATCTTCCCGATCACCGATGAAATCAGGAGTTTCAGACCCTCCTTAACCGTAATTTTCGAGAATCTTTTCCAAGACTCGGTTCCGCCTCTTGTCGGTTCGATCTATAATCGCCACAGGAAGTGTACTGACTCAGTAACACTTTCACTGGTATCGGTGTGAGGAAACGCGAATGAAACTGTTCTGGAATGCACTGCGCCTGAGCCCGGCTGCTGCTGGCCTCTCGCTGTTGCTCGCTCAAGGCGCTTTTGCCGGCGAAGCAACGACCCAAACCAATATTGACGCTAGCCCTTCGGCGATCGAGCTTGGCCTGCAAGACGATCTCGCCAGCATGGACCAAGTGACCTCCGTGTCGCAGTTGTCCGATGTGCAACCCACTGACTGGGCTTTCCAAGCGCTGCAATCGCTGGTTGAGCGCTATGGTTGCATCGCCGGTTATCCGGATGGCACCTTCAAGGGCAATCGCCCCTTGAGCCGCTACGAGTTTGCCGCCGGTTTGAACGCCTGTCTCGATCGGATCAACGACCTGATCAAGGCTGCTACCGATCCCTTGGCCACCAAGGAAGATCTGCGCAAGCTGCAAAAGCTGCAAGAAGAATTCGCTGCTGAATTGGCTGCCCTGCGCGGTCGTGTGGATGCCCTCGAAGCCCGCACCTCCGAGCTGGAAGCAAACCAATTCTCCACCACCACCAAGCTGACCGGTGAAGTGGTGATGGCCGTGGCTGCTGGCCTGTCGGACGTGGTTGGTGATGACGACAACGACGAAGCAGACAACGCCACCTTCTCGCACCGCGTGCGCTTGAACTTCAACACCAGCTTTACTGGTAAGGACTTGCTGCGCACCCGTCTGCAAGTGGGTAACGTGCCTCGTTACTACAGCAGCGAGACCAACATGGCTCGTTTGGCTTGGGAATCGAACACCAGCAACAACTTCGTCCTGGATGAGTTGTACTACCGCTTCCCCCTGAACAGCGCCAACACCTGGCGCGCCTTCGTGGGTACGACCGGTCTGGACATCGACGATATCCACTACACCGCCAACCCCCTGCTGGAATCCTCGGCTGATGGTGCTCTGTCGCGCTTCGGCCGCTACAACCCCTTGTTCCGTCAGCCCCAAGGCGCTGGTATCGGTGTGAACTACAAGGGCGAACGTTTCCGCTTTGCCGCCAGCTACCTGGCCAGCGAAGCTAACGATCCCCAAACCGGTGCTGGTTTGTTCGACGGTAGCTACAGTGCTGCTGCGAGCTTGTACTACTCCCCCAGCAAAACTTGGGATATCGGTCTGTTGTATGCCTACGCTTACCACAGCACCGATGCTCGTACCCGTCCGAGCTTGACCGGTGGCACCGGCAGCTTCTTGGGTGATAACCCCTTCCGCGACCCCACCACGGCTCACAACGTGGGCGTACAAACCACCGCGAAGCTGAGCAAGAACTTCGTGCTGAGCGGCTGGGCTGGCTGGACGTTTGCTGACGCTGAAGACAATGGCGATGGCAGCGCTGACCTGTTCAACTGGGCTTTGACCTTCGCGTTCCCCGACCTGTTCAAGGAAGGCAGCGTGGGTGCTCTGATTGTGGGTCAACAGCCCAACCTGTACAACGCCGACAACACTGTCGGTGGCGAAGATGATGACAACTCCTGGCACATCGAAGCCCTGTACAAGTTTGCGGTTAACGACAACATCTCGATCACCCCTGGCGTGATTGTGGTGACTGACGCAAACCACGACAACGACAACGACACCGCTGTGTTGGGCGTGCTGCGGACTGTCTTCAAGTTCTAAGTTGCAACCCCACTGCCGCGTTGAAATAACGGTGTAGTGGCCAATCAAGCTGGGCGGTAATCTTTGATCAACTAGCCCAGCTTGTTCAGGGGCAATTTTAGGAACAGTGCTTGGCTGAATCCGTTTGCGGGAGCCAGCATGATCCAAATGAAGCCATTTTCAAAAGAGTAAGTGTGACCCATGCACTTGCTCTTTTGTTTTGGTTGCTTTTCTGGGTGATGGCGCTTGTGTGGCGCTTGCATTGACGGTCGAAATTGTTGGGGTGGGGGCGATCGGGATCCTGAAAACTCCATGGAAGCGTGATCGCTCGGCGTGCCTTTGCCAGGTTTTCAACGGCTTGCGGAGTGCTTGAGGCATAATGGAAAAAGGTATCCTCTGGTTAGATGTTTGCTCTCGCATTGTGACCACTAGGGTGACCACGCGCCCAAAGCCAGCGTTTGGCCAGCGGAAATGTTCGTGCGATCGCCCCTGAGGCGGAACTCAGGTTCTGTCAAGGGTTCCACCGGTTCACGGGCGGAGCCAGGGACTTTGCAAATCTGCCATCAGCCAGATCTTGATTCACTACCAGCGCAGCACCCCTTTGCCATGAGCCAATGCCATGGGCAAATGCGGTAACGAGTGCGCGACTTCGAGGGGCAACCTGTATGTCGAAATTTGACTCCCATCTCAAGTGTTCGTTTTGTGGCAAGTCCCAAGAGCAAGTCCGCAAGCTTATTGCTGGGCCGGGAGTCTATATCTGCGATGAGTGCGTAGATCTGTGCAATGAAATTTTGGACGAAGAACTCTTCAATGGCGGCACAGCAACCCAAGCGCCGCCTCGTCCTGAACCGGCTGAGCGGACTCGCGCCCGCACTCCCCGCACCACACCCCATCGGGTACTGAAGCCCCGGGAAATCAAGAAATACCTCGATGATCACGTTATTGGCCAAGACGAAGCCAAAAAAGTCTTATCAGTGGCGGTTTATAACCACTACAAACGGCTAGCCTGCTTGCAAGAAGCCGAAAATGGTCAGGGATCCGCAACAAGCCCCAGTAATCCTAGTGCGCCCGCTTTAGATGATGGGGTGGAACTCCAAAAGTCCAATATTTTGCTGATGGGCCCCACGGGGTGTGGCAAGACGCTGCTGGCTCAGACCTTAGCCAAAATTTTGGATGTGCCCTTTGCGGTGGCCGATGCCACAACCCTGACGGAGGCGGGCTACGTTGGGGAAGATGTGGAAAATATCCTGCTGCGTCTGTTGCAGGTGGCGGATTTTGACGTGGAGGAAGCCCAGCGCGGCATCATCTACATTGACGAAATTGATAAGGTGGCCCGCAAGAGCGAAAACCCCTCCATTACGCGCGACGTATCTGGGGAGGGGGTGCAACAGGCCCTGCTGAAGATGTTGGAAGGGACGGTGGCGAATGTGCCGCCTCAGGGGGGCCGTAAGCATCCTTACCAGGACTGCATCCAAATCGACACCAGCAATATTTTGTTCATTTGCGGTGGGGCGTTTGTTGGTTTGGAGAAGGTGGTGGAGCAGCGCACGGGCAAGAAGTCGATGGGCTTTGTGCGAGCGGGCGAAACCCAATCCCGTGAGCAACGCACGGCGGATACCTTGCGCCACCTGGAACCGGAAGATCTGGTGAAGTTCGGGATGATTCCGGAGTTTATTGGGCGGGTGCCGGTGCTGGCGGTGGTGGAGCCGTTGGATGAGGAGGCGCTGATTGCGATCCTGACGCAGCCGCGTAATGCACTGGTGAAGCAATATCAAAAGCTGCTGCGGATGGATAATGTGCAATTGACGTTTGAGCCGGATGCGGTGCGGGCGATCGCCCAGGAGGCCTATCGACGGCGAACGGGGGCGAGGGCCCTGCGCAGCATTGTGGAAGAGCTGATGCTGGATGTGATGTATGAAGTGCCGTCGCGGAAGGATTTGACCCGCTGTTTGATTACGCGGCACATGGTGGAGCATCGATCGACTGCGGAGTTGTTGTTGCACCCGTCGTCGCTGCCGAAGCCGGAGTCTGCCTAGCCTGCCTAGGACTGGAACTAGCTCAGCTCATTGGGCTAATGGCCCGATCAAGCCTGATATTTGGGGGCTTGGCACCCGGACTCGAAGTTTGATCTTGTGATCTATTAACCTTTTTGCAATAACCTTCTTTGCTGCTCTGCAACCATGGCCTATGTGGAGGTGCGCGGAACAGCGCATTATTACGAGTGGATCCGACAGGGGGGCGCAACGACCCCAACCGGTCGGCCCATTATGGTGTTTTTGCATGGCTGGGGCGGCTCCGGGCGCTATTGGCGATCGACTGCGGCGGCCCTGAGTGATCGCTTCGATGCGCTGATTTATGACCTGCGGGGATTTGGCCGATCGCGCTTGCCCCAAGACCACCCTCCGGCCGATTCCCCTGACTACTGGTTGGAAGCCTATGGGGAAGATCTGATCGCGCTGCTCGATCGCCTGGGCATCACGGAGCCGGTGTATCTCAATGCCCACTCAATGGGGGCTTCGGTGGCCGTGTTGCTGATGCGGCAATCGCCCGATCGGATTCGGCAAGCCATCCTGACCTGTAGCGGCATTTTTGAATATGACGCGGCGGCCTTTGCGGCCTTTTACCGGTTTGGGGGCTATGTGGTGCAATTTCGCCCTCCTTGGCTGTCTCGCTTACCCCTAGCGCCACAACTGTTCATGGCGCGGTTTTTACATCGCTCCATTCCGATGTCGGAGCAGCGTGCTTTCCTGGAGGACTTTACTCAGGCCGATCGTGCGGCGGCCCTGGGCACGATCTTCACCTCCGTTAGTCTGCGAGCCGTGGAAGAGATGCCCGCTGCCTTTGCGGCCTTGTCTGTGCCGACCCTGTTGGTGGCGGGACAGTTTGATCAAATTATTCCGCCGCGCTTGGGACAGCAGGCCGCTGCACTCAATCCTCGCATTACCTACCGCGAGCTGACGGCCACGGGACATTTCCCAATGCTGGAGGATCCGGAAACTTACCTAGCCACAGTGCGCCAATTCCTGCATGGATGAAGCTGAGGTGGACAAGGGTGTTGTGGGGTGATTGCCCTCAGCCTGTTGGAAGATCGGGCTTTAGAATGTGCCTGAGGGGAGCGGTGGACTCAGGTATCGATCAAAACCAGACCGTTCGTCGATTCAGGCTCAGTTTCCCGATCGCCCAATTTTGCCCCCTTGCCTCCGGTGCTCTATCCGGCTTCTGGCCCATGCTTGACCATGCCAACGGCTCGCCTACCGAGTTGCCACCCAAGTTGCCCGCACCCGCACCAGCAGAGGGATCGACGACCTTTTGGGGATCTTTGGTCAACGGGGCGATCGCGGCGGGCAGTGCCATTACCCTGTTGTGGTTGGGCTTGAACCTGTCGGAGTTGTCGCCATCGGGGGCCAATTACTTGGGCCCAGCCTTGAAGCTGAGCGAAGGCGTGGCCATTCCGCCTCTGGCCATGCAGGGCGGAGACCCTTACCTGCGAGCCTTGATGCGGACAATCTCGGTGAGCGAGGCGAATGGCCGTGATCCTTACGCGATGCTTTACGGCGGCCGACGGGTTCGGAACCTGAGCCAGCATCCCCAGGAATGCGTGACGATTTTGCTGGGGCCCAATATGGGCAATTGCTCCACGGCGGCGGGTCGCTATCAAATGCTCGATCGCACCTGGTTTGAAAAGGCGAAGGCCTATCACCCCGATCGCCACAGTTGGGGCGTTTTGGGCCGCTACAGTTTCGAGCCGGTTTATCAGGATTGGGTGGTTTATCGCTGGCTGAACGATCGGGCTGCTTGGGGGATCGATTTGCGCCAGGCCTTGCGCCAAGGCCAGCTCGATCGAGTGTTGCGCCGTTTGTCCGGGACTTGGACTAGTTTGGGCTACGGCATTGAAACCAACCGCATGACCCGTTTGCTGCCCAGTGCCTATCGTCAAATTTTGCGGGAAGAGTTGAAACGGACTCAGGGGCCCGCCCAGCGCCCAGCCCAATCCAGCCCTGCACCAACGCCCTAGCTAGATGTGGCATTTGATCGCGCCTCGCCACTGGGCCAGGGTTGTTGGAACAACCTAGGCGACGCGCTGTTCAGTCACCAAGGTTAGGCTAGCCCAGGCTCCTTGGGCATCGTAGCTGCGGATCAGCCGTTGGCGCAGATTGGGGTTGATTAGCCAACCGGCCTCCAAAAAGAGCGGCTGTCGATAATTGAGTTGCGTGGGAAAGGTGGCAGAAATCCCGTTGGGCAGCAGGAGCACCGTGCTGTTGCCTGCGCGGAACTCCAGCCGATTCCCCGCGATCGCCGCATCAGAGCCGATCGCCTGATTCCCGAACTTGAGCGTTTGCACCAGCCGATCGCCCGATCGCCGAACTTCCAAGTGCGACATGCCTGTTTGGGCCGGCTGAAAATCGGGATAGACCGTCACCCACTGTCCTTGCCAAACTCCTGGCAGCGCGGTTAACAGCGCTTCAGGCGTGAGCGGCTCCCCCGGCGGCAAGGTTGGCATAGGATCCAGGGTTTCCCGAATCAGGGAAAGGGGCATTAACTGCGCCGCCTTGTCGTAGCGAATCACGACCCGCACCCGCAAGGGCCGAGCCACCAATCCCAACTCGGCCCCAAATTCGGAAAAGGGCCCTAATTGCATGGAACCTTGGGAAAATGCGCCGGTTTCGAGGGCTAAGAATCCTCGCCCCAGGTTGCTGTAAGTGAGTTCTAAATCTTGAACGGGGGCAGCGGTTTCGATTTCAGGAAACTGTCCATCGGCCGTGGGGGCAAATTGGCGCACTCGCTGATGGATGGTTTTGCCGCCTTCGAGGGGGGTAATGCTAGTGATGCTGGGGCGATCGCTAAGGAGTTGTCCTTGGTCATCCACCGTGGCAAAAGATCCATACCACTCACCCACGTTCTCTAGCAAGCAGTCCCAGGTCGATCGCATGGCCCATAGCAGAGAGAGGACTCCATCGATGGTATCGTAGTACCCGCAACGTTTCGAGACATTCATGGACTCGCCACAGCCCTTGCGCCGCACCAAAATCGTCGCCACCATTGGCCCCGCCACTAACACGCCCGATGTGTTGCGATCGCTCATTGAAGCCGGTGCCACGACGCTTCGCCTCAACTTCTCCCATGGCAGCCATGCCGATCACCAGTCCAACATTAAGCTGATTCGGCAAATCTCCTTTGAGCTAAATCAGCCGGTGGCGATTCTGCAAGACCTTCAGGGCCCGAAAATTCGGCTCGGCAAATTTGCTGAAGGGTCGATCGTGTTGCAAAAGGGCGATCCCTTCGTGCTCACCAGCCGGGAAGTGGTGGGCACTCAGGACGCAAGCTCCGTCACTTACGATTTGCTGGCGGAAGAAGTTCCTGAAAATGCCACGATTTTGCTCGATGATGGGCGCGTGGAAATGGTCGTGGAACGGGTCGATCGAGCCAAGGGCGATCTCCACTGCCGCACCATTGTTGGCGGCCGCCTCTCGAACAACAAGGGCGTGAACTTCCCCGGGGTTTACCTGTCGATCAAGGCTTTGACCGACAAGGATAAAGAAGATTTGGTGTTCGGCCTGGATCAAGGGGTCGATTGGGTGGCGTTGAGCTTTGTGCGCAATCCCCAAGATGTGCTGGAAATCCGCGAGCTGATCGCCAGTCGGGGCAAAAACGTGCCCGTGATCGCCAAAATCGAAAAGCACGAGGCGATCGAACAGATGGAGGCCATCCTCTCCCTGTGTAACGGGGTGATGGTGGCGCGGGGCGATTTGGGGGTTGAACTGCCCGCCGAAGACGTGCCCGTCCTGCAAAAGCGCTTGATTCGCACGGCTAATCGTCTGGGCATCCCGATCATTACGGCAACCCAGATGCTCGACAGCATGGTCAGCAACCCGCGGCCCACCCGTGCGGAAATTTCCGACGTGGCGAATGCCATTTTGGACGGTACTGATGCGGTGATGCTGTCCAACGAAACCGCTGTGGGTCAATATCCTGTGGAAGCCGTGGCCACCATGGCTCGGATTGCCGTGCGGATTGAACAGGAAAAATTCCAGTTCGATTTGGAAAGTGCTGGGCGATCGATCCCGAATGCGATTTCCAAGGCCGTTGGGGACATTGCGGCCCAGTTGGATGCAGCGGCGATCGTAACCCTCACCAAGTCCGGAGCCACCGCCCGCAACGTTTCCAAGTTCCGCCCCAGTACGCCAATTTTGGCTGTCACGCCCCATGTCAACATTGCCCGCCAATTGCAATTGGTGTGGGGAGTGCGGCCGCTGATGGTGTTGGATTTGCCGTCACCCACCCAAACTCTGCAAGCGGCGATCGGGCTGGCCCAAGAACAGCACGTCTTGCGCGAAGGGGATTTGGTGGTGATGACCGCCGGTACGTTGCAAGGTATCTCCGGTTCCACAGACTTGATCAAAGTAGAAGTGGTGACCTCTGTGCTGGGCCGTGGCCGTGGCATTGGCCAAAGCTCCGTTAGCGGTCGGGCCCGGGTGGTGAAAAACCTGATGGATGCCAACTCCCTGGAAGCGGGCGAAATCCTCGTGGCCCCTGCTACCAGTGTTGATTGCATTGAAGCGATTCGCCGTGCCGGTGGCGTAATTACCGAAGATGGCAGTCTGACGGGGCACGCGGCCACAATCGCCCAACGGTTAGGCATTCCCGTGATTGTGGGCGTGGACGGGGCCACCGATGCCATTCGTGACGGGGCGATCGTGACCTTGGATGCACCGCGCGGAGCCATCTATTCGGGAGCGGTGGGAGCCATCAGCGAATAGTTCACGAATCGTTTGCAAGCGACTCAATGAACTCGTTCAACGAAAGGAGTGGGTTGGGGGTGACCCGGGCGATCGCCCTGTGGCGATCAAAAAACTGACCCCCGCCCTTTCCAAATTAGAGTGCAACCGGCAAAATACTGGCATCCCCCCGCCTGGTTAGCCCCGATCGCCAAAGGTTGAATCATCTCCACGGGCGAACCAAGTGGCGGGAAACGATCGATCCTGCTTTGGCGCGTAAAGCCGGCTGAAAACAAGCCAGTCACGAAAAAAGCAGACCGCAAACAGCAGATAGCCAGACAGTTAAACAGTTAGACAGTCAGACAGTCAGACAGTCAGACACGGATCAAAACAGATGGGGTAAATGCTGGGCGAGAAGTCGTTTAACCAGTTGAAATGCTGGGTCAACCTCGCAGCCCAATCCAACTCAACCCAATTCAATTCAGTCCCTGTCCTTGGAGCCTGGCAATTCTTTACCAAAGGTTCATACGGAATGGGCGAAAGTTCATCCTAGCTTTACAGACAGCTAGGGGTTTTCGCATACCCTTAAAGTTATGAAAGTGCTGAAAACGCAATAAGGGCTAAAAACTCCATTGCATTCACGCGCTTGCGGACAAAGCAAAAAAGTCACCCCTTTGGGGTCTCCGCAGCGTGCCATCTCTGTCTGACATCTCTGGCAATCTCCACAGACCCTGCTCTAACTCTCTTTTCCTGCTCTAACTCTCTTTTTACGACAACGGTTCATTGGGTGAGTGTGATTGACACACCACCCCTTTTTTTGTCTCTGGGCTTTTGGTGTAGCGTTGCTGATCTTGTGCTCTGGCTGGCTGAAAAATCGCCGGGGAATGGTGGATCAGCCTATTGAGCGTCGATCGACCTTGCTCAGAATCGAGAGCGTGAAATGGGCAACTAGCCTGTTCAGCCTAGGCTTCATTGCGATCGAGCAGACCTTAGGGCGGAGACCCGTATCGAGACCCCTAGAAGGTATTTGGCGCAACTCGCTAGAATCAAGGTTGTTTCAGGTCATTCACAAGCCATAGGACGCGCATGATCCCGACTGTTATCGAACAATCTGGCCGCGGCGAACGCGCTTTTGATATTTATTCCCGGTTGCTGCGGGAGCGCATTGTGTTTTTGGGAACGGCGATCGATGCGGATGTGGCCAACTCGATCGTGGCGCAGCTCCTGTTCCTTGACGCGGAAGATCCCGAACAGGATATCTACCTGTACATCAACTCCCCTGGGGGTTCGGTGACGGCTGGCATGGGCATCTATGACACGATGAATCACATCCGCCCGAGCGTTTGCACCATCTGCGTTGGGCTAGCGGCCAGCATGGGAGCGTTTTTGCTCAGTGCCGGTGAAAAGGGCAAACGGATGAGCTTGCCGAACTCCCGAATTATGATTCACCAACCCTTGGGCGGCGCACAGGGCCAAGCAACGGATATCGAAATCCAAGCTAAGGAAATTCTGTATCACAAGGCCAATCTCAACCGTTGCTTGGCGGATCACACGGGTCAACCCCTGAGCCGCATTGAAGAGGACACGGAACGCGACTTCTTCATGTCGGCTGGAGAAGCCCAGGACTATGGCCTGATTGACCAGGTGATTAATCGTCGGCCGTCGGCTTCGGAGCCGTTGGTGGCTGCGGTTTAGAACGCTCTGGGTGCCGTGTGACTGGTACTGGGTGACGCTTGATGCGCGGGGACGAAAAAACTGAGGGCGCGGAATTTGGTGTTGAATAGCCAACGATCGCGCGAAGGGCAAGGGGCTTAAGCCCCTTGTCTGCTTTTGGGGGATGGGTTAGGAGTGGTTAGCGGCCTGGAGATTGCAGGTTGGGTTTGATGTTTCTAGAGGCGCAGGGCGATGTGGTTGTCGATGCGTGCGATCGAGCCGTCGGGGCCGATCGCCCCAAATTGTTGGCAATAGTCCCGCACGATCGGGGGCAATTGCTGAAACTCAAAGAGCGTGTCCCCATTGGCCACATCGGCCCAGAAATTCCGCAACTGGGGAGCCAGCAAGAGCGCTTCGTCTTGCGACAGCCCCAAACCGCCATACATCAACATTTTCAACATAAACGGTGGACTCCGATCGCCCATCCACTGCCGAGAAAGGGCGGGCAAATCTTCCCAACCGGGAACAGACTTCACGCGGCCCGATTCCACCTCCAACCAAGGATGACCCGCGCGATCGCGCCGCAAGGTGACCAAGCGGAACGGATGGGGGTAACTGACTAGGGAGCCGGTGGTGATGTCATAGAGTCCGTCAGCTTCGGCAATGTCCTGCACATGGAGGTGGCCCGTAAAGACTAACTGGATCCCGGCCGATCGCAGCTTTTGGCGCAGTTCGATCGCATTCTGGAGCATGTAACGACTGCCCAGGGGGTGAGTCGCCTGCTCTGGCAAATGTTCCACCACATTGTGATGCACCATCACCAGGGTCAGATCCTGCGGGTTGAGCTGGGCGAGGGTGCGATCGAGCCAGGCCATTTGCTCCGCATCGATCGCCCCAACAATTTCCTTGCCATCTTCTGAAAGTTGATTGGAATTCAGACCAATCAGCCTCAGGCCAGGCAACAACTCTTGAATGTAATAGGGCTGCGGAGAATCCCCATAGCCAAAGTCTCGATACAGCGCCACAAACTCCGGCAGGGTCGTGATGCGTGGGTAGCTCGATTGGGCAGGAAAATCATGGTTGCCCGGAACCACATAAACCGGATAGGGCAACTGTTTCAGCCGTTGCACCAACCACTGATGATTTTCTGGCTCGCCATGTTGAGTTAGGTCACCGGGCAACAACAGGAAATCTAAATTTAGTAGCTCCAGTCGCTCTAGGATTTGCTCTAGGGCCGGAATCGCCACCTCCACCAAGTGAAATCGACTCGGATGGTCCCAAACCGTGTGGGGCAAAGCGACATGTAAATCGCTGATGACGGCAAAGCGGCAAGGGCGATCGGGCCACGGGGCGATCGAGGAGGACATAGGAAGCGGTGAACAGGGGCTGAAGAACTAGACAAGGACGATCCCCGCTCAAAAACGAGTATAGCCTTGCGTTTTCGCCCCCGGGCGCGATCGGGCCCAAAGCAAGCAATCTGTAGTGATTTTTAAATCGTTATTAACGCATGTGTCTATTAAACGATGAAATGTGGGTTGATCCGAGAGCTGGACTGATGACTACAAAGGCTTTTTGCTCCGAATGAGGAAAATAAAATAATTTTCGTCAAGTATGTTGCAAGAAAAATTTACATAGTGTTATACTGTGAAACACAGGGCAACAAACAGCCCCCACACCCTTTGGAGCAGTGCCATGTACACCACCATTAACGAAACCGGCCAACTGAATAACTACGCTAAAGAGCCGAAGATGTACTACGCGCATTACCCCACCTTCTGGGAACAACGCCGCTACGCACAACTGGGTGGGGCCGCTGTCTTACTCCTGGGGCTAACTTTGGCAGTTGCCTTCGCTGCATCCTCAGTCGCCTAGAGCATTAGAACCTTCAGGGGTTAGTGTTAGCAGAGTCAACCATTTTCTGCACCCGCACGAGTGGTCGTTGAGTTCTAACCTCGTTGATGATCCACAATGACGGTTCGCAGCAACTCCCCAAAGTAATGACCTGCACTTGCTACCCGCAGCGATTACTTGCCACGACGATCTTTAGTCACCACTGGCTATAGTTGTCTGCAACCGACCAACCGTAACAAACAACACGAAAGCCACCCTAGTTTTGAACATCGAGGTGGCTTTTGTTGTTTTTAGAACTTGAATGAAAATTGACAGTCCTCTTGTGCCTCAACTCTTTCTCTTCACTTGGGCAAAGGGCATATAGAAATGAATCATAGATGGTAGATCATAGAACTTTCCCAAAGCTTTCTAGTAGCGGAACGAGCCTATGTCGATCGGTCAAGTCAAATGGCTGTTGCCGTTCCCCGATCGCTAGGTAACAAGGGGCTTAAGCCCCTCGTTATGACAACTGATTTCGCAACTTTGACCCCCCAAATTAAGGTGGCCATGCTACTAGGCAAAGTCTGAAGGGATCGTCGTGGCGCTATTGGGCAGCGGATTGGGAATCATGTCGCCCTCCTGCCATTGCTGCACCTGAGAGAAGAGGTTGCGAACAGTTTCTTGAAAGGCTTCTCGGGTTACTTCAATGCCTTGCATCACATCGCCGGGGATGTCGAAAAATACGAGGCTATCGATCGTTTCCATTGCCATCAGTTGAAACAGGATGTGCGTGACGGGAAATGGGGCGGCCATCAAGTTGGGATCTTTGGTGGGCATGGGGCCACGGGCTGCGTCTTGCAAGGTGGGAAAGGCGTAGACCACATTTTTCTCGATTCCCTGCTCGCGGCGGTTCCCGAGGGTGACGCGTACCCAATCGCCATTGAGGGTTTGTAGGATGTAGTAGTCTTCGCGACTCAGTTGGTTGGCGAAGTAGATCAATGCTGGGGCGATCGCGGCAACGATTTCGGGGGTTTGACCGTCTTGGGGGGCATTGTCGATCAGAATTTGAATTTGGCTTTCAATATCCATAGGTTCAATGAAAAAGACGAAAAATGACGGTCAAGCTAGGCAGGGTGGGCAGCAGCTTTGGCAATCGCCCTAGTAACAGTCCTAGCAACGATCGCTCGTGCCACAACCATCGTTGCGCTCGGCCGCAAGCATTGTACCTGCGGATTTTGTGGCAAGTTGTTGGGGGCTAATTGGGGTTACTGATCGCACAAGCAGCGTAATCGCTCGTGGTGGTCATCGCTGAGTCGATTATGCTTGTCATGGTAAACCGTTCCGTAGGACATCTCCGGAGTCTTGGGGTGGCATCAGTCGCAATGGTCGGTTGTAATGTTGGCATCAGACGAGAGTTGTAGGGGCGTGGAATCGACGATCAATTTATTGCAGCGGGAGTTGCGGTCAGGAACGACGGCTCCAGAGGCGGTTTGTGCAGCAGTGGCCGATCGAATTGCGGCGGAAGTCGATCGCATCTGCACTGAAAGTCGTCGGATCCAGTCTTCCGGGGATGTGTTGGGTTGGGCCCACAGCCTGGCTCGTCACCGATTGCAACAGAATTTGCGCTATTACCAATTGGGATCCCAACGCGGCCGGGCCGAGTTGCACAGCACCCTCAGCGCCATCATTTACCGATACATTTCCCCAGCCCGATCGCGCACGAGCTATCAAGCGCGGCTGTTGGCGATCGAGGATTTCCTCCAGGGATTTTATGTGGAAGCGTTGGGGGCCTTTCGGCGTGAAAACCAGTTGCCCCCAGACTATACCCCTCGGGTACGGCTGGAGTTGGCGGAATATATGGCGTTTGTGGAACGCTACGCCAAGCGCCGGATTCCGTTGCCTGGCGGGCGATCGCAGCAGTTAATTGTGTTGCGGGCCCAAACCTTTGCCCGTCAACAGCCCCCGGAAACTTCGATCGACATGGATCAGGCTGCCGAAAGCGCCAGTGATAGCGGTGAGGGCTACTCCTGGGATGACGCATCGGTGCAGCAGGTGCGCGATCGAATCAGCGCCAAGGAATCTACCGATGTGATGGATGGGGCCCTGCGCCAGGCGGTTGTGGATGAATTAATTGCTTACCTGCGCGATCGCAACCAAGAGGAATGCGTTAACTACTTGGTGCTGCGATTAAAAGACTTATCCGCCAGCGAAATTGAAAAGGTGTTGGGGCTGGATGCTCGTCAGCGCGATTACTTACAACAGCGTTTCAAATATCACCTCATTCGCTTTGCTTTGCTCC
Source organism: Limnothrix redekei LRLZ20PSL1 (assembly GCF_043235035.1). NCBI lineage: Bacteria > Bacillati > Cyanobacteriota > Cyanophyceae > Pseudanabaenales > Pseudanabaenaceae > Limnothrix > Limnothrix redekei. The sequence goes on along the minus strand of NZ_JAZAQF010000057.1, from coordinate 127,428 downwards.
ACCGTTGGGAATTGGTTCACCAGTGGCTTGATGTGGATTTGGAGCGCGATTTAGGCTTAACCCCTCGTCAATGGGAAAGTTTGCTCAATCAACTGGGCCCGGAAATTACCAAATTGGTGGAGCTAAAACGCGCGGGATCAGACGATCGAACCGTGGCCCAAGCAATGGGGATCAGCGCTTCTCAAGTGCAAAAGCTATGGTTCAAGTTGCTGGAAACCGCTTGGGAAATTCGTAATCGCACAGAGTCCGGAACGAGGAGGGGGACAGATGAATAGCAACTTAGATAGCGTTCCCGGTGCGTTGCAAGCGCAGCTCTTGGGCCAGTTATTGGATGTGGCCAAGGAACTCGACTCCACAACCACCCCTGATCAGTCCCGATCGCTTGAGCCGATTGAACTTGGGGCAACCCAGCTTGAGCCGATCGAGATTGATCAGGCGATCGAACAGGCCCTCGCTGCCCATGCCTTCGATCCCGCTGACCTCCTAGAGAGTGACTTTTCCGCTCTTGAGGATCCGGCGATCAACCCCGCACCAGCGCGATCGCTATCCTCCAGCGATTTATCGGTTGCGAATCCTATGCTCGAACTTGATGCAATGCCTGTCGTTGACCAGCGCTATCATGCCCTGCTGAAACAGCGGTTGATTCTAGAAGCGTCCCAGCGTCCTCCCCTGTTTCCCTGGGAGTCGCCCGAAACAGTGCTAGATTATCGCGACACGTACGAGGACGCGCCCTCGATCGCCCAAGTTCCCCAAAATCCCTGGCTACGGCAGTTCCAGCAGCTCAACCTGCCCACAAACCTGCCAGCGGACTTGGCCGAACGACTCTTAGCCGCTTGTCAAACCGTTGCTGCCCAGGCTCTCAAAGAAGGCGTAGCCCTCATGCAAGCCGTGGATGAGCTATTTCCCGACCAAGATCGTCTGTTGAATGCCCAAGCCTCCGTCGTATTGCGCTGGGCAACGGCCGTGCGTACAGGCGCTGCCAATCGCTTCCCCATGGAATATGTGGAATACGATCGCGCCAATCCCCAGCAGCAAATGACCATTGCTCTGTTGGCCGCGCGGGAACTGCTGAACCGCCTGACCCTCGAACTCAGCGCCAAAACCCCCCAGGTCACCCAAGAATGGCTAGCCGACGGTGGTGCTTTGCGGATTGAGGCCCACTACATCCCCCAAGCCGATCGCCCTGCCTTGAACCTCACCCTGCGGCTTCCCGGCACGGGCACCGCCACCCTCAACGGCCCCCAGGCCTCCGTGCAAGCGGCTGGGGAAGGCCTCCTGCGCCTGTCCATGCGGAACGTCAAACCGGGCGATCGCTACCGGCTGTCCGTGGCCCAAGTGGGCGAAACAGAGCTTCCTCCCTTGACCTTCACGATTTTGGTGCGCTAACTGCCACAAACGAGCGGCCACGGGCAACCGGTCGTGAGCGATTCGCCATGGACTGAGATCCCCTATGAACTGAGATCCCATCACATTGTGGGCATGACTCAAGAGCATGACTTGGGGGAATGACTCGGGGGCATGACCCAGATTTAGCAACCTGTCTGTTGTAAAAGTAATCAAGTCAGGCGATACACTAAAGGACGGGCGATCACACGATCCAGCGACCCATCCATCGCCCGCCCTGAGGTCATCCCTCCAAGGAAAATCCTCATCCGTTTTGCTAAATCCAGAACGCTCGCCATGACCCTACCCCTCACTGTTGAAAACGTCGAAACCACCCTTGATGAACTTCGTCCCTACCTGATGGCTGACGGTGGCAACGTTGAGCTTGTTGAAATTGACGGGCCAGTTGTCAAGCTGCGTCTTCAAGGGGCTTGCGGTTCTTGCCCTAGCTCGGCCATGACCCTGCGAATGGGCATCGAGCGCCGCTTGAAGGAAGTGATCCCCGAAATTGCCGAAATTGAACAAGTGGTTTAGGGCGTTTACCTGAGCCTTCGGTTTGAGTCTCAGAACTTAAGCCTTGGACGCTTAAAAGCAAGTCAACACAGCAACTAAATACAACTAAATACAACTGATCGATCGCTGACGAAACAAGGGGCCTTGGCTCCTTGTTTTCTTATTTGATTTTCCTGTTATGGATTATTTTCTGTGAATTTGCTTGTTTAGTTTTTTCTTTTAAACCTTGCTTAGTCTTCAGTGAAAATTATTATCGATTCAAAAATATCTAAGTTAATAGCTAAAGAGATTTAAAAACTTGCGCATACGGGTTAGATTTAATTCGCAAACCAAGATGTTTACAAAAATGTTGATAGTATTTTATCCTGGACTTAATCTTGAATGCTGATGAAAAAGAGTAATTAAAATCCCAGAAGTCTAGCAACCCAGAAGCTCAGAAGTACAAAAATCTAGCCATCTAAAAACTAAAATCAGACAATAGAAACGTTAGCGAAAGTAGTTCAGTAACAGAGTCTACATATAAACAGGACATAAACAGGCAAGGAACTCCAGCTTCTTGCCTGGTCAATTCCTTGCCTGGTCAATGTTTGCGCCGTTTGGCGCTCTGGATTACTTCAGCCTGCTTTTAGGCATTCATTGAAATTTGTTGATCGACACCCTGTTAGATCCATTGATTGATAGATTGTGATTAATAAATTGAGTCTGATCAATCAATCCAATAGATCTAACCGGAGCTAACTAGACCTGATCAGTGCTGCTTAGATCTTGGGGTGAGTCTCAATGAGGCTGAATCTGAATGGGTCTGAATGAATCGCAGTGAGAGAGTGTGTATGTATCTCAGCCGATCGGCAGTTGATTGTTTGATCTGGCGAGCGAAAATTGCAAATTTGATGGGTAACAGCGCCCACGTAGTCTCACGCGATAGCTTAAGGTTTGGCAAGCCAATTAATGTGCGCTTGATGGGCTTGGGCTACTGGTCTTAATCGTTAGTCCATTCTTCGTGACTGAGCAGGTCTCCCACACAGTCCCGGAGTAGATAGTCACACCGCTCTAGCTCAAACTCCACACAAGTCCATTCCCGAGGCGGAATAAATTGGCAGAGGACATAGAGGGGCTGATGACGATCCACGTTTCCCGTTTCCACGAGATGGCGGGCTTCGTCTCGGATCTCGTCGATCGAGTAACGCAGTTTCGTTTGCAGCATATAGAAGGCCCTCTTGGCGATCGGTTCGGATGGTTCGGTATGGCTCGATTCAAATGCACCCTACTGTAACGCACCAAATTTATCTATGGCTGTTGCTTAGTAGCGAGCAATACTGAACTTTTACCTATTCTCATCCTTGCTCGATGGCTTGGCACAGGTCTGGCCGTTAAAAATTCTTAAAGACTACGACTGTCCTGCAATATTTGATCATCCCCCTTATCATGGCTCTTGGATGATGGCTGGGCGGGTCGATCGAATCCGCTGTGTCACTGGGCAGCATCAGCCAAGCCCTGGAGTGGTGGGCACTGGCAATGGTTGTGGATAGTTGCCAGATGGTCGTGCGAGGAGTTGCGCGAGCAGTGGACTGAGGCAACAAAGCACCCAGTTCGGCCCATAAACCACAAGCACCGGAAGATTCATAGGACTCATCTTCCAGTGCTTGGGTGGGTGACGTTATGAGCTGGATGAAAAGTTGACTGCTCCCGATCGGGCGGCCCGGGGTTTGCGCTGCCTAGGAGGCGATCGCCCCTCTTGTTTGATAACAACCTAATTGCAACGGGCAGATGGCTCGCTAGGGCGAAGGCCTAGCTGGCGATCGTGCGAGGAGTGCCCTCAAGGGCTTGGTCTTCACTATCAAAAATTTCAAATACGGAATCCATCATGGTGACCTCGAAAACCAGCTTGGCTTCGGGGTGTACCTGACAGAGGCGAAAACTGCCTTTTTCCTTATCGGCATCACGCATCCCGGCAACGAGCGAGGTGAGGCCAGAACTGTCAATGAAGTTGACCTTGCTGAGATTCACGACGATATGAGGACTCAGCTTAGAAATACATTCTTGCAGTTTGAGGCGAAATTGCCAGGCTGTCGTAATGTCCAGCCGTCCTTCAGGGGTGAGAACAATTACCGTCGTGCCATCTTTGGTCGTGTGGGTCTTCTGCTCCATGATGGATTGTTCGCTCTTGGGGGACTAGGAAGGGGGCTGGCCGACAGATCGTGTTGAGGACAGCGGCGGATCGGCAAGCACTTCATGACCATACCCAAACTCGGGGGCCAGTGGACGTGCAAAGAACGATCCCGGTCAGGACACGGAGATCGAAACAAAGCTGGGGGCTTAATGCTTCGATTTGATCGCACCGGCTACGAGCACCACGCAATCGGAAGCAGCGCTCGACAGGTAAGTCTCCTTCGGATTGTATCACGGCACCCCAGGAGACTTAAGTGGTCTCGGAGTGCCGTTTTCCCCAAGCTGCTAGGCAAGTCCAGGCACTTGAGGGGGTGCATTGAGCCAATCCTGCGGTTTCAGGAAGATCTCATAGAGACTAGCTTCCCGCGTGTTGGGATCGGGCTGGTAGCCATATTCCCAGCGTACGAGTGGCGGCAAAGACATCAGAATTGACTCTGTGCGACCGTTGGTTTGCAGCCCGAAGATCGTGCCGCGATCGTACACCAAGTTAAACTCAACGTACCGTCCCCGACGATAAAGCTGGAAATTTCGCTCCCGATCGCCATATTCCTGGGACTGACGACGCTCAATGATCGGCACGTAGGCCGGTAGGAACGCTCGGCCGCAATCTTGCACGAAGCCGAATAACTCTTCCCAATTTCGCTGAGCCGGTACGCCCACTTGCTTGCTGTGGTGGGCGGCGGGGCCTTGGGCATCAGGGCCGCGATAGAGTTCGTTGGTGCCGTCTTGGTAATCGAAGAAGATGCCGCCGACCCCACGAGTTTCATTGCGGTGCTTCAGGAAGAAATATTCATCGCACCAGAGTTTGAAGGTGTCGTAGTAGTGCGGATTGTGGCGATCGCACGCATCCTTCAGGGTTTGATGAAAATGCACCACGTCTTCCACAAAGGGATAGTAGGGGGTGAGGTCAATGCCGCCACCAAACCACCACACGGGGCCCGCTTCAAAGTAGCGGTAGTTGAGGTGAACCGTGGGGATGTAGGGATTTTTGGGGTGCAGCACCATGGAGGTACCGGTGGCATAGAAGCCATGGCCGGCGGCTTCCGGGCGCTGGGTCAAAATCGAAGGGGGCAATTGAGTGCCCCACACTTCCGAGAAGTTGACTCCGCCTTGCTCAAATACGCCGCCGTTGGTGATGACGCGCGATCGCCCGCCGCCCCCTTCGGGCCGCTCCCAGGCATCTTCACGGAACTGACCCGCCCCATCGGCGGCCGTCAGTCCCTGGCAAATTTCATCTTGAATTTGGCGCATCCATTGGCCAACCCGTTCACGGGAGTCGGCTGGCGGTGCGCCCGCAACCATGGGTTGGGCCTGGCCGTTGGCCTCGGGATGGGTGATCGATGATTTGGCGGGGGTTGCGAATGCGGTCATAGCTAATGTCTAACGCAGTTTGTTAGGAAGCTTTAGGAAAAGGAAACGCCCGCGATCGACCTAAATTTAGGAACTCCCTCAGCCTGGGACGGGGGACGACGATCGATCTTGGTAGAAAACAGGTTCTGGCGGTTGGGTCAGTTTCCTCACCCGAACGACAACCAGTGCCACGGTTGCTATTGACCCTCTAGCGTACCGGAGGCCCCTAAAAGTCCGGCCAAGCAGTCGTAGAACTTAACAATTTTGTTGTAATCCTGCTGCTGAATCGGAATTAATCGTTGGTATGAGCGCTCGATCGCCCCCGATCGCCTAAGCCGCCGCCTGCCAACTTCCCTTAGCAAGACTGGGATCAAGATGGGGATCAGCTTGAATATTGACGAACCTCCAGAGCTATGAGAGCGACTCAAACAGATACTCAAATAAATACTTATCAACTAAATACTCAAACAAATACTTATCAACACTCAAGCAGAACTCAAACAGATGTAGAGGCAACTTCTAGAATCCAACCCAGACCCCTGAGAACCGAGCCTCCTCAGATTTCCCCAAGTCTCGATCTTGCAAGCCCTGAGAACAATCAGGACATTCAGAACATAAGGAGCCTTCTGCTCGATCGGTAGCAGCCCACCGGCAAACGGTAAGATTTCAAAACATATAAACTCTGAGTACAAATCCTTAGAATCATCCAAAAGTTCCTGAATCCCCCCGACTCGCTGCCAATGCCGAACTATCGGCCCCCGCAGTCAGAGTCTTGGAAACTTCAGCGAATTCGGGATCTCTGAGGGATCTGTTCGGGATCTCTTTTAGCCTCAGCTTCCGATTAAGACTCAGCTTTCGACTCAGCTACGCCAACGAATTCCCACTCACCCATGACTGCTACCGCCCTCAGTCCCGAAGCCGTGCTTGAGATTTTGCGCCCCGTGGAAGATCCGGAACTACGCAAAAGCCTCGTTGAGTTGAACATGATCCGCAACGTCAGCATTGATGGTGGCGCTGTACGGTTCACCCTGGTGCTGACAACCCCCGCTTGCCCTTTGCGGGAATTTATTGTGGATGACTGTAAGCGGGCGGTGAAAACCCTGCCCGGCGTGGAGTCGGTGGACGTGGAAGTGACGGCTGAAACGCCGCAACAAAAATCCTTGCCCGATCGTGCGGGGATTTCCGGCGTGAAAAATATCCTGGCCGTTTCCAGCGGCAAGGGAGGCGTGGGCAAAAGCACCGTAGCCGTGAATATTGCCGTTTCCCTGGCCCAATCGGGGGCCAAAGTGGGGCTAATTGATGCCGATATTTATGGGCCCAACGTGCCGACCATGCTGGGCTTAACCCAGGCGGAGGTGATGGTGCGGCCAGGGCAGGGGCAGGGGCAAGACATCTTGGAACCGGCGGAAAACCACGGCGTGAAGATGGTGTCCATGGGCTTCTTGATTGACCCCGATCAACCGGTAATTTGGCGGGGGCCGATGCTGAACGGCATCATTCGCCAATTCCTGTACCAAGTGGACTGGGGCGAGTTGGACTACTTAATTGTGGATATGCCGCCTGGAACGGGGGATGCCCAGTTGACCATGGCCCAAGCTGTGCCCATGGCGGGGGCGGTGATTGTGACCACGCCCCAAACGGTGTCGCTGATTGATGCGCGGCGGGGGCTGAAGATGTTCCAGCAGCTCAGTGTGCCGGTGTTGGGGATCGTGGAAAATATGAGCTACTTCATTCCGCCGGATTTGCCCGATCGCCAATACGACCTATTTGGTTCGGGTGGGGGTAAAAAGACAGCGGAAGAATTAGCAGTGCCGCTGCTGGGCTGTGTGCCCTTGGAGATGCCTGTGCGGGAAGGGGGCGATCGGGGTGTGCCTATTGTGGTGTCAGCTCCGGATTCGGCCTCAGCCCAGGCCCTGAAGGCGATCGCCCAGGCCGTGGCAGCACGGGTTTCGGTAATGGCCCTGAGCTAGTTTGCCTGAGCTAGTTTGGGGGTTACCGGCGACTGGCGGTGAACCATCGGGCCATCGCTCCGCTACTGTTCGATCTAATCCTCACCCTTTGCTTGCACTCAATGGCTTCTTCCATGTTGCGCTCCAGTCGCTGGAATCTCAAATCGCTGATTCAACCCTGGGCTGATATTGACTGGGTGTTGCTGCTGGCGGTCACGGTGATGACCGTCATTGGTGGCATCAGCATCCGCAGCGTCGAACTCAGTTCCGGGGGCACGAACTGGATTCAACACCTGGTGATGGGAGCCATTGGTTTAATCATTGCCCTGTGGCTGGCGCGATCGCGCTATGAGGAAGTGGAGCGTTGGCGCTGGTGGATCTACGGCAGCATTAACCTGCTGTTGATTGCGGTGATGCTGTTTGGGACTACGGCCCTGGGGGCAGAACGTTGGCTGACGATCGGGAACTTTAATATTCAGCCTTCGGAGTTTGCCAAGGTGGGGCTGATCATCACTCTGGCCAGCGCCATCAACCAAGAAAGCATTTCCACCCTGCCGCGTTTGTTCCAGGTGTTAGCGATTACGGCTGTGCCCGCAGCCCTGGTGTTCTTGCAGCCCAGCTTAGGATCAACGTTGGTGCTGGGGTCGATTTGCATGAGCATGTTGTATTGGGGCAATGCCAATCCCGGTTGGCTGGCGCTGCTGGTGTCGCCGGTGATTTCCGCCTTGTTGTTTAACGTTTATTTGCCCGCTTGGTTGGCTTGGGTGGCCCTGATGGGGTTTGCGGCTTGGAAAAGCCTGCCCTGGCGCATCTATGGCAGCTTGGGGGCGATCGTGCTGAACCTGACTTCCGGGGGATTGGGCAAAATCTTTTGGGACTTTTTGAAGCCATACCAAAAGGCCCGAATCACCATGTTTCTCAACCCAGATCAGGATCCGATGGGTGGGGGCTATCACTTGATCCAGTCGCGGATCGCGATCGGGGCGGGGGAACTTTGGGGCCAGGGGTTGTTCAAAGGAACCCAAACCCAGTTGAACTTCATCCCCGAGCAGGACACGGACTTTATCTTTGCGGCGGTGGGCGAAGAGCTGGGTTTTATTGGCTCGATCGTGGTGCTGGCCCTGTTTTGGATTATTTGCTTGCGGTTGGTGTCGATCGCCCAATCCGCGAAAGATAACTTTGGTTCGGCGATCGCGATTGGCGTGTTGGGAATGTTGATTTTCCAAATTACGGTCAACATTGGGATGACGATCGGTCTGGCTCCCATCACGGGGATTCCCTTGCCCTGGTTGAGTTATGGGCGATCGGCAATGCTCACCAACTTTGTGGCGATCGGGCTGGTGCTGTCGGTGGCCAACCATCGCCAGCGGTTGCGATTCTGAACTCGGATTCGACGACTCGCCCTTGTTCGCAGTGACTTTTCGCAGTGATTGTGATTCAGTGACTTTTCGCAGTGACTTTGATTCAGTGACTTTGATTCAGTGGTTCTGATCGGTAGTTTTGAACAGTGGCTTTTAACGGCATCAGGCATTAGGACTCAGCGGTGTTTACAGGATTGGTGCAAGGACTGGGAACCCTGGAACGGCTGGGGAACGATCGGGTGGTGATTACCTGCGAACCCGAGGCGATCGGGGCGATCGTTCCCGGCTTGGAACTGGGTGATAGCGTGGCGGTGAACGGGGTGTGCTTGACGGTGGAAACCCTGTTGCCCGATGGGTTTGTGGCGGCTGTGTCCCCGGAAACCGTCGATCGCACCACCCTGGGGCAAGTGCAGCGCGTGAATTTGGAACCTTCGTTGCGGGTGGGCAGCAAAATTGGCGGCCACTTCGTGACGGGGCATGTGGACGGGCCCGGCTGGTTTGAATCGGCGATCTCCACGGCCACCTCCTGGGAACTGAGTTTTCAGGCGAGCGATCGGGTCGCACGCTACATCGTTCAAAAGGGCAGCATCGCGATCGATGGCATCAGCCTGACGATCGCCGATTGTTCGGACGATGGCCGCTGGTTCAAGGTGGCCGCCATTCCCCACACCTACGCCCACACCACCTTGCAGGACTTGCAGCCCGGGGCCGCCGTCAACCTGGAAGGAGACGTGTTGGGGAAATATGTTGAAAAACTCCTGCGATCGGGAGCGGGCCCCCTTAACGGCGGCGCGGGGGAGAGCTATGCCATCACCCCCGACTTTTTAGCGGAGCATGGCTATCTTTAGAAGCCCGATCGCTCGTGGCCCGAACCAGTCTCATGCAGGGATTGCTGAGGAATACCGGGGCGATCGGGCAAGGGCCGCGAAACCCAGTACCATAGATCCCGAAGCTCCCGAAAGCTCCCGAAGCTTAAGCAGCAAGATCAAGCCAATCCCTGAGCAGCGCTCAACAATTGGTAATCATGATTTGCAATCTCGAAGCCTGGGCAAACCGATCAATCCGCTCGTGGTTTTGGGGTTTGCGCCGTAGTCCCTAATGCGCCATTTCCGGCCAATTTTCCTTTAACAACCATTTCTTGAAAACGCTGGTTCTTCCTAGGTTGGCATGAGCGATTCCCCTGCGTCCGCCGTCATTGATCCGTCTACCGCCCTCGACTCCCTGGCCACCGCGCTCAACAGCGGCAACCTGAAAAAGCAATTGGCTGCCCTTCCGGCGTTAGCGGCCCTGGATGATGGCGTGGCCTTGCTGATCGACTTTGCCAAGGATCGATCGCCCCAGCCCTTGGCCATTGACACGATCGATCCGCTGCTGGGTCGCATCTGCCAACTGTTGAACCGGGCCGACTTACCCCAGGCTCGCAACTTCCTTGAAGGCTACTATCCCGATGGGGTGGTGGAGTTGCCCAGGGAATGCACCGTGGACTACCAACCCATTCAAACGGCGTTGCTTGAGGAAGATTTTGATCAAGCCGATCGAATCACCATCCAAAAACTGTGCGAGCTGGCGGGCCCCGAAGCTGTCAAACGCAAATGGCTGTACTTCACTGAGGTCGATCGCTTCCCCGCTCTCGATCTGCAAGTGATTGATGGCCTGTGGCGCACCTATTCCGAAGGGAAATTTGGCTTTTCGATTCAGCGCGAAATTTGGTTGGGCGTGGGGCAAGATTGGGAAAAATTCTGGCCCAAAATTAACTGGAAACAGGGTAACCACTGGACACGCTGGCCCGGCGAATTTACCTGGAGTTTGGCAGCGCCCCGAGGCCATTTGCCCACCACCAATCAACTGCGGGGCGTGCGGGTGATGAATGCCCTGATGCGCCATCCGGCTTGGTCTTAGGAGTGAGCCAAGGGTTGCGCTAGGGTTTGCGCTGGTAGTGGTGCTGGTAGCTACGCAAAGGGCTGCGCGAATCGTTGAGCCAATTCGGGAAAACTGCCAGCGGCACGATCGCTAGCCATTGGGCCCCGATCGACCTAGGCTAAATGTGCTGTTTTCCACACAGGCATCGCCGCCACCTCCTCGCATGACCCATTGGGACACGATCGGGCAAACCCTCACCCTCTCTGGAGTCGCCTTAACCCAGTGGCGACAAACAAGCTGGCTGGGTCGTTGGATTGGGGCCCTCAGCGCTTGGCGACAAAGTAGCTGGCTGTTGCATTGGGGCGAAACCCTGCTGGCCCTGTTGGCGGCCACGGTTTTTGGCTTGGCTCCCTTTGCCGAAACGGATTTGCTGGGGCTGTTGCTGTTGGCGGCCGGCGCTTTTTGGGTGTTGCTAACGGTGACCGATCGCCCCGTTGCCGCTGCGGAAGCTGGTGATCAGCCTGGATTGTTCACCCCCATTCACCTGTTGGTGTTGCTTTATGGGGCGATCGCCACCGTGGCCGTGGCCTTTTCGCCCGTCCAGGCTGCCGCCTTCGTGGGCTGGACTAAGTTGATTTTGTACCTGGTCTTTTTCTGTGTTCTGGCACGGGTCACCCGGCTGGAACGGGGCCGCGCCATCATCATCACCGTCTACCTGCTGGCTGCCTTAGCCACCAGTGTCTATGGTCTGCGGCAATGGATCTTTGGAGCCGATGCCCTGGCCACCTGGGTTGATCCAGAATCACCCCTCAGCAAAACAACCCGGGTCTACAGCTATCTGGGCAATCCCAATCTGCTAGCCGGTTACCTAGAAGCCTCGGTTCCCCTGAGCGTGGCAGCGATCTTAGCCTGGAAAAGCTGGATCCAAAAAATCTTAGGCGTGGTGCTGTTGGGGCTGAATGGAACCTGTCTGGTGCTCACCTTCAGCCGAGGCGGTTGGATTGGGCTGGTGGTGGAGTTGGCGGTGCTGGGAATTTTGCTGCTCTATTGGTGGTCTGTGCGGTTCACTCCCTTTTGGCGACGGTGGGCGATGCCGGCCCTGCTGGGCGGTGGCACAACCCTGATGGTGTTGGCGGTGGCGGCTTTGGAACCCCTGCGCGATCGGGTCTTCAGCATCTTTGCGGGCCGGGGCGACAGCAGCAACAACTTCCGCATTAATGTTTGGCAAGCGGTTTTGCAGATGATCCAAGACCGCCCTTGGTTAGGGATTGGCCCCGGTAATGTGGCCTTCAACCGCGTCTATCCGCGTTACCAAAAGCCGAAGTTCAGCGCCCTCAGTGCCTATTCCGTGGTTTTGGAAGTGTTGGTGGAAACGGGTGTGATTGGTTTCACCTGCTTTGTTTGGCTGTTGGGCATGACGGCTTATCAAGGGGGAAGGGCCCTCAATCGACTGCGACAACTGCAAGCCAGCCAGGGCTACTGGTTGCTGGCGGCCTTGTCCACCATGGCCGGTATGTTGGCCCATGGTTTGGTGGATACGGTTTGGTATCGCCCCCAGGTCAGCACGCTTTTCTGGTTAATGTTGGCCCTGGTGGCGGGGTTCTATCAACCACCGACCATCGCTTCAGCGGCAACCCCCGATCGCCCAAACTTGGCCAGCGAAGAGAGTTAAGCCGCCCGTTGATGGTTGATGATTCATCGGCCCAATTCACTGCCTTAACCGAGTTCACCGAATCGAATCAACCCAGCGAAACCATCAGGCGATTAGTCAAGCGCTGGAGAATTTTGCAGCCAGCGGGGGCAGATTGCTGGTTTGGGAAACCCGATCGAGCCGATCGGAGTCGAATCCCGCAGTGGCCTGTTGATGAATTCGGTTAACGGATAGTTATGACCCTTGAATCGCTCGATCGCCGTTCGCGCATTGCCGTTGCTTCCAGTGAGGCGAATGATGTGCGGTTTTTGTCCTCCACGGGTCAGGGATTTGATGGAGTTGTGGGCTATGGCACGGGGGGCCAAGTAGACTGCACCGGTTCGCTGCTGTTGTCGGGCCAGCATGTGGTGACGGCGGCTCACTGTGTGGCCGATCGCCTGGTGAGCGACAACAGCTATCAGGTGTATTTCGATTTGCCGGAGGGGCGACAGTCGGTGCGGGTGCAGCAAATTTTTGTCCACCCCAACTGGGACAGCTCTGATCCAGATTCCAACAACGATGTGGCGATCCTGTGGCTCGATTCCCTGGCTCCCGAGGGGGCCGATCGCTACGATATTTACCGCAACGGCGATGAAGTGGGGCAGGTGGCGACCCTGGTGGGCTATGGTCAGCCGGGCACGGGCAGCGTTGGGGAACTAGTGGGTGATTTTCCCGCCACTCGCCGGTTAGGAACCAACCGCATTGATGGGCTAGGGGATGTTTTAAACCGCCAGTCGAATGTGGCCGTGTTGCCTGGAACCCAGTTGATCTATGACTTTGACAATGGCACCGATCGCAATGACGGCCTAGGGCGTGATTTTGGCCTGCGCGATCGGGGCACTGGCAGCACTGAAGTGGGATCCAGCAGTGGCGACTCCGGGGGGCCCTTGTTTCTTGGCAACCGCGTGGCCGGGGTGGTGTCCTACGGTGCTGTGCCCCGGGCCACGGGAGCCGACGTGACCGGTGCAAACGACACCAGCTACGGCGAAATTTTTGCGGCGACCCGGCTTTCAGCCTTTGCCAGTTGGATTGACAGCACGATCGCGCAGACCCTCTCCGGCAACGATCCGTTGGTCGGCACCAATCGCCCCGACACCCTTTCCGGAAACCAAGGCAACGACACCCTGGCCGGTCGCGGCGGGAATGATTTTCTCTCCGGTGGTCGCGATGACGATCGCCTCGAAGGCGGTGATGGGGATGATGATCTGTATGGCAACCTGGGCAATGACCTGCTGTTTGGGGAAGCGGGCAACGACAGCCTCTTTGGTGGTCAAGGTGATGACACGCTGATCGGCGGCGATGGGAATGATTGGCTGAGTGGCGATCGGGGAGTGGACTTGCTGACGGGTGGGGCTGGGGTCGATCGATTCATTCTCAATCCCACCACTGCCGACAGTAACCCCGCCCTGGCCGACATCATCACCGACTTCAGCGCGGAAGATGTGATTGGCCTCGCGGGAGGCTTAACGGCCAGTGCGATCGCTTTGGAAGCGGGTAATCTGCGCAACACGCCAGGGACATTTATTCGTGGTGCAGGCGTTGTGTTGGGATTTGTCAACAACACCGATCCCAGTCAGTTATCCGGCCGTTTTGAGGCGATCAGCTAGGTCAATTCATGGACTGGTTATTCACGAACTCATGCACAAACTCATGTGTGAGTTTTTTGTTGAGCTTGCCAACGAATCCTTCATTCCTACTAACCAACTGTGACAGTCGGGATGGCCCCAAGCCTTTCCTTAAAGATGCTAACTGAGCGTCTGACTTGAATCTAATTAATATCATTGAGAAACATCAAAAACCGTCAATGATCATAGGCACTGCCTGCCACCTTGCCTCGAAACACCACGTATTGGTAGATGTTGTAGAAAATCATGATTGGAATTAGAAATCCCACAAAAATGATCATAAACACCAAGGCACTAGGAGCAGCCGCTGCTTGATAAATGGTAATTTGAGTGGGGATAATGTAAGGGAAAATGATTAGCCCCAACCCTATAAAAGTCAATAAAAAAATTAAAATCGTCCAAACAAAGGGTGTACGCTCTTCTTGTTGAATAAGACTGCGCAAAAGTAAACCAACTAACAGCAAACCCAATAAAGGAATTGTGATAAAAATGTATAGCAATGGTGGACTAAACAAGCGTGTTCGCACTGCCTCATAAAAAACAGGTGTGACAATCGTGATCAAAACTGCCCCAATTAAGGTGGTGATTGCTGCTAACTTCGCTGTTTGGAAATGGGTTTTTTGAAGATCCCCCTCTGTTTTCAAAATCAGATAAGTCGAGCCAATCAAGACATATCCCTGAATTAATGTCAACGCCACAAGCAGCGATCGCCAATCGAGCCAATCCCAGGATGAGCCAATGAAATGCCCTGCTCCGTCCACAGCAATTCCTTCGATCACACTACCCAAGGCAAACCCTTGCCCCAGAGCTGCCATAAAGCTTCCAATTCCAAAAGCTAAGTTCCAAAACAGCTTCCTTTGAGAATGCTCCCGAAATTCAAAGGCAACTGCTCGAAAAATTAGCCCAAAAATCATGATGAAAATAGGAATATAGAGAGCACTCAAGATTGTGCCGTAGGCTAATGGGAATGCCCCAAACAAAGCTCCTCCCATCACCACTAACCAAGTTTCATTTGCATCCCAAACATTACCCAAACTAGTCATTAACAGGCTGCGTCGTTCTTCATTAGAGCTGGTCAGAGATAAAATTCCTACTCCCAGGTCAAAACCATCCAAAATGACATACAAAAACAAAAACAATGCTAAAACAACAAACCAGACTTGTGGAAGAAAATGTAAGAGAGCATTCATGATCAATTGAAACTCGTCTAGTTGAGACTGTTACTGTTGTGCTTCAGTGGGACGCTGATCCGGGACGAATTGCGCAGGCTGAGGATTAACTGGCATTGGGTTGTTATGATTCGGCAAAGGAAGATTCAAATTAGGACCCTGACGAATAATTCGACTGCCGAAATATAGTGTTGCTACAAACAAAATTGAATAGACGATCGTGAAGCTCAGTAATGAAGTCAGCACTGTGCTAGCGGGTAGTTGTGATGCAGCATCGGCAGTCCGAATTTGTCCATACAGTGTCCAGGGTTGACGACCCACACAACGCACAATCCAGCCGGCCTCAACGGCGATATATCCCAAGGGAGCCGTGAGCATCCAACTACGGAGCAACCACTTTTGCTCACCCAACTTCTCCGAATTGAGTTTGCCCCGCAGCCATTGCAAACTACTCCAAACCATTAATACAGCCATGAAAATGCCGATGCCGCTCATGATACGGAAGGAGTAATAAACCAGCCCCACCATGTGGGGGCGATCGCTCGCAGACCAAGTTTTTAGACCTAAAACTGGCTCGGAGAGTTTAGCCTTGAACTCCAAAATGTAGCCCAATGCATTGGGGATAGTAATTTCCCAGCGATTTCTTTCCTGTTGGTTATCGGGGATGGCTACTAGGCTCCAGTCTGCTGATTCACCGGCTAAAGATGTTTCCCACTTGGCTTCAATTGCTGCTAACTTTGTGGGCTGATAGTGATAAACCTGTTCAGCACTCAGGTGTCCCACGTAAATCTGTAGAGGAGCAACTAAAATTGCTGCTGCCAGGGCAATTTTGAGTGATTGAGTAAAAAATTCTTGATGTCGTTTTTGCAAGATATACCAAGCACTGATGCCGCCAATTACAAAGAGCGAAGTTTCTAGGGTGGCCAAGAACATGTGCATCACGCTCTTGATCATAAACGGATTCAAAATAGCTTGAAAATAGTCACTTACTACAAACTTGTCATTTACCATTTCACCACCTGCTGGAGTTTGTAACCAGGAGTTGGCGACTAAAATCCAAAATGTGGATAAGTTTGCACCAAAAGCAACCATGATTGTTGCCAGGTAATGGATAGCAGGATTAACCCGCCCCCAGCCAAACAACATAATGCCTAAAAAACCAGCTTCTAGCATGAAAGCCATTGCGCCTTCAAAGCCCAAAATGCTGCCGAAAAAATCACCCACGGCCTCGGAAAATGGAGCCCAATTTGTACCAAATTGAAATTCCATGGGTAATCCGGATGCGACCCCCACTCCAAAGTTCAAGACATATAGCTTTGACCAAAAACGAGCATGGTGGTAGTAATCAGAGTTGCGCGTTTTTAGCCAGAGTCCTTCAACAATGACGAGATAAATAGCCATGCCCGTGGTTAAAACGGGCCAAAGCATATGAAAAATAGCTGTAACTGCAAACTGTATTCGTGATAATGCAACGGTACTAGATAGAAAGTCCATCATTTGAGTTGGAGCTAGAAAATGTACGATCGAGTAGGGTATTCGCTTAATGCTAGCGAGAGAAATCACGAAACTTGATAATCTCGGCAAAGATTTAAGAATTGATGCGATTGAAGATTTTGATTTGTGAAGATTTTGCAATCTCTGCCTTTTGTCTTTTGGCTTCCTTCGCTTAATAGTTCTTGAATCTTGTCATTAAATTTGCAAAATGTTAGAACTTCATCATGATTCACTTCTGACGAGCTAATCATTTATTGACGCTCACCGTCTGATTGATACTGAATGAATAAATGTTCAATTGTTCTTGTTTAGAAACAGGCTGAGAATTCGTCTTAGTAAAAATAAACCTTCCTGAAAAGAATTGTACTTTCTAATTGATGATAAATAAGGTGGCTTGAAATGCAGCTATCTCAAGGTTCAGATTACGATGTTTCAGTGATGTCAAAGGATGAACTCAAAATAGCAATAGGCTGGGCTGAACTAGAAGGATGGAACCCAGGAATTAATGATTCAGATATCTTTTATGAAACCGATCCCCAAGGATTCTTGGTTGGGAAATTGAACCAAAGTCCGATCTCTTCAATTTCGGCCGTGCGGTATGGTGACACGTTTGGCTTCATTGGGTTTTACATCGTCCACCCAGACGCTCGGCATCAAGGCTATGGCATCCAAATTTGGCAGCGTGCCATCGAAATTCTTGAAGGCCGAACGATCGGCTTAGATGGCGTGGTTGCCCAACAAGAGAATTACCAAAAATCAGGATTTACCTTTGCCCATCGCAATATTCGCTTTGCGGGCATCAGCGATCGCGCTGACCAACTCCACCCCGACCTTGTGCCGCTATCCGCCATCCCCTTTGAGCAACTGAAACAGTGCGATCGTCGCTTTTTTCCTGAGCAACGCGAGCAATTTTTACGAGCTTGGATTAATCAGCCTGACGCTCAATCCATGGGCATTTTGCAGGGCGATCGGCTCTGTGCCTATGGCGTGATTCGTGCGTGCCACACCGGCTACAAAATTGGCCCACTCAATGCTGAAACCCCTGATCTGGCTGATGCGCTTATCCAAGCCTTGGTGGCCACCATTCCATTAGGAGCAACCTTCTATTTAGATGTCCCTGAACCTAATCCTCAGGCGATCGAACTGGCCCAGAAATACAAAATGAAACCAGCTTTTGAAACTGCCCGAATGTACCGAGGGTGCTCGCCGGAGCTGCCTTTGGGTCAGATATTTGGAATTACCAGTTTTGAGCTGGGATAACACTGGGTGCCATCATGGAGCATCAAAGCATAGCTGCCTGACTGACCAGATCTGGGACGGTCACCAATTTTGACCGAAATCGCCGCACCAAAACTATTGTGTCCCTCAAGATTATAAAATAGTGAAATACGCGGAAAATTATTGCGCTATAGAAGTCTTTGTATCTTATTAGACCAGAATGTATGACTAATATACTGAGATTTTAAAAATAGTTGAAAAAATCTCAAAATGCTTCCTTGTCTATTCCTGCGTCTTTTCTTGGGCTTACTCTAATGCTGGCAGATTGTCAACTATCGGGTTATCAATTCATTGAAGAAATTTACCAAGGTTCTCGAACTGCTGTTTATCGCGGAATGCAATCACAGTCACAACAGCCCGTTGTGATTAAAGTTCTGCGATCAACTTATCCCAGTTTTGAGGAATTATTGCAATTTCGGAATCAGTACACGATTTCCCAAGCCTTGGATATGCCAGGCCTCGTCCGCTCCTATGCTTTGGCTGCCTATGAAAATAGTTATGCATTAATCATGGAAGACTTCGGAGGGATTTCTCTTCGTGAATATGTTCAAAATCAGCCATTATCTTTGCATGAAATTCTGTCTATCGCTCTGCAATTGTCCGTAATTTTAGATTACTTGCATCAACAAAAAGTCATTCACAAAGATATTAAGCCGGCCAATATTTTGATTCATCCCTCCTCGGGAAAAATTAAATTAACTGACTTTAGTATTGCTTCCCTGTTGCCCCGTGAAGCCCAATATCTTCAGAGTCCCACTAGTTTGGAAGGCACGTTGGCTTATCTGGCTCCTGAACAAACGGGGCGGATGAATCGCGGCATTGACTACCGCAGCGATTTTTATGCTTTGGGTGTGAGTTTGTATGAGCTGCTGACCGGCCAACTTCCATTCCCCACCACTGATCCCATGGAGTTGGTGCATTGCCACTTGGCAAGACAGCCGATCGCCCCTTCCGCTCTGAATTCAGAAATTTCGCCCGTGGTTTCTGCGATTGTGCTGAAACTGATGGCTAAAAATGCTGAAGATCGCTACCAAAGTGCTCGCGGACTGGGCCACGATTTGCAAATTTGCCTAGATCAACTACAGGCACAAGAGACGATTCCAGATTTTGAGTTGGGTAGCAGAGATCTCAGTGATCGCTTCTTAATTCCTGAAAAGCTCTATGGTCGTGAATTAGAAGTAAAAACTCTGCTCGATGCGTTTGATCGAGTTCAACAGGGAAAAACTGAGTTGATGCTGGTTGCAGGGTTTTCTGGAATTGGAAAAACAGCCGTCATCAATGAAATTCACAAACCCATTACGCGCCAAAAGGGATACTTTATTAAAGGAAAATTTGATCAATTCAATCGTAATATTCCCCTGTCAGCCTTTGTCCAAGCGTTTCAAAGTCTGATCGGGCAGTTGCTCTCGGAATCTGACCAAAAATTGCAGGATTGGAAATCAAGAATCTTGGAAGCATTGGGCAACCAAGCACAGGTTTTGCTGGAAGTCATTCCAGGACTGGAGCGCATTATTGGCTCACAGCCACCTGCGCCGGAGTTATCGGGAATGGCTGCTCAAAACCGCTTCAAGCTACTATTTCAAAGATTTATTCAAATTTTTACAACCACTGAACATCCACTCGTTATTTTTCTAGATGACTTGCAATGGGCAGATCCAGCTTCTTTGGAATTGCTGAAAATCTTGATGGAAGATCAAGGGTATTTATTAATGTTGGGAGCCTATCGAGACAACGAAGTTTCAGCAGCTCATCCATTAATCTTGACTCTGAAAGAGTTACAAAAATCTCAAGCAACGGTTAATACGATTATGCTCCAACCGTTGACTATTCAGCATTTGAACTATTTAATTGCGGACACCTTTTATTGTTTGCCCAGTTTGGCATTGCCCCTGACAAAACTAGTCCATCAAAAAACACAAGGAAATCCATTTTTTACAACACAATTTTTGAAAACACTTCATGAAGAGGGTTACATCACATTCAATACCAACCACTGCCATTGGGAATGCGATCTAGCGCAAATTAATGTCCTAGCCTTGGCTGATGATGTAGTGGAGTTTATGGCGGTGCAACTGCAAAAACTACCGGTTGTAACTCAGCAATGCTTGCAATTTGCGGCCTGTATTGGTAATCAGTTTGATCTAGAAACATTGGCAGTAATTGCTGAGCAGTCTTTGGTAGAAGCGGCTGCTGCATTGTGGCGAGCGCTTCAGGAAGGGATGCTTGTGCCCGTGAATCAGGCTTATAAGCTCTTTCACTCGGAAATAACTGAACAGGCCGATCGCCCCTATGAATTGAACCCAACCTATCGATTTCTACACGATCGAATTCAGCAAGCTGCCTATTCATTAATTGCAGAGTCGGAGCGACCTACCCTTCATTACCGAATTGGTCGGCTTTTGGTTCAGCACTTTACCCAAAACGATCAAGAAGATCGGGTTTTTGAAATTGTTAATCACCTTAATGCGGGTCGTAATTTAATTACTGATAATTTTGATCGAAGTGAGTTGGTTTGCCTCAATTTACAAGCGGGTCGCAAAGCAATTGCTTCGGCAGCCTACGGGGCTGCCTTGGATTATTTGAATCAGGGAATTGATTTGTTGCCAGACAATGCTTGGCAGCAAGATTACGATTTGACGCTGGAGCTACATCAAAAACGCCTAGAGGCGGCCTACCTCAACACAGAATTTGAGCAACTCAAAATCTGGGGTGAAGTGATTTTGCAGAACAGCACTTCAGTGTTGGATCAAATTAAAGTCTATGAAACTCGAATGTTGGTTTTTCAGGCGCAGAGTAAATTTGCGCAAGTGATTGATTTAGGGCTGCAAGTTTTGCGACAACTGGATATCGAGTTTCCTTTGCAGCCAACACCCGCAGAAATTGATGCAGCTTATAAGCGATCGCGCCAGGCCTGGGAAGCGCAAGATCCGTTGAGTTTGCTGGATTTGCCACCGATGAAAGATCCAAAACTCTTAGCCGCTATGCAGATTTTGACAAACTTGTCGCACTCTGCATGTATGGCAGCTCCGGCTCTGTTGCCACTCCTGATTTTTAAACAAATCAGCCTTTCAATTCATCACGGAAACTGTGCAGTTTCTGTGGTTTCCTACGCAGACTATGGAATGGTTCTTTGTGGAATCATGAATGATATTCCGGCAGGATATCAATTTGCGCAGCTTTCGCTGGCACTTCTGGAAAAATTGCAAGCCAATGCGTTTAAAAGCCGAGTTTATCTGGTTGTGAATACCTTTGCTCGCCACTGGTGCGAGCCGCTACAAGAGGTAACTCCAGCCTTGTTGGAGGGCTGCCGCAGTGGCTTGGAAAGTGGCGATTGGGAATGTGTAGCGCTGAATTTATTTACCTATTCTAATCATCAATATTGGAGTGGGCGAGAGCTGCTGGGCTTAGCGGAGGAACTGCTGAGCCATGAAGTTGTGATTGAGCAAGTGAAGCAGCAAGCAGCCTTGCGTGCCCATCAGTCTTATCTACAAGCGGTGCTGAATCTTCTGGGTAGATCGACTGTTCCCTATCGTTTGCAGGGCGATGTTTTTGATCTGGAGCAATTGGTTCCCTCCCTCAAGGTGGGGAATGATCGAGCCTCTCTGTTCAGTGGCTATTTGCATCAAATCTTTCTTTACTACCTATTTGAAGAACATGAAGCAGCTATAGCGTTAATCCCAATGGTTCAAGAGTATCAGGATGCAGGAATTGGCTTCTTTTTGATGTCTACTTGGGTGTTTTACCAAGCGTTAATCGAACTTCAGCAGTACTCCTTGGCAACATCATCAGAACAGACCAAAATTTGGGAGTCAGTGCAAGGGGCCCAAGATCGCCTTCATCAATGGGCAGTTTATGCGCCAGAAAATCAAGCGCATCGTTGGCAATTGGTGGCGGCTGAGGTTAATCGAGTATTGGGGCAAAAAACTGAAGCGATCGAGACCTATGACTGTGCGATCGCTGATGCTAAAAAAAGTGGGTTTTCCCATGAGGAAGCTCTGGCCAATGAGCTGGCAGCAAAGTTCTACCTCCAATGGGGTAAAGAAAAGGTGGCCGCCGGTTATATGCAAGAGGCTTATTATGGCTATGCGCGTTGGGGTGCGAAGGCCAAAACTGCGGATTTGGAGCGACGCTATCCACAGTTGTTGAGTCCAATTTTGCGATCGCCTGCGCCAGTTTTTAATCCCTTAGAAACGCTGGCAGCGGCTACAATTCCGCTGGCACTCCGCACATCTGCAATTCACAATTCTTCAGGCCAGGTTAGTGGTACGCCCAGTTCTTCTGCTTCCGACGTGAATGAAATGTTGGATTTGGCGGCGGTCATTCGTGCTTCTCAGACCTTGGCCGGTACGATTCAGTTAGATGATTTGTTGCGGCAACTAACACAAATTGTTTTGCAATGTTCGGGTGGCGATCGCTGTGCGCTGGTGGTTGCTGGTGGTGAAGGTGCTTGGCAGGTGCGGGCGATCGCGCGATTAGAATTAGTGGAAGTCTGCACAGAACCTTTGGAAACTTGCCCTGCTTTGCCGGTGCAGTTGGTGCAGTACGTGAAGAATACTGAGACAACAGTGGTCATTGATCACGGCCAAACCAATCTGCCCATTACAGATCAATATTTAATTCAGGTCGCCCCTAAAAGCGTGTTGTGCTTGCCGATTTTAAATCAATCGCAGTTGGTGGCGATTTTATATTTAGAAAATAGCGCAGTGGCCAATGTTTTTACGAACGATCGCCTACTGGTCTTGAACTTTCTCTGTGCCCAAGCTGCGATTTCTCTGGAAAATTCACGCCTATATCAGCAAGCCCAAACCTATGCCCACCAGCTTGAGCAGTCCCAATTACAGGTGGTGCAAAGCGAAAAAATGGCCTCGCTGGGAAATTTGGTGGCTGGTGTAGCCCACGAAATTAATAACCCGATCGGCTTTTTAAATGGCAGTATTCAAAATCTTCAAGATTCAATAGGAGATTTGCTGAGCCATCTATCGCTTTATCAGCAGTATTACCCTGATCCTGAATTGGCGATTGAAAGTCATGCAAAAGCAATTGAACTGGACTTTTTAAGTGAAGATTTACCAACACTTTTGAAGTCTATGCAATTAGCAACTGATCGCATCAAAGGAATTAGTAACAGCTTGCGAACCTTCTCGAGAGCAGATACCCAATATAAAGTTCAGGCTAATCTCCACGAAGGGATTGATAGTACGCTGCTGATTTTGAAGTATCGACTGAAAGCGAATGAGCATCGCCCGGCAATTCAAGTGATTCAAGACTATGGAAATGTGCCTTCGATCGATTGCTTTCCAGGGCAACTGAACCAGGTGTTTATGAATGTGCTGGCCAATGCGATCGATATGTTTGATGAGTTAGCTCAAGGGGCATCCTTTGAGCATTGGGTTACCCATCCGCAGCAAATTACAATTGGTACCCAGGTTGTGGATCAACAGGTGCAAATTGCTATTCGGGATAATGGAAAGGGCATGAGCGAAGCGGTGCGATCGAATATTTTTGACCATGCCTTCACGACAAAAGCCGTGGGGAAGGGAACGGGGTTGGGATTAGCGATCGCTCGCCAAATTGTTGTGGATAAACACGGGGGGAGCTTGGAGGTGAGATCAGAGATTGGCCAAGGTGCAGAGTTTCTGATTCGCCTGCCGATCCATGGAGACTGAGGCTGGGAGTCAATGAGGCTGCGATGGTCAGCGGCCCCAACGGACAATGACAGCACCCCAGGACAAACCAGCCCCAAATCCAGCTAGGGCCAAGGTTTGGCCGGGCTGAATCCGTCCGTCACGAACCGCTTCATCAAGGGCGATCGGGATGGAGGCGGCGGACGTGTTGCCGTAGCGCTCTAAGTTGCTGATGGTTTTTTCGTGGGGCAAACCAAGGCGATCGGCCACCGCATCGATGATGCGTTGATTCGCTTGGTGCAACAGCAGCCAATCTACCTGCTCGATCGACCGTTCCGCCCGATGCAAGGCCTTCTCGATCGCCTCGGGAACCCGCTTAACGGCAAAACGATAGACTTCCTGACCGTTCATGGTGATCGGTTGGAAATTGCCTTGACCCACCACGGTTCCGTTTTTGAGAGGCTGTTCGATCGCTTCCCCCGCCAGGTTCAAAACATGGTTCATGGAGCCATCGCTGCGTAGCTCAAACCCCAGCAAAGCATCGCTAGCGGCGGGTTGCTCCTGCAAATCAATTGCCTGTAACACCACAGCCCCTGCCCCGTCGCCAAACAGGATGCAAGTGCCACGATCGTTCCAGTTCACCCAGCGCGAGAGCACATCGGCCCCAATCAGCAGCACATTGCGATAAACACCCGATCGCAAAAACTGAGCCGCCGTCACCAAGCCAAACGCAAACCCCGAGCAAGCCGCCGTTAAATCCATCGCCACCGCGTGGCTCGCCCCGATCGCCCCTTGAATCGCCCCAGCACTCCCGAACAAATCATCGGGCGTGGAGGTGGCCAGCAGAATCAAATCCAAATCAGCCGCCTGGAGATCCGCCATTGCCAACGCTCGCTGAGCAGCCTTTGCGGCCAACGGCGTAAGGGACTCCTGCGGTTGCGCCAAACGCCGCTGACGGATTCCCGTCCTTGTGGAAATCCACTCATCGGAGGTTTCAACCAACTGCTCCAGAGCAAGGTTGTCTAAAATTCCATCCGGCAAAGCTGAACCGCTGCCAATGAGGGCGATTCCAAAGGGCGATCGCGTTTGCATTAATTCTCCGAAGCAACAGCCTGCTGCACGCTTTGTTGATACTGGGCTTGGATTCGCTCAATCACACGAGATTCCACAGCCGCCTTGGCGAGGCGGATAGCCCCAAAGGCTGAAGGGGCCCGCGAGCTGCCATGGCCAATAATGCAAACCCCGTTCACGCCCAGCAACAAACCGCCCCCATGCTCCGCATGATCGACCCGTTGCTTAATGCGCTTCAGGTTGTGCTTCAACACCGTGACCCCAATTTTGCCGCGTGTGCCCTTGGGTAGCTCCTCCTTCACCACCTGAAGCATCGCGCTGCCCACGGCTTCCGCGAACTTCAGCAGCACGTTGCCCACAAAGCCATCACAGACAGCCACATCGAACTGACCCGAGAGGATATCGCGCCCCTCGGCATTACCCGCAAAGTGAATGACGGGATTTTCCGCCAGCAACTGATGGGCCCGCAGGGCCAATTCATTACCCTTACATTCCTCTTCGCCAATGTTGACCAAACCCACGTTGGGCCGTTCCACCCCCAAAACATGTTGGCTGTAGATGGAACCCATCACGGCAAACTGCTCTAGGAATTTGGGGCGACAGTCCACATTGGCCCCCACATCCAAGATCAAAACTTGCTTGCCGTTGACCTGGGTTGGCAACACAGCCCCGATCGCGGGGCGCTCAATTCCCGGAATTCGTCCCAACCGCAGCAGTGCCGCTGCCATGGACGCGCCCGAGTGCCCCGCCGAAACCACAGCATCGGCTCGGCCTTCCTTGACCAGATTCGTGGCCACATTGATGGAAGAATTGGGTTTGCGGCGCAGGGCAGTCAATGGCTCTTCGTCCATTTCCACCACGCTATCGGCGGGCACAATTTCGAGGTTTGAACCAGCATTGTGCTCTTTCAGGCAAGCCTCGATTTTGTGGGGATCACCGACTAGCAGAACCTTAACCCCCAGTTCTTCGCTGGCGCGCACGGCTCCGGCGACGATTTCTTCGGGGGCATAGTCGCCGCCCATTGCGTCAATTGCGATTCGATCCCCAGTTGACCCCATAGAAGCCGAACACGGTAGAAGTCTCCCAAATTTTACCAGACAGGGTGCAAATGGCTGTCGTTTGGCAATTGGGTTTGGCAATTAGGTCGAATCGCTGGACTTGGCAATTGGGCTTGGCGGTTTCTGGGGAGAGCGGCCGATGGCTGCTGGGGAATGGTGAATCCCGTGGGCCGATGCAACCGAGACTCCGGCCCTAAGTTAGAGTTAAATTTGTGGCCCATTATGATGTGGCCCATCATCGCTTTTGCTTGGGGTTGTTGGCCGCTGAACACTGAGCACAGCAAGGTTAGATGAGCACAGCCCTGTGGCCGGTTGTTTGTGGCTCGGGATCTGCTGTCTGCGGTTGCAGCCTAGATTTGCGGTCTACGATTTGCGGTTCTAAGATCAATTGTCTTCATCCATCCGTTCTATCAATCTCGATCGAGCCACAGCCGAGGGGTGATGGGGCGATCGCCCTTGATGGAACTGATTGCATCTCCGGTGATCCCCTGTGATCGATCAAGGGAAGATGGCTCACCATCAACCGCATGAGTGATTTCATGACCGATCATGCGTGATGCACTGGGGGAATTGATCGGGACTCGGATCAACGACTGATTGACCCATCATCGATCACAATCAATTTGAGATTCACAGTCCCCTTGATCAGTACCCATTGATGAGTCTGATTAGACCGATCACGTTAACTGATCGCTATTGCTCAAATCCATTAAATCCAGTGATTGGGTGAGGGCGATCGGGAGAATCGGGGCGATCGAGGGCGATCCAGGTGATCAAATCGACGGCGATCAAGGCGATCAAATTGATGGAATCGATTGATCTAGAGCCATCCGCATGGAGGTCAAGCGATCGATGATATTAATGAAATTCGCCATGAAATCCGCAACCCCAATGCTCAAATATCTTGCGCAATCTACTGTCTGAGCCTGTCGGTGGCCAGGATGCATGGAAATTGAAGCGGCTGTTCAACGAACCTTTGCCACAGGCTCAGCGTCTGGATCGGTGGCGGAAGCGGCACGGCGCTGGATGGCTCTGCCCGATAGTGCTGCTCGATCGAGTTGTTTGCTGGTTCTCGAAAGCAATCAGCTCAAGGGCGTGGTTTTGCCTCGGGATCTCTTGCGGGCCCTGGCCACTCAGCCCACTCGGCTACTAGGAACCATTGCCCAGGCCGTCCAACCAATCTTGCTCAAGGACTTGGGGCAATGGATTGGCACTATTGAGGGCCTCCGAACCCTGTTGGATCTGTTTACTCGTCAAGACCTGGATATTTTGCCCGTAGTGGATGGAGGACTGCGGCCTCTGGGGGTGTTGCCGCTGATGGTCGTCTCCCAGGAGCTAATTTTGCGATTGCAACAACAGGCCGATCACCGTGACCTGGCGGAGCAGCAGTTAATGACTGCCTATGCTGAAATGCGGGGCATGTTGGAAGCCCTGCCGGATCTGGTGCTGGAACTGTCAACGGAGCAGGCCCATGTGCGAGTGATGCCCACCCAGTTGGCCCAGGTATCAAATCATGGGGGGGAGCTAATTAATCAGATGGTGGAAATTTTGACGGATTCTACCCGATCGGGCCCTTGGTTGGCCGCCGCGCGGGAAGCCATTCGGCAACAACGTTCCCTGTCCTTGGAATATTCTTTGCGGCTGGGAGAACAGGAGGCTTGGTTTATTGCCAACATTGCCCCCACCTCCCACAGCAGCGTGATTTGGGTGGCGCGTGATATTAGCGATCGCAAACGGGCCGAGCGGGCCCTGGCCGAAGCCAATGTCCAGCTCAAGGCTTGGATTGATACCCTAGAGCGCCGTAACCAGGAGTTGAAACTGCTGGGCGATCTCAGCGGCCTGCTGCAAACTTGCCTCAGCATCGCTGAGGCGGGCCGCGCCTTGCCCAGTGTGTTGATGGCTTTGTTTCCACGCTGTAGTGGAGGGGTGTTTTTATACGACGACAGCAAGGGCGTATTTTCCCTGATCAGCCAGTGGGGCGATGGTTTCTCCAGCCAATCGACCTTTGCCTTTCGCCATTGCTGGGCCCTGCGGCGTGGGCGATCGCACCGAGTGGAAGCGGGGCCGCAAAACCTGCGCTGTCAGCACGCCTTTGAGGGGTTCATTGGTGAATCTCTCTGTATGCCTTTGGTGGGGCGGGGGCAAACCTTGGGCCTGTTGCACCTTTGCACCCAGCCCAATCAGCGTTTGATTTCCGAATACCAACCCATGGCCACGGCCGTGGCGGAGCACTTGGGCTTGGCCTTGTCTGATATGCAATCGCGCCAGAAACATAACCTGGTGGCGCTTCAAGACGAGGATGCACAACTGTTCAATCGGCAATATTTAGAGCAGCGACTTCAGCGCGATTTGCTAAATATGGCTCGTGCCCAGCAACCCTTGAGTTTGTTGGCGATCGCCCTGGATGGGTTGGCTGTGGCGGAGCGTCTTTCGGGCCAAGATACCAGCCGATATTTGTTGCAACGGGTGGTGATGCGGTTGCGCAACCATATTTCTGAGTTGGAAGCCCTGGGGCGCTACGGCAAATACGACTTGGTGCTGTTGTTGCCCAACACGGAGATTGAGGAAGCCTGTCGCCGAGCGGAGCGGTTGCGCCAACTGTTGTCGTCGTTGGATGCGTCCCTGCTGGAGTTTGCGCCCCAAGGAATTGGCGTGGCGATCGGGATTGCCAGTTTCCCAGACCATGGCCGCACGGCGGCTGAGTTGTTGCACCGGGCAGACGTGGCCCTTTATCGGGCCCGATCGGGCAAGGGTAACGGGATTGTGCCCTATAGCTTGCCCGACAGCGATCGCGCCTAAACTGCCCATTTCCGCCCATTTCCGCCCATTCGCCCTGATTGTGCCCCTGAGCGTCCTGTCCCGAAACGCTACCCGATCGCGGGCCTCGCTAAGATAGAAGGCCCCAAGCGGCGGTTCGCGAACCAAAAGTCGGGCCATGTCGTCAATTAGCGTTAGAGTAGCCACGATGCGCGATCGACCGTCGCTTTCTACTGTTGTTGAGTTTCGTTGGTATGGTTCAGCAATTGCCCGATCGTCCCCTGCCCGCCGCCGACCAGGTTGATAAAATCACCCTGCCGAAAACCAGCGAATCGGAAACGCTGAAAAAAATTCGCCACACCACTTCCCACGTGATGGCCATGGCGGTGCAGCGCTTGTTTCCCAAGGCTCAAGTGACGATCGGCCCCTGGATCGAAAACGGCTTTTACTACGATTTTGATAGCCCCGAACCCTTCAGTGAAGAGGCGTTGAAGGCGATCAAAAAAGAGATGATCAAAATCATCAACAAAAAGCTGCCGGTGATTCGCGAAGAGGTGTCCCGCGAGGAAGCCAAGCGCCGGATTGAGGCGATCGGGGAGCCTTACAAGCTGGAAATCCTCGACGACATCAAAACCGAACCGATCACGATTTATCACCTGGGCGATCAATGGTGGGATCTTTGCGCCGGCCCCCACCTGGAAAACACCTCGGAAATTAACCCCAAGGCGATCGAACTGGAAACCGTGGCCGGAGCCTATTGGCGCGGCGATGCCACCAAGGCCCAGCTCCAGCGAATCTATGGCACGGCTTGGGAAACGCCAGAGCAACTGGCCGAATACAAACGTCGCAAGGAAGAAGCCCTCAAACGCGATCACCGCAAACTGGGCAAAGACTTGGGGCTGTTTATCTTTGCTGACCCTGTGGGCCCCGGCTTGCCCCTCTGGACACCCAAGGGCACGATGCTGCGATCGATCCTGGAGGACTTCCTGAAGGGCGAACAGGTCAAGCGCGGCTATTTGCCCGTGGTCACGCCCCACATTGCCCGCGTGGATTTGTTCAAAACCTCCGGCCACTGGCAAAAGTACAAGGAAGACATGTTCCCGATGATGGCCGAGTCGCCGGATGAGGCGGCCGCCGAGTTGGGCTTTGTGCTGAAGCCGATGAACTGCCCCTTCCACATCCAAATCTTTAAGAGCCAGTTGCGCTCGTACCGAGAACTGCCGATGCGCCTGGCGGAATTCGGCACGGTCTATCGCTACGAGCAGTCCGGCGAGCTGGGTGGTCTAACGCGGGTGCGCGGCTTCACCGTGGATGACTCCCACCTGTTTGTTGCGCCCGAGCAGTTGGATGCGGAATTTCTGAAGGTGGTGGATCTGATCCTGACGGTGTTTAGGGCGCTGCAACTGAAAAACTTCAAAGCCCGCCTCAGCTTTCGCGATCCCGACTCCGACAAGTACATCGGCTCCGATGAGGCCTGGAACAAGGCCGAAAACGCCATTCGATCGGCCGTGCAAACCCTGGGCATGGATTCCTTCGAGGCTCCCGGCGAAGCGGCCTTCTACGGGCCCAAGCTGGACTTCATTTTCCAAGATGCCCTAGAGCGCGAATGGCAACTGGGAACGGTGCAGGTGGATTACAACCTGCCGGAGCGGTTTGATCTGGAATACGTCGCCGCCGATGGCAGCCGCCAGCGGCCGGTGATGATCCACCGTGCGCCATTTGGGTCGATCGAACGGCTGGTGGGCATCCTGATCGAAGAATACGCCGGAGATTTCCCCTTCTGGCTGGCTCCCGAGCAAATTCGCCTGCTGCCCGTGGGCGACAATTTCCGCGACTACGCCGATCGCGTCGTGGAGCAACTGCAACTGGCGGGCATTCGGGCAACGGTCGATGGTTCGGGCGATCGCCTGGGCAAAATCGTCCGCAACGCCGAAAAGGAGAAAATCCCCGTGATGGCCGTGGTCGGTGAAAAAGAGTTGGAAACCAACAGCCTCAGCCTTCGCACCCGGGCCGACGGTGATTTGGGATCGGTGACGGTGGCCACCACGATCGAACGGGCCACGGCCGCCAACCGCGATCGCACCAATTTTTAGAGTTCAGGGCAGCGCCAGCCCAGAAAAGCTCTAGCCTAGGGAGGTGGAAATGGCTGATCGTGTCCCTGTCCCCGATCGAGGATGGGCCTCGTTTGCCCATCGCCCCGTCCTCGATCGTCCAACGGCTCAACAGTTCCCCATCCAGTTCCCATCAAGTCCCCATCACAAGTACCGCTTGAACTTTGCGATGAAACTTCAATCCACAATCGCAGCGATCGCCCTGGGTTTGCCGCTGCTGCTGACCCCCACCGCTGCCCAAGCCAACGAATACGATCGCTGTGTGCGCGACCTGCGCGACTCCAACATCAGCCCCGACCTGATTGCTAGCTCCTGTGCCTATGTGCTCCACCCCGAGGACTTGGGCGACTGCGTGGAGCGGATTGACGAAAAAACCACCATCTCAGCGGAAGCGGCCCTCAGAACCTGTCGGCAAGCTCGCCGCCCGATCGACACCGCCAACTGTGTGGTCAGCATCTCGCGGGCCGGAGCCGTTGACGGCAGCGCCGTTTTGGATCATTGTCGCCGCAGTTTGCTGCCCGAACGGTTTGCCCGCTGCGTCACCACCCTGAATCGCCAGGTGACCAGTGACCTCACCACCGCCATGGGCCAATGCATTGACGGGCGCGATCGCCCCCGTGACATGTATCCCGAATATCCCGGGCGATCGGGCAACTGAGATCGGTGACTGAGATCGTGAAACTGAGGCCGTAAATCAGCGTTTTGGTTGATTTGGGTTCCAGTTGATTTGGATTCGATCGGGTTTGGCCCACCTGTCCGTTGTCCTGCCAAGCCCACACCCCTCTCCAGAGAACTGGATCTATCTCCTAGGGTTAAGCCGCAGTTGTTGAGGCTGAACCGCTAACCCCAGGAGATAGACCCAATCTCAGGGATCTCAATAGTCGGTAAGATTTTCAATCCTGACGGCGATTGGGGCCTGGTCGTTGGTCGGTTGTTGGTGGATGGTTTGTGGATGGTTTGTTCATGGCATGGTGCCCCCTCTCACCTTGCCTAGTGCCCCAGGAAATCCCTACTCGCTGCGGCCCACCAATTTGGGGATCGGCGGGGCAACGGGCAACAAGTTGGCATCCTTGGTGACAATGTGGCCCACGTAGAAAGCCCCCGCCTCAATATTCAGGGCGCTAACCACCACATCCCCCTCCAAGCGCGAGGTACGCGTTAGGGTCAGACTCCCTTCGGCCACAATACTGGCCTTCACTGTGCCGTGGATGATGATGTTGCCGGCTTTGACCTCGGGCCCTTCGATCGAGCCAGCCGCCGAAATCTCCAAATCCCCATTCACTTCCACCGTGCCCCGCACCGCGCCATCAACCCGTAAACCGCCCTGGACTCTTAAGTTTCCTTGAAAATCACTTCCTTCAGCCAGATAGGTCACTGACGGCATTAGTTTTTTGCTACGTCCAAACATCGATTAACTCCAGAGTCACTATTGCATTGATCCATCCCCTCTTTCCTCCCAGCGCTCGGCCTCGATCGCGAGGCTCGCTTCATTTCTCAACTCCTTGAAATTGCCTGAACTACTTTGCAAGTTTGCTGGGTCATTGACCCAGTTGGTGTTGCCATCAACAACAATTTATACTTCCGATCCTTGTTGTTTTTCTGATCTCTTAGTTTTTCTGACCTCTGCGTTTAAGGCGTGTTACTGGTGGTGGCTTGTCCTCGGGTATAGAGTTGTCTTGGTATTAATATCCACAACCTGATTTCAGGGTTTTTACGGAACGAGATGCACTAATTTGGGTAATGGACGAAACGGTGAAGCAACCATTACCCAATGGTTCTGCGCTTGTGGTTGATGGAAAACGATCAAACAGGGGCTAAGTTCTAAAATTCCCAAAAATTGCCCAAAATAAGCTCAAAGTCCTGAAAAACTTGATTTTTCTCGACAATGATGGCCAAGAATTTTTTGAACGACGGTTTTCTAATCTTCAGAACAATCAATGCGACTCAGACCCTAGGAACCCAAACGAACGAAAATCAATCATGGTCAGTCTTTGGGCGTAATCTTGCCGGGATCATTGACCTGTGATTAATAGTGAGTTGAGTTATGGGCGAGAGCTGCTGAATTTGGATGCAGCTTTACCCGCGATGGGCCATGCCCCCTAGAAGATCGTGGGACATTTTGGAGAGAAAATGATTGCAAGATACTCTGAAGGATCTATAGGGTATGGCAATAGGGTATGGCGATCGATTGGCAATTTCGGCTCGGTTGCGCTGTGTGGTCTTATCCCGGTTGGGTGGGTTCAGTCTATCCGCCGGGAACTTCGGGGCAAAAAGCCCTGCGTTGTTATGGCGAGCGGTTTTGGGCCGTTGAGGGCAATACGACGTTTTATGGTGTGCCAACGGCAGCCACGGTGCAGCGCTGGGGATCGTTGGTTCCCGATGGATTTCGCTTTTGCCTGAAGTTGCCTCGGGATGTGACCCATGTGGGCCCCTTGCTCGATCGCGGGCCGGCGGCGTTGGCCTTTGCAGAGCGGGCTGTGGCCTTGGGCGATCGGTGCGGGCCCTTGTTTGCTCAGCTTCCTCCTAGCTACGGCCCCAGCCAGAGCGCAGATCTGCGACAGTTTTTGAGCCAATGGCGACGGTCAACCAATGTCTCTTTGGCTTTGGAGGTGCGTCACCGGGATTGGTTTTTGCCCCAGTGGCGCGATCGCCTCAATGGTTGGTTACGAGAGTTGGGGATTGGTCGGGTGGTGTTGGACACGCGACCCATTTATCGGGGGTTAGATTTGGCTCGGGAAGATCCCCAACGGCAATCCCAGCGGCGCAAACCGAATTTGCCGCTGCAGTCCTGTGTAACGGCGGAGTTCGCGATCGTCCGGTTCATTTCCCACCCGGAAGCCTGGCGCAATGAGGCTTATTTGTTGGAATGGCGCGATCGAGTGTTGCGCTGGCTGGAGCGAGGGGTGCAACTGTATTTTTTTGTCCACTGCCCGATCGAGGAGCATTCGCCCCACACGGCCCGCCAGTTTCAGGCTCTGCTAGAGGCGGCGACGGTTCCGGCGGCGACCGCGATCGCCCCGTTGCCTTGGAATCAGTTATCAATCACCGAAGGCGCGGCAGCAGTGGCCAGGGATCGGACTGGGGGCGATCGCCTCGGATCCCCAAACGATTCCCAAAACGATCAGCTTTCCCTGTTTTAGGGAGCCGTATTTTGGGGCCATATTTTTAGGGAGCCGTATCTTAGAAAAAGAGACCGCAGTGAGGCGACTACATCAAACCGGTGCGATCGACCAACAGGGCCACACCTGCCGAAAAAGCCGTAATGCCCATTGCGATCCAGGGGCTTTGACCGAACGCCACCGCGAAGGACACCGCCACACCGGCCCCAACGGCAGCGGAAATAACACCAGTGACCAAATCTTTTTGCTCGGGTTGCATGGTTTTTTCCTTGATGATTTCTTAAACAAAAGGCACTAATAAGAACCGCTAATGAGCGGCTGTGCTGTCCCAAATTACCATCCCGATTTGGCTGGGCGTTTGGGAAGAGCCTGGCTTTGCAATTAACCTTTAATAAGCTTGAGAATTCTTGAAATTTCGCGATAAAAATTCACACAATAGCCCAATTTTCGTCGATCAGAACGTAATAAACGGCAACGAACAACATTCCCAATGCAGTCGCCTCAACATAGGAGTGCTAAGGGCCGATCGGTGAAATAACCATGAAATCGATAGAAAGCTAATAAATAAGCATCTAGAAGCTAGAAAAGTTGTGAAAAAGGCAAAAGGTGAAAAATATCAATCAATAAACAAATTTAAAAACAAATTTAAAAAATGAATCAAGACAGAGAAATTAAAAAATCAGAATCATAGCCAGAACCATCGTCAAAAGTGCCAACAATTAACAAACAGGCATCAACAACCAGTAACCAACAACCAGTAACCAACAAATCAACATCAGGACAAAGAGCGCACAGCTAAAAGAGAACTGTGCGCCCCTTGGGAGATGGTTGAACGCAATTCAAAACAATTCAACGCGATCCAAAAATAGATCTCCGATCGGGTAGGCGGGGTCTGAGTGCCTAGACCCGACTGCCGAGGAACTGCTCGATCGCGTCGGCCTGTTCCCAACCATGGCGCACGCAATCACCCAGCGCTACGCCGCCTTCATAGTTGCTGCAAGCAAAGAGGCCAGGCCAATGCTGAAGCTCCTGGTGCAAGGTGGCCAGGCGAGACCCATGCCCGATCGTGTATTGCGGAATCGCCCGTTGCCAGAGTTTGACCGACAGCACCTTGGGCGGCACGTCCTGTTTCAGCAAAATCCGCCGCACGTCCGCATGAACCATTTGGGCGATTTCGTCTTCGGTTTTGTGGATCAGGGTGGGGTTTTGTGCGCCGCCAATGAAGTTGATTAGGTGGGCCCAACCTTGGGGAGCGCGTCCCGCAAACAGGCTGGAAGCCCAAATGGTTCCTAGGGTTTGCAGGCCCAGGCTGCGGGGAATCAGGTTGCCAAAGCCGCGCAGGGACTGGGCAAAGGCGGTTTCGGGATAGGCCAAAATTACGCAAGCAACGGCGGGGTAGGGAATGGCGTTGAGGGCGGTGCTGGCTCGGGGGGCGAGGGGTTCTAGCAGTTGAGCCGTGACCGGAGCCGGGGTGGCCAGAATGACCGATCGAGTCGTGATCTGTTGGGGGCCATCGGGACTGGCGATCGCAACCTGGTAAGTGCCTTGGGGATCACGGGCGATCGCCTCCACCTGCCAACCCAGCTTGACCCGATCGCCCAAACCGCGTGCCACCGCTTCCGGCAAAGCTTGTAGCCCCTCGCGGAAGGATCCCAACTCCCCGGACTTGGGTTTGGGTAAGCGGGGATCGGTTGCGGGAGCTTGCTTGGTCGCTTGGCGTTTGGCCCAGAGAATTCGGGCAGCCCCGGCTCCCAAGCCACCACCGGCCGCTTGCATGGCGGCCATTTTGCGGAAGGCCGCCGAAGCACTGAGGGCATCGGGATCTCCGGCATAAACTCCCGAGATAAAGGGATCCACAAGGCGCTCCATGGCTTCTTGGCCCAGGTGGCGAGTGAAGAATTCACGGACGGTTTCTTCGCCGCCCCTTGCCGAAATGGCTGCACCCATGATCGGGGGCACAAAACCCGCCGCGCCTAACAGCAGTCTGGCTTTGCCCCGATCACTCAGCAGGGTGGAATTCCAAAATGCGCCGGGACTCATGGGAATGGCTTGTAACCGACCGTCCCAATAGACAAATCGGGGAAGCTTGCCATTCGCAAACACCAGCTCATCCTTCAACCCCACTTCCACGGCGAGTTTCAGCAACTCTGGCGTGGGGGCGAAGCTGTTGGGCCCCTCTTCCCACAGAAACCCATCGGCCGATCGGGTGGTGATGTTGCCGCCCACACGGTTTTGCGCTTCCACCACCAGGGTCGATCGCCCCCGGTTGCCCGGGTGATTAACCAAGCGGTGGGCAGCGCTCAAGCCTGTTAAACCCGCGCCGACAATCAACACATCGATCGCCGTCGATCGATCCGTTGTCCCTTCAACCCCAATCGGTGCAGCAACCACCACGGCTTGATCTCCTTTTTTCAAGTTTTCTCAAAACAATTTCAAAGTCAAACGCCAGCCTACGAATGGAGCTAGTTGCACTAGTAGCGTGACAGGCTTAAGGCATTGGGTCAAAGTTGCGGAGCCAGTCGTGGTAACAAGGGGCTTGAGCATCTTGCTACTTAACGATCAGGTGACGGTAACAGTCATGTAATTTGACCCAGCGAATTAAGGCAGCCGTACTACTAGTTGCCCTGGTTTCCCTGAGTTCAATCAATCGCTTGAAGGACGGGTGATTCCAGATGCTTGCAGTTATTCGCAGGCGCTCGCAGTTGATTTCAGTCGATGCGATCTCGATGCTCGATGCGATCTCAAACGATGTGGGATCGATCGAGTGAATTGATTTAATTGTGCGGTTTTTGGGGGCTGGGGCGATCGGGTCTCGGGAGGAGGGGCGATCGGCCAGCCAACCGCTTCTTAATTTAACCGTTGATGGTCTTTTATCTTTTTATCGTTATTGGGTTATGAAATAAATTCATATGAAATAAATTCAACGGTGACCCTCAAGGAATAAGGAATTCTGGGTTAGCCAATGCTGAGCGAGCTAATGCGGGGTTACCGGGTAACGGAGGATCGCGCTCTGAACGAAGAAGGCGATCGCCCGATCGAGCAATCGCCTTCCCCTCAAGTAAGCCTCAAGCAACCCTGAGCACCAGTCCCAAGGGATCCAAATCTTCCCGATGATTGCCTAACGCAAAGCTGCGATCGGAACGGCCGCCTTGGGATCGGTCATCGTTTGGGGCGATCGTGCCACCAACACCTCCCGAATCAACCGGGCGATCGCGCGTTGGGCTAACTCTCCGGCGATCTGTTGACCCAACTGCTGGGTTTCCGGCCGCACCAGAATCCGCGCCGCCAACTGCAACAGCTTCATGGAATCAAACCCAGGCGTTTCCTGAAGCAACTGCCAAATGCGTTGCAACCGCTCCAGGGTTTCACGCGGGTCACTAGAGTTGGTTCCCGGGTTGGAACTTGCCGGACTGCCTGGGTTGCGGTTCAGGAACTTGCCCCAATTGTCCAGGAGCGATCGCCAAGCACTTTGGCCCGCCGCATCGATCGCTTCCACTAACCGACTGGCGACCTGCTGGCGAATAAATTCCCCACGCTCCGACAACAGAAACTCCGCTGCCCGATCGATCCCTTCATTGAGATCATAATCAGCACTGTCCTTGGCATTGCGCAACAGATTTTCTAACCGATTCCAACGAAAATCTCCTTCCCGGAACAGCAAATCTTGCAACGAAGCCCGCAGTTCTGGAGCCGGATCCGTGAGCAATCGTTTGGCAATGTAAGGATAGGCTTTGCTGAGCACTTTGAATTCCGGATCCACATTGATCGCAAT
The DNA here is from genome assembly GCF_043235035.1 of Limnothrix redekei LRLZ20PSL1. NCBI lineage: Bacteria > Bacillati > Cyanobacteriota > Cyanophyceae > Pseudanabaenales > Pseudanabaenaceae > Limnothrix > Limnothrix redekei. The sequence continues at coordinate 90,075 of NZ_JAZAQF010000057.1, read as the reverse complement.
CCCTTCAAGGGTCACCAGCGATCGAATAATCAGGGCATAGTAAGCCGGAACTCGAAACGGATATTCATACATCACCCCTGACAATTGATCGGTGATGTTTTTGAAATTCAACTCCGAAACACTCGATCCCAACGCATTGCTAAACACACCGGATAGGGCTTGGGAAATTGGCTCCAAATTGGTGTCAGGAGTCAAAAACTCCAGCTTCACATAATCTTCTGCCAATCGAGCAAAATCGCGATTCACCATGTGAACAACCGCTTCGATCAGTCCGTAGCGCTGATATTTTTTAACTCGGCTCATCATCCCAAAATCGAGATAAGCCAATCGACCATTGGGCATGGCCAACAGGTTGCCCGGGTGAGGATCCGCATGGAAAAAACCATGTTCCAGCAATTGCCGCAGAGAACACTGCACCCCCACATCTACCAAGTGGGTGGCATCAATGCCTTGTGCGGCCACTTCTTTCAAATTGGTGAGCTTTGTTCCCGAAATCCACTCCATGGTTAACACCCGCTTGCCGGTGTATTGCCAATAGATTTTGGGCACGTAAATTTCTGCCATGGAGCCATAGAGCTTGGCAAATTGCTCTGCGTTGCGCCCTTCTTGGGAATAGTCCATTTCCTCAAAGATGCGGGCCGCAAATTCATCGGTAATGGCGACTAGGTTGCTCCGCAGTCGCTTGACATTTTTCATGGCCCATTTGGCAAGGCCACGCATGATGTAAACGTCAAGTGTGATTTGCTCCGTGAGTCCGGGCCGCTGCACTTTCACGGCAACGGCTTCCCCAGTTTTCAATTTGCCGCGATAGACTTGCCCCAGGCTGGCGGCGGCGACGGGTTTTTCGCTGAGTTCGGCAAAGCAGTTTTCGGGGCGATCGCCCAATTCTTCCTCAATGAATCGGTAGGCAATTTCATTCGGAAAAGCTGGCAATTGATCTTGCAGTTGGGTCAACTCTTCCAGATAAACCGGCGGCACTAGGTCGGGCCGGGTGGAAAGGGCTTGACCCACTTTGATGAAGGCGGGCCCCAACTGGGTCAGCAATTCTCGTAACTGGCGGGCGCGGCGGGCTTCGTTGCGCTTGACTTGGTTGCTCTGGCGATCGCGCCAAATTGCAAAGGCAAACGTGAAGCAGGGCCATAAAACGGCGATCGCCCGTTGCAGTACTGCCCACCAGCGTCCTCGATAGGCCGCGTCGATCGCGTCTGGGTCGTAGTGGGGCGATCGATAGGTTTCGATGTCTTCGTCGTCGGTGGGCCCCTGATTTGGCGATACCGGCGCGGAAACATCCTCTGCCACTGCCCGTGCCTCGATCGTGGCCCGTTTGGGATCCGTCGCATCAAACACAGGAGTCATCGCTGAAGTCATGGCGAACGTTGCCTGAACCAGTTACTTAGTAACCAATTGTAAATACTGTCGCCATCAATCGTTGGATTTCGATGGCGATTGATAGGAATTGATTGACAACGGGACAGCCTTGGAGGGCAAACGGGGAGCTGAGTTCAGTGGATCGCCACGGCCCGTAAGGCTCTCCGCGATGGTTCATGGTTAACCGAAATAATCAGAACCATTCCCGAGCTTTCCAATCTTTTTGACGAATCGTCTCGAATCCTTAAGGAACTGGGCCTTGGCCCATCGAAAAGCCCCGGTTTCCTCCATGATGGTTAATTGTTATCGGCTTTTCGCGCCCTGAAGCCCCGACTGAAACGCCCTTGAAACGTTGGTGAATCAGGCCTTGAACGATCCTGATTGGCTGGACTGAGGGGTGAAAAAAGTCAAGGGCGCAAAGCCCAGAGTGCAAAGCCCAAATTCCAAATCTAAGGGGGGCGTGATGATGTCGATCGGGCTGGAGGACGATCGCGATCGCAGTGTTTCTCCGCAATTTCAGGGATGCTGAAACTAATCAATTCCTCCAGCGGTCGGATATTTTTCCGATCAGTCCCTAGTCTCCCTTTTAGGAATTGATTTCTCGATCGGGCGCAAAACTTCAACCCAGTCCAGGTCAAGTGCTTGACAAATTTTCCAAATTCAGGCCCAAAATTCTGAAACTAGGTTAAACTTAGGTTAAGGGGTTTATAAGGAACCTCTTTTCGCGCCCAACTCGCACTGTTACCGCGATCGCCTAGCGTTATCCTCCAACCAGGTGCAATCAGACCTTAACCCTCTGCTCTAACATCCTCCGGAAGCTCGCGATCGCCTCTTCGTCCATTCACAACTCGTGTATGACCTGGAGGTTATCCCAATGAAAGACCACACGACCTTTATCGCTCCCTGTTCCACCTATCACGGCGCGGTTCGCCCCGAGAATTTGGTCTTTAACGCGAACCTCCAAGAGTTTGCCCAACGAGTGGGCTTCATTTGCAACTTGGAGACCAACGGCAAGCTCTCACCCGAAGCAGCTTTCCATGAACTGCAATCCCTGTGGGCTTCCCTGGAAGGAAGTTATGAAAACCTTGGCGTTGGCCAGGAACCTTTCGGATCCGATTCGCAATAGTCGCCATCTTCGCGACCAACCAATTTAGCGAAGGCTTTGGATGGTCGCGAGTGGCACGGCAACCCAAGTTTAGGGTTCTGGCGGATCCATAGTTCGGACTTGCAAACTCATCATCGATGCATCCCTGACTCGCCATTGCGGCCGAATCCCACGGCTTTGCATAGCCGCTGAATGCTCCATAGGTTTGATCGTTCTCCCTCTGCCAAAGACCGTTCTTGGCTAGGTTTGGCCCTGGGGAGAGCGTTAGACTTTGGAGCGTTCGAGCCGTGACTTCAGGGTGAGGGGCCTTTCGATGGTGTTTACAGAAGCTTGGCAATCGGGCAGTGGCGGACAGCAGCCATTTCCCCATCATTTGGCCCGTGCAATTCGGTTGATTGTGTTGGATATTGACGGCACAATCGCGGGTCGAAATAACCAAATTAATCCCCCGGTTCTGGCCGCGATCCAAGCGGCTCAGTCCCGGGGCTTGGCTGTCACCATTGCCACAGGGCGCATGTATTGCTCGGCGTTGCGGTTTCATCGGGAGATTCAAACCCCCCTACCGCTGATTGCCTATCAGGGGGCTTGGATGGATCAACCCGACCACAGCCAACCGGCCGATCGCCCTAAGCCCAAGCCACTGTTTCACCGCCCGCTGGATCGGACTGTGGCGCGGGAGGTGGTTGACTTTTTGGAGGAGCCGGCCTGGGGCGATCGCCTGTCGGTGCATTTGTATGTGAACGATCGCTTGCTAATTCGCCAACTGACACCGGCCAGCCAGGATTATGCCGATCGCACGGGCGTGACCCCGATCGAAGTGGGAGATTTGCGGCAAGTGCTGGCTCAGGGTCCCGAACCCACGAAGGTGTTGGCCCTCAGTCCCGATCGCCACTTAACCCGCGACCTTTTGGAAAAACTACGCCAGCGCTACTGCGCCCAAGAAGCTTACCTCACCACGTCCGTATCCACCTTTTTGGAGGTGGCGCATCCGGACGTGAACAAGGGCAATGCGGTGCGGAATTTGGCGGAGCAACGGTTGGGCTTGCGGCCGGAGCAGGTGATGTTTGTGGGCGATAACTTCAATGATTTGGAAGCGATCGCCTATGCCGGTTTGGGGGTGGCCATGGGGGATGCGCCGGAACCGGTCAAGGCGATCGCCCAATGGGTTGCGCCGTCAGTGGCGGAGGATGGGGCTGCTCGGGCGATCGAGCAAGTTTTGGCCGCTAATGGCTCAGTTCTTTAGTTGTTGATCAATAGCTGTTGATCAATTCCTTGAGTTCAAGAATTCTTAATTCAAGAATTCGCCAATTCATTTGGCTCATAGAGAATCAGACGGTTCCCCGCCGGGTCGATCGCGTCAATTTCCCGGCCGTGGCTCGCAATGCGTACCGGCCCCGCCAAGGTGGCCCCCCGATCGCTCACCAGGGCGATCGCTTGATCCAAGTCCATCACTTCCAGGCAGAGAGAAAAGCCCCCCGTTGCGCCCTGAAAGCGCTCCACCTGGTCGGGTTGGGGCCGAAAAATTCCTAGGCGCAGACCGCCCGTTAGCCTAAATTCCCAATAGCCCGACCCGATCGATCGCACCGGATCTCCCAGGAGCGATCGATAAAACGCGCCCAACTGTCCCCCCATCCCATCCGCCAAAACCACCAGCGCTCCACGATAGTCCAACCGATCCACAGCGCAACTCCACAAGCCCGACTCATCCGGTTAACTGCCCATTCCACCCTACCCCAAGCATCCCCTCAGAACATCAGCTTGGGCAAAGATTGGGCAAAGATAGGGATCAGCAAATTGGGGTCAACAGTCACGGGGCCATTAGCCGGTTTTCAACCTGGCATAAGCGTCCGATCTCGCAGTCAATCATCCTGTAAAGGTTGGGAGTTATTGCCAAGCTCGTATCGCTCTCTTGCCGCACGGTCTTGCGGTTGTGATCTTAAAAAACTGCGTTGAAAATAATCTTGCAAACTTTTTAGATTACCCAAATTTCTATGGGAACTATCACTCGTTTCACAGTAATTCAAAAAAATGATGGTCACAGCCCCGTGCAAAAAAATATCCAGAATTTTAGAAATTGAACGGGAACCAATTTGGGAACCCTTCGTCTGACAAGGCAGAGATGCCAAAAGCTCGTAACAGCAAACTGATCGACTCAGTAACTGGCCTGAATCGATCGGCTATAGGAAATTTCAATCCTAAGCATTTGGGTGTATCGCAATTATTTCGATGCAGGCTGTGGGCTGTGAAATGACACACCATCAGCAAATCATTATTTCCCGATCGCCCGAAATACGATTGCCCAGCCCATGGACTGCGATCGAGATCGCAGGTGAACAAGCCCGTTCATCTGTCTCATCCAGTTGAGATCTAGGGACTTAATCAGCAATATCTGAGGACATCAACAACCATGGCTACAACACCCACCACGGACACTGTAGTTATTCCAACTTCCACCACCCCAACCACCACATCCGGAACCACGGGCACGATTGGAACCACCGGAACCACGAGCACCACGGGCACGACCGGAACCACGGGCACGACCGGAACCACAGGCACGACCGGAACCACAGGCATAACCACGGGAACCACCGGGACGACTGGAACAACTGGTACGATCGGAACCACAGGCACAACCGGAACCACAGGCACAACCACGGGAACCACCGGGACGACTGGAACAACTGGTACGACCGGAACCACAGGCACAACCACCGGGACGACTGGAACCACAGACACGACCGGCACGACTGGAACCACGAGTACCACGGGCACGACTGGAACCACGGGTACAACCACCGACCCCACCGGAACCACAACGGGAGCCGCGATCGATCCGTCCCTTTGCTTCGACGAAAAGTTCTATCTAGATCAAAATCCTGATGTGGTCGCCGCTGTGCAAAGTGGCTCCATCAAGAGCGCCTATCAGCACTTCCTAACGGTTGGGCAGTTTGAAGATCGGGCCCCTTCGTTGGTCTTCGATCCGAAGGCATATCTGGAGCTAAACGTTGACCTGAAGATTTCGCTGAAAGCCAGCGGTTTCCGCAGCGCCTTTGAACACTTCATCAAAGCCGGCGTTCAGGAACGGCGGGTGGGCAGCTACTTCTTCAATCCCAATGAATATCTGAAGACCAACGGTGATGTTGACGGATTTATCCTGTTCAACAATCTGTCGTTTTCCTATAGCTACAAGCACTTCTTGACTGTTGGGGTCAAGGAAGGGCGTAACAGCGGCACATTCTTTGATGGCAAATATTATCTGGAAGCCAATCCGGATGCCGCAGCGGCGGTAGCCAGTGGCCAATTCAGCAGCGCCTTTGCCCACTTCCAAGCGGTTGGTTTTGCCAAGGGTCTCAGCCCTTCACCCAAGTTCAACCAAGATCTTTACCTAGACTTCAACGAAGACCTTTCCAAGGCCTTCAAGGGCGGACAGGTCAAAAACCTGTTCAAGCACTTCCTGGAATTCGGCATCAAGGAAAAACGGGATGCAGATTTCACGAATTCGCCTTTGTCTGACCGGCCCAGCGAGAGAGATGATTTCTTCCGGGGTGGCTCCAACAAAGATGTGTTCAATGGTCTGGGTGGCGATGACAAGATCTTTGGCTTTGGTGGCGATGACATCCTGACGGGCAATGCGGGGGATGACCTGATCTTTGGCGGCGATGGCAATGACTTTATTGTCGGTGGCGCTGGCAAGGATGTCCTGGTGGGCGATCAGGGCGATGATTCGATCCTGGGCGGCGAGGGTGACGACTCGATCGAGGGTGGCTACGGTAAGGATGCCCTGTGGGGTGGTGCTGGTAAGGATGTGTTCCTGTTTGGCAAGTTGGATGTGACGGCCACTACGGGTTCCGATTCGTTGACGGGGGGCACGAGTGGATCGACCACGGGCAGCACGACGGGTTCGACTTCCACCACGGGGACTACACTCGGTACAACCACCGGGACTACGGGCACAGGTACCACGAGCACAGGTACGACGGGCACGGGGACAACTGGCACGGGGACAACTGGCACGGGGACAGGTACGACGGGCAGCAGTTCGATCGACCCCTTGACCGGCGAAGCGACGATTTACGACTTCTCAACGAAGGACGATCGAATTGCCCTGGCGGCAACTTTGGGCTTCAAGTCCGGTGGCGATGTGCTGAAAGCCGTGACCCAAAAGGGCCGCGACGAAGACGGCAACTTCTTCTTGATCGTCAAGGTTTCCTCAGGCTTCTCGCTGAAGATCTACTCCGAGGCAGAATTGATCGCCAGCAACTTCCGCATCTTTGGTCTGCCGGATACCAATACGGGCGGCACCACGGGCGGCGGCAGCAGCACGGGTGGCACTACCGGCGGCGGCACCACAGGCGGCAGCCTCAGCGGCTCCACCACCAACGTCACCAACATCACGAACATCACCAATATCACGAACATTACCAACATCACCCTGGGTGGTGGTTTGTTGGGTCTGCCGCCCGGATTAGCGAAACAGATTGTCGGTGGCAAGCGGACGTTTGACACCCTGCCCCCCGGCATTGGCAAGCGCTTCGGCAAAGGCGATGACGATGATGATGATTAAAAACTCGGTCATTGGGGATTGGGGCCCAACCGCAGAACGGTTCCTGATCGCCCAGATGCAGAGGAGCTAATCGGTTGCGCTTACTCAGTTGCGCTCAGATGGTGCGCTTGCATCGATGGAAGCAAAACCGATAGAGTCTGAGGGGTGGACAGTGAGCCACCCCTTTTTTTGGGTATTCCCAACTTTTCAAAGATCCCATCAGAGGATGTCTGAAAGGCCAAAGCTACTGCTTTGTGGGTCTCATCAACCGGCCCAGATAAGGGGCTGAAGCGCCTTGCCCCCACAACTGTTGGCGCTTGGTTAGTCCCTCAGGCAACTTCTCAGACACTCTCGCAATAGCCAAAAGAATGTTGAAAGATCAATATCTGCAAGACAGCTAAATCTGAAAGACAGCCACTCTCAAAAACAGCAAAGACAAGGGGAATTCAAGCGATGGATTTAAGTCAACTTTTGAATGGCAAAGGGCTGACGGAACTGGCGATCGAGGGGGCCAAGTGGACTTTGGCGGCCGATGGTCTGTTTTTGCTCTTGACCATTTTGGCGTTTGTGTTGGGCTGGGCCTGGCGATTTCGACTGGTGGGAGTCACCGCGTTCACGATCGTGGTGGCGGCGGGGTTATTTGGTTTTGGCCTCAGTCTTCGGGAACGGCCGCGCATTGAGGGAGCTGCCCCCTACCAATTGGTTTATGACACGGGAGCAACCCTCGCCACAATTGCTGTTTCGCCAGACTTGCCAGCAGAGGTGTTGGTGGCCACTCTCAAGCAAGCCGCGATCGACCTTTACTCCCCTGGACGAGTGGGGGGTAAGCCCTCGCTGACCATCCGTGCGCGATCGGTCACTCATCCTGAGGATGGGGTCTCGAAACTTCAATACCTAGGGCAAATCGAGCGATCGCTCACCGTTCGCATCGATGAAAACCCCAAAATCACCCTGTTCTAGGAACTTAGCTTCTAGGCATTCGGCTCGCTCCCCGTTCGATCGACCGTGGCTTCCTGGATGCTGGTTAAGCCCCTTAGGAAGCCTGGCCAATTGGCCCAGTCCAACTCCCAGCCCTACATCAACATGCTGTCCATGTTGGGCTGCACCTTCGCTCGAATCAGCAGGGCCGTGATGTTGTCATGGCCATTGTGCTGATTTGCCAGCTCCACCAGTTGCGCAACCCCTTGGTCAAGATTGGCACGAGAGCTAATCAGTGGGGCTAAGTGGGTTTGCCAGTGGGTTTCAATCAAGTCGTTGTCGCTCAATCCATCAGAACAGAGCAACAACAGAGCATCCTCGTCCAGATCCAAAAACTGGATTTCTGGATCCACTCCAGTGTTATCACGGGGCCCCAGAGCTTGGGTGAGTTGATAGGCATCGGGGCGACTGTAGGCGGCATCGGGATCAATGCCGCGCTGAATTTCCCGCTGTCCGACTTCGTGGTCGGTGGTGATTTGCTCAAGACCCCGACGGCGGGTGAGCCGATAGAGCCGGCTGTCTCCCACATGGGCCACGGCCACCTTGGAGTTGTGGACAAGCACTAAAACCAGGGTGGTTCCCATTCGTCCACTGCCCGATCGCTGCTCGCTTTGGTTTTCGTCGTAAATGGCCTGATTGGCGATGAAGATGCCCTCTCGAATGGCCTCGATCGGGGGCATTTCATTTTGCCAATTGGTTTGGAAATAATCCTGCAGAGTTTTGACCGCCAAGTGGCTGGCCACTTCCCCGCTGGCATGGCCCCCCATCCCGTCGCAGAGGATATAAAGATTGTGGGCCCGAACCGTCCTGCCATTGGGGGTTTCCAGGCGCTGGAAGTTGGTGTAAATGCCGAAGTAGTCCTCATTGTGATCGCGTTGGCGACCAATGTCCGTGCGCCCCGCCTCATCCAGACTCGACAACTTCATGGGCAGGACGATCGTGGGCGTATCGTCCTCATCGTCATCCCGCAGGCTGCTGAGGGGAAGATTCACGAGCGGATTGCCACCGCTAGGAACAACCGAGCTAGGGGGCATGGCCACGCTCTCGTTCAGACTAGCGGCGGCCGCAGCCACGGGGGATTTCTGTTCCAAGTTGTCGGCAATGAGTCGCAGGTGCTGGCGCACCACATCGGGGCTGGTGAATTGGCCCCGAGCAATCAGTTGGGCCAGGTTAATCAGGGAGTCGGCTCCCGGATGTTCCGCTTGGGTCAGCAACTGTAGCCAGGCTTCGCCCAGATGCGTGAGGCTGCTGGCGGCGGTGGGCTGCTCCGGATGCGCGGTGGGGTCATGCAGGCGCTTAAGGCTCAGAACGCTGTCTTCGTCAACACATAGGTTGTCGAGCACCAGCAGGCTGGCGGTGCATTGCACGGGAATTAGCTCTTCCCAAAGGTCGAGCATTTCGTAGAGATCGTGCAGGACTTGCAGGGTGGGCGTGTCGGGATCTCGCCACAGATCGCTCAAGGATTTCCAGTCCGATCGATCCTCAATCAACAGCACTTGCCAGCCTTCTCCTTGCCAGGTGTCGTAGACCTGGGGCAAGCGTTGGCCCAGTTGCGAATCGAGCAGCAGGTAGGGTTGGGCAATGGAGGGAATCTGGGACTCGATCGAGAGTTCGTAAGTTGCGGGTTGAGAGCTGGGGGGCAAGGTGGGTTCCGCGTCGCCCTCGATCGGTTGGTGCAACCAGCGATCGAAAAATCGCAGTCGATAAGGTTGTTGATCCAGCACTTGGGTTTGATATTGGGCGCTGGCATCGATCGCCCGAATCGGGGTCAAGGGCCTGTAGCGCAGAAAAGGCTGGTCAGGATCATTGGTCTCGGGGGGATTTGGCCAAGCGGCATCCGGCTCCGGTGGCACCAAAAGAGCTTGCAGAACTGTCCCGATTGCTTCGCCACAGTCACTACAGGTGAGCTGACCGACGGGATTCTCAGTGCCGCATTCCGGACAAAGCAGTCGATCAAGCGAGGCACCACACTGCTGACAGTACTTGTTGTCATCAGGGTTTTCACATTGGCACTGGGGACAAATCTGCATAACAGCCACTGTCAGAGGTCTCAAGAGCGATCAGGGTTGGTTGATCGATGGGTGATCAAGCTTGGGTGATTAAATCGAGTAATCAAATCACGAGGACTATTAAACGGAGCATCTAAACGAAACGCCTAAACAAAATGCCTAAACAGAACATCGCGAATAGCCGTTGGCACGCCACCCTGATCGGAAATACTGGATCGAGTCAAGCCAAATGGGCCAGGTCAAAAGTGGCCACCCCCGGCAAGATGTTTGACGATCTTTTCTGGATTCTAGCCGACTGCTCCCGGTCTCAATCGTAACGCTTCAGAGATTACGGATCGTGATAGATACCTCACTCTCTCGGATTGGCTTCGTTACGGCTTAATTAACGGCTTTGGCGGGCGAGCTTTGATCATGGAAATTCCATTTTGTAGCTAGGATGGGAATGGTTGAAATCCCCACCTCATCTTGCAGCGATATACCAGCCATTGAGCTGTGAAACCGGGCCTGGGACAGCGAGAGGAAAAGAATCTGAGGGCAACGGAGAAGCCGACCTAAAGACACCCCATTCAGTTTGCTCAAGCAAACTTCTCTTTCAGTCGCGGGCGGGCAGTCCGAGACTAAAAACGGACGTGGAGGCTAGCGCCAGACTGGTTTGCTAGCAGCAGCCTGTGAAGCGTCAACCCATGGTCTAGTCGAGCAACTTCGGTTGTTCGGCCAGGGCCGGAATCCCCACGCTTTTAGGCTGGGGAGGATGTCAAGCAAATTCCGTCTGTTTTAGCTTTTCTAGCGAAAAGTTGCCTGATCCGGCGAAGCATTTGCAAATTTTTCAAGATTTTCGGTTCAATTCCCCATCATGGCCCCAAAATCTACAACGCCCAACCTCCTGAACTCAGGTGTTGGGCTGAAAGTCATTGGGGTTTAAGGACTAGGGGCGGGTTCTGGGATCGGGGCGGCGCGGTTTGGCAGTTCCTGAAGGCTTCCTTGGCGGAAGGTGCGATCGCCCTGATAACCCGACAAATCCGCCAGGCGATCGAGCGGAGTTACCCCTTCATAGAGCTTGCCGCCAATTTTCCAGGAGGGAAAACTGCGAATCCCCGCCGCCCGACAAAGATCCGGCTTGGCGTTCTTGCCGTTGGGATCACACTCCACGTAGGGCAGCTTTGCGGCCGCCTCCTTGCCAAACAGTTCTTTCTGCTCGTGGCAGTGGGGACACCAATAGGCTCCAAATTCCTGTGCCCCCGTTTTAGTCAGGTGCTCGGCTAAAGCAATTTCCGCCGGGCCGGAAGTGGTCTTGATGGTGAACATTTCCGATCCGTTGGAGCTGGATCCGCTGGGAGTGGCATAAACCCCCAAGGTTCCCACCAGCGTGATGATGGCCAGCCCGATCGCCGTAAAAATGGGTTTCCCTAAATCATCCCAACGGCGACTGCTGAGGGCCAGACCAAACAGCGACAGGGAAAAGAACGCCGACCCCAAGCAATAGAGACAAGTCTCGCGAATTTCCGAGACCATCACATACATCAAATAGCCGCTGAACGTGGCCATCGCTGCGCCGCCCGCCACCAACAGCAAGCCGCTCCATTCTTCAATCTGCACTTGCAGATCCTTACGGGCCTGTTGGGTTGCCAGGGGAGCCAGCGCCAACAACAACATCGCGCCATAGCCCAACATCCCAATCAGCGGCAGCGGTATCCCCAACACCTCGGCATAGGGACTGTTCAGGACGCGATCGCACCCTTCTGTGGGGCAAGCCGCCTTTGCGCCCGTTAACTTCACCACGGTTAGATAGCTGGTGAGCACCAAACCGGTTCCGGCGATGCCCGCAATTACGGTGCGACCGTGGCGATGGAGCCAAGGCAGTTGGCGGCGGCGTTTTGTGCTAGAAGCAGTCATGGCAAGGCACAGAGAACCATCTCGATCGGGATACGGCAAAGCCGTCACTACAGACTTCAGGGTAGCGAACGACCTTACCGCTGTCTAGGAAGGGCAACGAAATCATTGCCTAATTGTGCGTAAATGACTGGCTTGATGGGCCAGAAAAAGCGATCAAAACGCAGAAAAGAGACAAAAGAAAAAGAGACAAAAAAGATGGCCAATGCTCAGCACTGGCCACCCAATCAGCTCGAAATGACAGTCAAATCGGGTCTAATTCCCGAGTTCTAGCGAGCCACCGACCAATTTTGGTCAACTCGGATGGGTGGCATCAGGAACAGGGCAATGAGCTGCCAGGCCGTGTTCAAAATCAGCGGCAACTTTTGCAGAGTCTTCACGAAGCCCGGTTCGTTCGAGGCAGCGATTTCACCCAATTTGATGTTGTTAGCGGCACAGCGATCGAGCCGCTCATAGAACTCAGGGTTCTCCACATCCAGGATGATCGGGAACACCCGACCCGCCGTTTCGTTGGTCTTCTTAATCACTTCGATGTCATAGTCGCGAGCGTTCAGCCCGATCGCCGCGTAGAACCCGCTCCGTTGCAGATCGTTCAAGAACATCGTCGCAAACACCGACAGCAGGAAGAACCGGCACCAGAGACGGGCTTTCCAATCGTTCAGGAATTGGGGATTGGCCCGCAGCACCGCATCGAAAAAGTCGCCGTGACGGTTCTCGTCTTGGCACCAGTTTTCAAAGAAGCGGAAGATCGGATAAATCCGGTCTTCGGGGTTCTTTTCCAGGTGGCGATAGATCGTGATGTAGCGCCAGTAGCCGATCTTTTCCGACAGATAGGTCGCGTAGAAGATGAACTTCGGTGCGAAGTAGGTGTAGCTCTTGCTTTGGGTCAGGAAGCCCAAATCCAGCGACAGGTTGAAGTCCGTCATCGCCTTGTTCAGGAAGCCCGCATGGCGTGCTTCATCCCGCGACATCAGCTCAAACCCTTCAGCTAGCACCGGGTTTTTGCCCTTCAGTTTCCGCGACAGTTCCTTGTAAAGCAAGAAGCCCGAAAACTCAGCGGTGCAGGAGCGCTCCAGAAACTCAATGAACAGCTCGCGGGTTTTGCCGTCAATGTGATCCCAGCTTTGGTTGAACTCCTCATCGCGCACGAAGTGGTGGCGGTTATAGTCCACCCGAAATTCTTCGATGATTGCTTGGAGTTCCTCTTCGTTGGCAGAGATATCCATCGCCGCCATTTCTTCGAAGTTGGTGGTGTAAAAGCGCGGCGTGAGGATTGTGTCCTTGGCGGGAACTTTGACTCCCGGCTGGACGGCTTGCGGTTTTTGGGGAGTGCTAACCATGAATTGCTTAGTGCGATCGAGGTACGGGTTGGGCGGATGACTGAACCGGACAGGATCTGGATCGATCTGACTGGCGCAATCTGAACGGATCTATCAGCGTGCTAGGGAAGGGTCGTCAACGGGATGATCAGCAGCGATTTTTTCCTGGCAACTGCACAGCGGTTGTGTGGGATCAAAGGCTGCGTTGGGATTTTAAAAACGGCTTGCCAAAGATCACAAAGATCAAAGCCTTAAAAAAACTGTTGTTTAGTCTATCAATCTCCTTTGGGGGGATGGGGGATGGGATATGAAGAGTTACAACAACAGGTAACAATCTGCAACAAATCTCAACTTCCAATTGCCCAATTGCTTGCTAATCCTCCCTAACGTTCGGGACTGGGGCGATCGGTGCGCACCTTCACGGAATAGCCATGGGACGGCAGACCCTCCGCTTCCGCCAATGCCTGCACTGCCGAGGACACGGACGACAGGGCCCCAGCGGAATAGGAAATGATGCTGGAGTGCTTCATGAAGGTTTCTGTGCTCAGGGGCGAGGCATAGCGGGCTGCGCCGGAGGTGGGCAGGGTGTGGTTGGGGCCCGCGAGGTAGTCGCCCACTGCTTCCGGTGTGGAGTGGCCCAGGAAGATGGCTCCGGCATGTTTAATCCGCTCCAGTAAATCCCAGGGTTCTGCCACTTCCAATTCCAAGTGTTCCGGTGCAAATTCGTTGGACAATTCCGCCGCCAACTCCAGTGTTTCCACCACAATGACCAGGCCAAAATGGGCGATCGCTTTTTCTGTATCAATCCGTCGAGGGTGATCCGCCAGTTGATCCTTCACCTCGTTCACCACCTTCCCGGCCAGGTCGCCATCGGTAGTGATCAGAATTGCCGCGGCCATGGGGTCATGCTCAGCCTGGGCTAGCAGGTCGGCGGCCAGGTGGGTGGGATCCGCGGTGCGATCGGCAATCACGAGCACTTCTGAGGGCCCAGCGAGGGAGTCAATGCCCACCGTGCCGTAGACTTGCCCCTTGGCTAGCATCACGTAAACATTGCCCGGACCGGTGATCACGTCCACTTTCGGAATCGTTTCTGTACCGTAGGCGAGGGCGGCGATCGCCTGGGCCCCGCCCACCCGGTAAATTTCCGTCACGCCCGCCTCTTGGGCTGCCACCAGCACGGCCGGGTTCAAAGCACCCCCGGGCCCCGGCGGGGTCACCATCACAATTCGCTCCACCCCGGCCACCTTGGCCGGAATCGCATTCATCAGCACGGTGCTGGGATAGGCGGCCCGACCACCGGGAACGTAGAGACCAGCGCGATCGACCGGCGTGTAGCGCTTACCCAAGACCACATCTCGATCGCCAAATTGCACCCAGCTTTTGGGAACGCGCAGCCGGTGAAACTCCTCAATTTGTCGGCTCGCCAGTTGGATCGCCGACAAGAGTTCCTTGGAAACCTGTTGGTAGGCCGCATCCAGTTCCGACCCCGTGACGCGAAGTTGCTCGGCAGTTAAAATCTGCTTGTCAAACTCTTCCGTGTAGGCTAGCAAGGCCCGATCGCCTTGGCGCTTCACGGTTTGGAGGATCTGACGCACGGTGGCTTCCTTGTGCGTCACCTGCTCATCGTGGGTGCGATCGCAAATCCGCCGCAGCTCCGACCGGGCCTCGGCCAATTCGGTAATAATTCGCAACATGGAGTCTTCGCGTCCTGGTCGTCCAATTCGGCGACCTCGCAGCGCCCCGTGGCTACCGACGAGATCGGCGTAGTCATCATTATAGAAACACTCGGCAGCCTGAAAACCTTGTCTCTTGAGAGCAAGGGTTAAAAAGCAACAGGGACTCTTGTGCGATCGCCTGGCTAATGCGGTGAGTATTAAAACATTTTTTAACAAAATTCCGGAGTTCTTTGCACGAGTTCCGGCCATGGGTGTTATTATGGATCGCCGGGCAGTTCCAACACCGTCCAATCTCTCCTTGTTCAGCCTTGCCAAAGGGTGACTGCCAGAGCAGAAATTTTTTCCTGCTCAACAGCGTCACGACTCACCGGGCCCAAGGAACCAGTGCCGATGCTTCTTGACCGCTCATTGTAGCGGTGTCAGCCTGCGGAGCGACCCTGAGACTTTTCCTGGTCTCATCCTAGAACGAAGGCGCGGAAGACTCGACCACGAGAAACAAGCAAGAACCCAAGTCCTCTGGTTTGGGTGTCCCCCTTGCCCCGGCATGGGAATCTAGTGTCAACGTTGCAATCGAAATCCTAAGAGATCGACCGTGGCTAATATTAAGTCTGCAATCAAGCGCGTTCAGATCGCAGAGCGTAATCGACTGCGTAATAAAGCTTATAAGTCGGCGGTGCGAACCCTGACCAAGAAATATCTGTCGTCGGTGGATGCTTACGCGGCCAACCCTTCGCCGGAAGCCCTGGAAGCCGTCCAAGCAAATCTGTCCAATGCCGCCAGCAAAATTGACAAGGCCGTGAAGCGGGGTGTTTATCACCGCAACAACGGTGCGCGCAAAAAGTCGAAGTTGGCCAGCTACCTGAAGAAGGCTGTCGCTGCTTAAGGGTTGGTTGGGTGATGGGGCCTCGCCACCTTTGGTGCGTTGCCCATCGCTGACTGAGACTGCTGGGCTGAGATCCCAAGCATTAACCCTTAGCCGTAGTCGAGGTGGGTAAACGCGCCGTGAAAGCGATCGACACGCACGTTCACGTTAATTTCCCCAACTTTAGTGATGATTTCAGCGCCGTTCGCCAGCGTTGGTTGGCGGCCGGCGTTGACGCGTTGGTTCACGCTTGTGTGCATCCGGGCGAGTTTGGGGCGATTCAGGCGATCGCCCGGGCTTGCCCTGAAGTGTTTTTCGCTGTTGGGCTACACCCACTGGAGGCGGAACATCAGTGGCAAGAGGCGCTGGGCGGGCAAATTCGTACCTTGGCTCAATCGGATCCGAAGGTGGTGGCCATTGGTGAAACCGGTCTCGATTTCTATAAATCAACAGCCCACCAAGTGCAGTTTGCGGCCTTTGGGGCCCAGCTTGATTTGGCCAGCGATTTAGGTTTGCCGGTGATTATCCATTGCCGCGAGGCTGCTGAGGAAATGCTTGCGTTTCTGCGCGATCGCCCGGATTGTCCGGCGGGAGTTTTGCACTGCTGGGGAGGTACCCCTCAGCAGGCATTGCAGTTTGTGGAGCTTGGGTTTCACATCAGCTTCAGCGGTACGGTCACCTTCAAAAATGCCCCAGACATTCAGGAATCCGCCAAGGTGGTGCCGCTCGATCGCCTGTTGGTGGAAACGGATTGCCCATTTTTGGCTCCTGTTCCCCATCGCGGTCGTCGCAATGAACCGGCCTACGTGGTTTCGGTGCTCAACCAGGTAGCCGCCCTGCGGAATCTTGACCCGATCGCTCTGGGCGAGCAAACCAGCGCCAATGCTCGCCAGTTGTTCCGACTGCCCCAGTCGATCGAACCCACCGTTCCCGCCCTGGCCCTCGCCTAGGGCCCCGCAGCCGGGCCGGGCGATCGCCCCTGTGATTTGCCCCTTGCCAAGCCCGGTCACCGTTGTTTTGCTGCTGTTTTGCTGCCCGCGTTCCATCTGCCAACGGGTTTGCACTTGGCATCACCGCCCCCAGGAGACGCATGACCGACAAACTCGCGACCACGACCCCTTCGTTTCTGCTGCCCGACCTGATTGAAATTCAGCGGGCCAGCTTCCGTTGGTTCCTCGAAGAAGGCCTGATCGAAGAACTCGACAGTTTCTCCCCCATAACGGACTATACCGGCAAGTTGGAGCTGCACTTCATCGGCAAAAACTACAAGCTGAAGCGACCCAAGTATGACGTTGATGAAGCCAAGCGGCGGGATGCCACCTATTCGGTGCAAATGTATGTGCCGACCCGGTTGATCAACAAAGAAACCGGCGAAATCAAGGAGCAAGAAGTCTTCATTGGCGATCTGCCCCTGATGACGGAACGGGGAACCTTCATCATCAACGGCGCGGAACGGGTGATCGTGAACCAAATCGTTCGTAGCCCCGGCGTTTACTACAAGTTTGAAATTGACAAAAGCGGTCGCCGCACCTACTCCGCCAGCTTGATTCCCAACCGGGGTGCTTGGCTGAAGTTTGAGACTGACAAAAACGACATGGTTTGGGTGCGGATCGACAAGACCCGCAAACTGTCGGCCCAAGTGCTACTAAAGGCCCTGGGTTGGACGACGGCGGAAATCCTCGATGGGCTGCGTCACCCGGAATACTTCCAACGGACGATCGAAAAAGAAGGCGACTTCTCCGAAGAAGAAGCGCTGATGGAGCTGTACCGCAAGCTGCGACCGGGCGAACCGCCGACGGTTTCGGGTGGTCAGCAACTGTTGGATTCACGCTTCTTTGATCCCAAGCGCTACGACCTGGGCAAGGTGGGCCGCTACAAGATCAACCGCAAGCTGCACCTGAATATTCCTGACACGGTGCGCGTGTTGACCCCGCAGGATATTCTGTCGGCGATCGACTACCTGATCAACCTGGAATTTGACCTGGGCAGCACCGACGACATCGACCACCTGGGCAACCGCCGGGTGCGTTCCGTGGGTGAACTGCTGCAAAACCAAGTGCGCGTGGGCCTTAACCGCCTGGAGCGGATCATTCGCGAACGGATGACCGTATCTGATGCGGATTCCCTAACGCCCGCTTCTTTGGTCAACCCGAAACCCCTGGTGGCGGCGATTAAGGAGTTCTTCGGCTCCAGCCAACTGTCCCAGTTCATGGATCAGACTAATCCTCTGGCGGAGTTGACCCACAAGCGTCGTCTGAGTGCCTTGGGCCCCGGCGGTCTGACCCGGGAGCGGGCGGGCTTCGCGGTGCGGGACATTCACCCCAGCCATCATGGCCGAATCTGCCCGATCGAAACGCCGGAAGGCCCCAACGCGGGTCTGATCGGCTCCTTGGCGACCCATGCCCGCGTTAATCCCTACGGCTTCATTACCACCCCGGTGTTCCCGGTGGAAAATGGCCGCGTCCGGCTCGATCGCTCGCCGATCTACATGACCGCCGACGAAGAGGACGATGTGCGCGTAGCTCCTGGGGATGTGCCCATGGACGAAAACGGCTACATCCTCGGGGAATCGGTGCCCGTGCGCTACCGCCAGGAATTCACCACCACCACCCCCGACCAGGTGGACTACATCGCCGTGTCCCCGGTACAGATCATCTCGGTAGCCACGTCCCTGATTCCGTTCCTGGAGCATGACGACGCAAACCGGGCCCTGATGGGATCGAACATGCAACGGCAAGCCGTGCCCCTGCTGCGGCCCGAACGGCCCCTCGTAGGTACTGGATTGGAAGCCCAGGCCGCCCGCGACTCGGGGATGGTGATCGTCTCCCGCACTGCCGGAGAAGTGGTCTACGTGTCCGCCAAAGAAATCCGCGTCAAGGATCCAGACGGCAACATCCTGGAATACGAGCTGCAAAAGTACCAGCGATCGAACCAGGATACCTGCCTCAACCAGCGGCCCTTGGTCTACAGCGGCGAGCGTGTGGTGGCTGGGCAGGTGCTGGCCGACGGCTCCTCCACTGAAGGCGGCGAATTGGCCCTGGGGCAAAACGTCACCGTCGTTTACATGCCCTGGGAAGGCTACAACTACGAAGACGCAATCCTGATCAGTGAGCGCCTAGTGGCCGAGGATGTTTATACCTCGATCCACGTTGAAAAATTCGAGATTGAAGCCCGCCAAACCAAACTCGGCCCCGAAGAAATCACCCGCGAAATTCCCAACGTTGGGGAAGATGCCCTGCGGCAACTGGACGAGCACGGCATCATCCGGATCGGCGCTTGGGTGGAATCCGGTGACATCCTGGTCGGGAAAGTCACGCCCAAGGGTGAATCGGATCAACCGCCGGAAGAAAAACTGTTGCGAGCGATCTTCGGTGAAAAAGCCCGGGACGTGCGCGATAACTCCCTGCGCGTGCCCAACGGTGAAAAGGGTCGTGTTGTCGATGTGCGGGTATTTACCCGAGAACAGGGCGACGAGCTGCCCCCCGGCGCGAACATGGTCGTGCGCGTTTACGTGGCCCAAAAGCGGAAAATCCAAGTGGGCGACAAAATGGCCGGTCGCCACGGCAATAAGGGGATCATCTCCAAGATCCTGCCCGTGGAAGATATGCCCTTCTTGCCCGACGGTAGCCCGGTAGATGTGGTGCTGAATCCGCTGGGAGTGCCTTCCCGGATGAACGTCGGTCAGGTGTTTGAGTGCTTGCTGGGTTGGGCCGGTGAGCAGTTGGGGATGCGTTTCAAGGTCACGCCCTTTGACGAAATGTACGGGGCAGAAGCCTCCCGCTTGGCGGTGCATGGCAAGTTGCAGGAAGCCCGCGACGAAACCGGTAAGGACTGGCTGTTTGAGCCGACGAATCCCGGAAAAATCACGGTCTACGATGGCCGGACAGGGGAACCGTTCGATCGCCCCGTCACCGTCGGCAAGGGCTACATGCTGAAGCTAGTCCACTTGGTTGATGACAAGATCCACGCCCGCAGCACCGGCCCCTACTCCCTCGTGACCCAGCAACCCCTCGGCGGTAAGGCCCAGCAGGGTGGCCAGCGGTTTGGGGAAATGGAAGTGTGGGCCCTGGAAGCCTTCGGGGCCGCCTACATCCTGCAAGAGCTGTTGACGGTCAAGTCCGACGATATGCAGGGGCGCAACGAAGCGCTGAACGCCATAGTGAAGGGCAAGGCGATCCCACGGCCGGGTACACCGGAATCCTTCAAGGTGCTGATGCGCGAGCTGCAATCCCTCTGTTTGGACATCGCCGTCCACAAGAGCGAAATCCAAGACGACGGCACCAGCCGCGATGTGGAGGTAGATCTGATGATCGATATCCCCGGTGTCCGCCGCGCGCCCACCCGTCCCACTTACGAAGTGTTCGCCCGCGAAGGGTTTGACGACGAGTAAGGTGTGAGTTCTGCGGATCGATCGCCCCCTTAATGTCCTGTCTGGGGCGATCGATCCATTCCCGTTTGCCTGCTGATTGCCCACCGTCACCGAACAACCATGTCGAAACTCAAGCAGCGCTTTGACTACGTAAAGATCGGCATCGCCTCGCCCGAGCGGATTCGCCAATGGGGCGAGCGTACCTTGCCCAACGGTCAAATCGTCGGTGAAGTGACCAAGCCCGAAACGATCAACTACCGCACCCTGAAGCCCGAAATGGACGGGCTATTCTGCGAGCGGATTTTTGGACCCGCCAAGGATTGGGAATGCCACTGTGGCAAATACAAGCGGGTGCGCCACCGCGGTATTGTCTGCGAACGTTGCGGTGTGGAAGTGACCGAATCGCGGGTGCGTCGTCACCGAATGGGCTTCATCAAACTGGCGGCCCCCGTCACCCACGTTTGGTATCTGAAGGGGATCCCCAGCTACATGGCAATCCTGTTGGATATGCCCCTGCGCGATGTGGAGCAGGTGGTGTACTTCAACTCCTACGTGGTGCTCGATCCGGGTAATGCGGCAGATCTCAGCTACAAACAACTGCTGAGCGAAGAGCAGTGGATTGAAATCGAAGATCGCCTCTACGCCGATGATTCGGATCTCGAAGGCGTGGAAGTGGGCATTGGGGCTGAAGCGATTCAGCGCCTGTTGCAGGATATTCCCCTGGAGCAGGAAGCCGAGCGCTTGCGGGAAGAAATCGCCACGGCCAAGGGGCAAAAGCGGGCCAAGCTGATCAAACGCCTGCGGGTGATTGACAACTTTGTGGCCACCGGGGCGAAGGCCGAGTGGATGGTGCTGGATGTGATTCCGGTGATTCCGCCCGACCTGCGACCGATGGTGCAGTTGGATGGGGGGCGGTTTGCCACCTCGGATTTGAACGATCTCTATCGTCGGGTGATTAACCGCAATAACCGGTTGGCTCGCTTGCAAGAGATCCTGGCTCCGGAAATCATTGTCCGCAACGAAAAGCGGATGTTGCAGGAAGCTGTCGATGCGCTGATTGATAACGGTCGGCGGGGTCGGACAGTGGTGGGAGCCAACAACCGCCCGCTGAAGTCCCTGTCGGACATCATTGAAGGGAAACAGGGCCGCTTCCGCCAAAACCTACTGGGTAAACGGGTGGACTACTCCGGCCGTTCCGTAATTGTGGTCGGGCCGAATCTGAAGATTCACCAATGCGGTCTACCTCGGGAAATGGCGATCGAGCTGTTCCAGCCCTTCGTGATCCACCGGTTGATCAAGCAAGGCTTGGTCAACAACATCAAGGCCGCCAAGAAGATGATCCAGCGCAACGACCCTGCTGTGTGGGATGTGCTGGAAGAGGTGATTGACGGCCACCCGGTGATGCTGAACCGCGCTCCGACCCTGCACCGATTGGGGATTCAGGCCTTTGAGCCGATCTTGGTGGATGGGCGTGCCATTCAGTTGCACCCGCTGGTTTGTCCGGCCTTTAACGCGGACTTTGACGGTGACCAAATGGCGGTACACGTGCCCTTGTCCCTGGAAGCCCAGGCGGAAGCGCGCCTGCTGATGCTGGCTTCTAACAATGTGCTGTCACCGGCAACGGGTCGCCCGATTATTACCCCTAGCCAAGACATGGTGTTGGGCTGCTACTACCTAACGGCCGAAAACCCGAACCAGAAGGCCGATGTGCTGCGCTACTTTGCCAACCTGGATGATGCGACGATCGCCTACGATCGGGGCAAGGTGGGCCTCCATACCTATGTTTGGGTGCAGTACAACGGCCCCGTGGAGCATGACGAGGGTGTTGGGGAGCAGTGGGTGATGGTGGGTGAAGACACCATCGATGTGTCCCTGAATGGTGAAACCCCCGTGATTAACAACGGCCATGTGGTGGTGGAAGGCACGGCTTTGGCGGCCGGTGTGAGTGCGCCCGCCACGGGGCAAGTGATTCGGATTACGCCGGAGCAGGTGACGATTCGCGTGGCCCAGCCGGCCGAGTCGGTGACGATTCCCGCAGGCAGCACCGCCACCACCATCACCCTGGGCAAAAAGACCCGCCGCCCCCTCAGCCTTCGGCGCGAGTGCGATGGTGAACTGCTGGCCCAATACATCCGCACCACGCCGGGTCGCATTTTGCTGAACCAAACGATTCAACAGGCTGTCCTCAGCATCGGCTAATCCAGCCTGCGCGATCGCCCCGTTGGCCCTGGCCCCGATCGGGGCGATCGCTTTTCCCTGCTTGGCCCCATCACCGCAACAAGATCGAACCGATCATGGCTGACCAACCGACCCAACCCATCTTTTACAACCGCGTGATCCGTAAGGGTCAACTGCGGAACCTGATTGCCTGGGCCTTTACCCACTACGGAACGGCCCGCACCTCCCAGCTTGCCGATGCCCTGAAGGATCTAGGCTTTAAATTCGCCACCCGTGCCGGGGTCTCGATTAGTGTCGATGACCTGCAAATTCCGCCGATTAAGCGCCAACTGCTGGAAGCCGCCGAAGAGGAAATCCGCCGCACGGAAACCAAATATGTGCGCGGGGAAATTACGGAAGTGGAGCGCTTCCAAAAGGTAATCGACACCTGGAACGGCACCAGCGAAAACCTGAAAGATGAGGTGGTGCGCAACTTTGAATCCAACGATCCCCTGAACTCCGTCTACATGATGGCCTTCTCCGGGGCACGGGGGAACCTGTCCCAGGTGCGCCAGTTGGTGGGGATGCGCGGCTTGATGGCGAACCCCCAAGGGGAAATCATCGACTTGCCGATTAAAACCAACTTCCGCGAAGGGCTGACCGTTACCGAGTACATCATTTCCTCCTACGGGGCACGCAAGGGGCTGGTGGACACGGCATTGCGCACGGCGGACTCCGGTTACCTAACGCGCCGGTTGGTGGACGTGTCTCAGGACACGATTATTCGGGAAACCGATTGCGGCACGGAACGGGGGATTCCGGTTCGGGCCATGACCGACGATGAAAAAATCCTAATTCCGATTAGCTCCCGACTGTTGGGTCGGGTGGTGGCGGTGGATGTGGTTCATCCGCAAACCGGCGAGGTGCTGG
The DNA here is from genome assembly GCF_043235035.1 of Limnothrix redekei LRLZ20PSL1. Lineage (NCBI taxonomy): Bacteria > Bacillati > Cyanobacteriota > Cyanophyceae > Pseudanabaenales > Pseudanabaenaceae > Limnothrix > Limnothrix redekei. The sequence goes on along the minus strand of NZ_JAZAQF010000057.1, from coordinate 66,866 downwards.
CGGCCCGCAACCAAGACATTTCCGATGAGCTGGCCAAGGAAATCGAAGCGGCGGGCGTGGAAGAGGTGATCGTGCGATCGCCCCTGACCTGTGAAGCGGCCCGATCGGTCTGCCAAAAGTGCTATGGCTGGAGCTTGGCCCACGGCAGCATGGTGGACATGGGTGAAGCGGTGGGGATTATCGCGGCCCAGTCGATCGGGGAACCCGGGACGCAGCTCACCATGCGTACCTTCCACACGGGGGGGGTCTTCACCGGAGAAGTGGCCGGTCAGATTCGTGCGCCCTTTGATGGGGTGGTCAAATATCCCAAGAACCTGCGGGCCCGCTCCTTCCGCACCCGCCACGGGGAAGATGCCCTGTTGCTGGAAGCGCCCACCAAACTCACCGTGGAAGCCGGTGGCAAAAAGGAAACCTTCGAAGCCAGCCAAGGCTCGATCCTGATTGCCCGCAGCGGTGAAGAAGTGAAGCTGGGTCAAATGCTGGTGGAGGTGCAGGCCCAAGGGCGCACCACCCGGAAATCCACCGAAAAAGCCACCAAGGACGTGCCTTCGGACATGGCCGGTGAGGTGCTGTTCGATGGAGTCTATCCCGAAGAGAAAAAAGACCGCCAAGGCAACACCACCCGAATTGCTCAGCGGAGTGGGCTGATTTGGGTGCTGTCTGGGGAAGTCTACAACCTGCCGCCGGGGGCTGAACCCACGGTCAAAAATGGCAGTGTGGTAGAGGCCAACAGCATCCTGGCGGAAACCCGCCTGGTGACGGAGCATGGCGGGGTGGTGCGCCTCCCGATCGAGGTGGCCGAAGCCGACGGCAAGGCCGGCAGCCGAGAAATTGAAATTATCACCGCCTCGGTGTTGCTGAACGAAGCTCGGATCCGCACCGAAAGCGCCCAAGGTCGTGATCACTACCTGATTGAGACCGATCGGGGACAACTCTTCTCCCTGATTGCCACCCCCGGCACCAAGGTGTTGCACAACCAAGTGGTGGCCGAGCTGATTGACGACCACTACCGCACCAGCACCGGCGGGATTCTGCGCTACTCCGGCGTGGAAGTGGCCAAAAAGGCCAAGGGCAAACAGGGCTATGAAGTGCTCCAAGGGGGCACGCTGCTTTGGATTCCCGAAGAAACCCACGAAATCAACAAGGACATCTCCCTGTTGATGGTGGAAGACGGCCAGTATGTGGAAGCGGGCACTGAGATCGTCAAGGACATCTTCTGCCAGAGTGCCGGGATCGTGGAAGTGATCCAAAAGAACGACATTCTGCGGGAAATTTCGATCAAGCCCGGCGATCTGCGGATGGTCGATGATCCGGACTTGGTGGCCACCGTCGATGGGCAAATCATCACCCCCGGTCAAGACATTATTCCGGGGCTGCCGGCCGAAGAGCTGGTTTGCGTGGAATATGTGGAAACGCCGGAAGGGTCGGGCCTGTTGCTGCGGCCGGTGATTGAGTTCACCGTGCCCGATGAGCCGGCCGTGCCGAGCCAAGATTCCGCCGAAGAAGCCGGGCGATCGATCAAACTGCGGGCCGTTCAGCGGATTCCGTTCAAGGACGGTGAGCGGGTTAAGTCCGTGGAAGGGATTGACCTGCTGCGCACCCAACTGATCCTGGAAATGGATAAGGGCACGCCGCAGTTGGCCGCCGATATTGAACTGGTGGATGATCCAACGGACGAAGACATCAAGCGCCTGCAACTGGTGATTTTGGAATCTCTGGTGGTGCGGCGAGATGTGTCGGCAGATCCGACCCAGGGCAGCACCCACACGCGCCTGCTGGTGAAGGATGGCGATCGGGTGGATCCGGGAGCCGTGGTGGCCCGCACCGAAATCCAAGCTAAAGACGGCGGGGAAGTGCGCGGCATTCGCGGCGACGGGGAAAGCCTGCGGCGTTTGCTGATCATGCGCCCCACCGACCAGGTGACCGTGGCGACCCAGGAAACCCCGACCGTCAAAGTGGATGACTTGGTGGTGGCGGGCAAGAGCGAAATTGCGCCCGGCCAGGTCAGCGCCGAATCGGGCCAAGTGCTGTCGATCGGGGAAGATCACGTGGTGTTGCGGGTGGCACGCCCCTACCGTGTGTCCTCCCAAGCCGTGTTGCACATTGACGATGGCGACCTAGTTCAGCGGGGTGACAATCTGGTGTTGTTGGTGTTTGAGCGCACCAAAACCGGAGACATCATCCAAGGTTTGCCCCGGATTGAGGAACTGCTGGAAGCCCGGAAGCCCAAGGAAGCTTGCGTGTTGGCCCGTCGTCCCGGTACGGCCCAAGTGGTCTATGGGGAAGATGACACGGTGGAAGTCAAGATCATCGAGAACGATGGCACCTTGGCGGAATACCCGATTCGGGCCGGTCAAAACGTGCAGGTGGTTGATGGTCAAACGACGAACGTGGCGGAACCGCTGACCGATGGCCCGGCTAATCCCCACGAAACCCTGGAAATCTTCTTCAACTACTACGCGGAGTTGATGTCGCCCTACGAAGCGGCCCTCGATAGCTTGCAGCGGGTGCAAAAATTCCTGGTGGATGAAGTGCAGTCCGTGTACCAGTCCCAGGGGATTGAAATCTCCGACAAGCACATTGAAGTGATTGTGCGGCAGATGACCTCCAAGGTGCGGATCGATGACGGTGGTGATACGACGATGCTGCCGGGTGAGTTGGTGGAACTGCAACAGGTGGAGCGGGTGAATGAAGCCATGTCGATTACCGGCGCGGCTCCGGCCCTTTACACGCCCGTGCTGTTGGGGATCACCAAGGCTTCGCTGAACACGGACAGTTTCATTTCGGCGGCCAGTTTCCAAGAAACCACGCGGGTGCTGACGGAGGCGGCGATCGAGGGCAAATCCGACTGGCTGCGTGGCCTGAAGGAAAACGTGATCATCGGTCGTCTGATTCCGGCGGGTACGGGCTTCAATGCCTACGAAGAAGGCCTGGTGGATGAAATTAGCCCCTACGAAACCACGGGCTACACCCTGACCGATCCGCTCTATGGCGACGATGGGGAGCTGGCCGATGTGGTGCTGGACGATCGCACGGCGCGGGCCTATGAGCTGGAAGGGACGATCGACCTGGGCGCTGAGGCAGCCTACGGTCTGAGCCGTAACCCGGCGATCATCGATGATGAGGACATCGGCGGCAGCTACGGCAGCCGCTACACCAGCAGCGGCGATGAGGAAGAGGAAGAGAGCTACACTGACGGCGGCGAAGATTTCGACGACGAAGACTAGGTGCTCAACCCTGTGACCCGATCGCCCGGCTCGATCGGGTAGTGGGTGATGGGGGCAACGCCTAACCTCAGCCCCTTGATGCAGCCCCTTGATGCATCCTGATTAAGCGTTATTCCGAGGAGCGATCCAGATCATTGAGATCATGGGATCGCTCCTTTTTGATGGCGGCGTGAGCAACCCGGCATAATGGAAAAGGCCCCAATTTCTACCCTTGAGGACAATCCCTTGAGCGCGATCGAGCTACGCCGTACCCCCTTGTTTGCCGCCTGTGTTGAGTTGGGCGCAAAAATGACCGGTTTTGGCGGTTGGGAAATGCCAGTGCAGTTTGCTGGCCTGATGGAAGAGCACCGAACCGTGCGATCGGGCGTGGGCTGTTTTGATATTTCTCACATGGGCAAGCTGGAACTGCAAGGCCCCTGGCAAACGGCCTTGGGGCAGTTAGTGCCCAGCGATCTCAGCCCGCTCCAGTCGGGGCAAGGGAAATATACGGTGCTGCTGAACGAACAGGGCGGCATTGTGGATGACTTGATTGTCTATAGCGAAGGGGACGATCTCGCCACGGTGATTATTAATGCCGCCACCACCGCTAAGGATCTGGCTTGGTTGGCGGCTCACTTGGATCCGGCGGTGACGGTCATCGATCGATCGCCCGAGCAAATCTTGATTGCGGTGCAGGGCCCAACTGCCGCCGCCACCTTGCAACCCTGGATCACGGCGGATTTGGGACAACTCAAGTTCTATCGATCGATTCGCACACACCTGGGAACGGATGCCGTTTTCATGGCCCGCACCGGCTACACGGGCGAAGATGGTTTTGAAATCATGCTGGATCTGGAGGCGGGGCAACGGCTTTGGCAGCGGTTAATTGCAGCGGGCGTGGCTCCTTGTGGGCTGGGATCCCGCGATACCCTGCGCTTGGAGGCGGCCATGGCCCTCTATGGTCAGGACATCACCGAGGAAACCACGCCCTTTGAAGGCAGCTTAGATTGGCTGGTGCATCTCGATCGCAAGGGAGACTTTCTGGGGCGGGCGGCCCTGGAGGCTCAACAGGCGGCCGGCATTCCCCGCCGCCTGGTGGGGTTGAGCTTGCCCGATCGCCACATTGCCCGCCATGATTACCCGGTGTTGCACCAGGGAGAGACGGTGGGCATTGTCACCAGCGGGACATTTTCACCCACCCTCAACCGCCCGATCGCCTTGGCCTACGTGCCCACGGCCCTGGCGGAAGTGGGGCAAGCCTTGGAGGTGCAAATTCGGAATAAATTCATCACCGCTGAGGTGGTCAATCGTCCCTTCTACCGCCGCCCCAAATCCTAGTGGTTTGCAGATTGGCCTGATTGGCCTGATCGCCCCGATCGCCCCGATCGCCCCGATCGCCCTGACCCGCTGCCTGATCCGTTGCCTGATCCGTTGCCCGCCCGAGAGTGTCCCATGCAACCCGTTGATTACACCACCCTGATAGCGAGCTTGTGGGAACTGCGGCGCGACTGGTTACCGGCCCGCTTGGAACAGGTTTTTCAGCGCGATCGCTTCACGGTCTACCTTTGCCTGCGAACGATCGATCGGCGCGGTTGGTTGGGCATTTCCTGGCATCCCCAGGCGGCGCGGCTCTGCGTTGGGGCCGCGCCGCCCAAGGAACCGGACACCTTTACCTTTAGCCAACAGTTGTTGCATCAACTGAAAGGCTTGGCCCTGGTGTCTTTTGCGGAGGTGGCCCCTTGGGAGCGGGTGGTGGATTTGCAATTTGCCCGACGGCCGGGCGATCCGCCCCTGTGGCATCTGTATGTGGAAATTATGGGCAAGTACAGCAATGCCATTTTGACCACGGCGGACGGCACGATCGTCACCGCAGCCCACCAAGTGAGCGCCCAGCAGTCACGGGTGCGGCCGATCCAAACGGGCGATCGCTACAGTGCGCCGCCCAAACTGACGGAGGCCACACCGCAACCAACCGAATCCTTTGACCGCTGGTGGGAGCGGGTTTCCCTGATTCCTGGCCCCATCAGTCGCCAACTGCTGAAAACCTATCGTGGCCTCAGCTCGCCATTGGTCAAAAGCCTGCTAACCGCGGCCGAAATTGACCCCCAGCAGCCGGTGGAAACCTTGGAACTGGCAGGTCAGCGGCGGCTGTTTGAGGTTTGGCAAGGCTGGCTGAAACGGCTGGAAATGGGAGACTTTGTGCCCGGTTGGACGGAAGCGGGCTACGACGTGCTGGGGTGGCAGGAACAGCGATCGGCCCCATCGGTGCAAGACCTGCTCGATCGCTACTATGGCGATCGGCTCGATCGGGAAGCCTTCCAGCGGCTTTGGCAACAATTGCGGCAAAAGGTGAGCAACCTCGCCAGCAAGCTGCGCAAAAAAGTTGAAGAATTTACCGATCGCCTGGCCCAATCTGCCGAAGCCGACCAGTTTCGATCGCGGGCTGACCTGTTGATGGCCCATTTGCACCATTGGGAACCGGGGCTGGATCGAATCAGCCTGCCGGACTTCGAGACCGGCGCACCCGTGACCATCGCTCTGGATCCGGCGAAAACCGGTGTCCAAAACGCCCAACAGCTCTACAAAAAATATCAAAAGCTCGATCGCTCCCGCAGCGCGATCGAACCGCTACTGCTCGCCGCCCGCAGCGAATTAGCCTACCTGGAAGAGGTGGAAGAAAGCCTCAGTGAATTTGAGGACTACGGCGGCCCCGAAGATCTGAGCGCCCTCGAAGAAATTCGTGATGAACTGGTGCAGGAAGGTTATTTGGAGGATCCGGGCTATCGCCGGGCCTTGCCTGACCCCGGTGAAGGGTTCCGCAAATTCACCACTCCCAGCGGCTATGAAGTCTGGATTGGCCGCAACAATGCTCAGAACGATCGACTCTCGTTCCGGTTGGCCACGGCCTATGACTTGTGGTTCCATGCCCAGGAAATTCCCGGCAGCCACGTGCTGTTGCGGATGCCAGCGGGATCCCAGCCCGATCGCGCCGATTTGCAATTCACCGCCGACCTGGCCGCTCGCTACAGCCGGGCCCGGCAAGCAGAACAGGTTCCCGTGATTTACACGGAACCCCGGCATCTGTACAAACCCAAAGGCGCTAAACCGGGGCTAGTGATTTACAAGCATGAGCGGGTGATTTGGGGACAACCACAGCGATCGCTGGCGGTCTAAGGATCTGGGCGGACTGAGCCTGATCGTTTGGCGGAAGACCCTGCCCAACCCCAGGGGCCAGACGGGGCGATCGTCCCCTGCTTCTGTTGGTTGCCCGCTGTCCAAGCAATCATCAATTTATGAATCTCTTGACCAATCACTGCGCACTATCGGCTTGGAGCCAGCGGGGCCGCCGCTTTGCTCTCCCGATCGTTCTGTTTTGGGGCCTGTGGAGTTCCGGGCCGGCCCAGGCGATCGGGATGCGAAGCGTGATCGCCCCGCGCCACCCCAGGGTCACCGCGTTTCCCCGCGCTCCCGTGACTGATCGGCTGGGCCCCTTGAGCCAAGCGCCTAACGAATTCCCCTTCATTGGCCGGCGCTCCTTCAACTTTTTGGGAGGCAGCGGCACGGGGCAATCAATCACGATCGAGCCAGATGGCACCACCACCGTTGAGCGCCACGGCACGGCCAACAGCGCCATTGAGTATCGCGGCCGCTTTTCCAATCCCCTTTGGCTGAATGATCAACAGGGTCTTCTGATTGAAGGATCCCAAATCTATCAGGTTGGCCCCGATGGCCAGCGGCCCCAGAATTGCGATCGGGGGGCGGCTCCCTGTCGTGCAGAACTGTGGGAACTCACCTCGGAACCCCCCGGCCCAGCCGATTGGCCAGCGTCTCAGTCAGGGGAGCCTTTGGAGGATGTGGAAGATGCGCGATTCAGTCGCCAGCCCTTTAATCGATCGCACTTTCAACAGGTGCAAGCGCTGAATCGGGCCTGTGGGTTTTATGACGTGACTTCCCCCTGTTCGGTGCGGATCTATCCCTTTAACAATCTGTCTCTGATGGCGCGGCGGGACGGCACGGAATCCGTGGGCTACAGCCTGTCGTTTTATCGGCCCATTTCCCAAGCGGCTGCCTTAGCCTATGTCAGAATTCTGAACGATCATCAATCTTTCCGCCCGATCGAAACCCAGCGCCTTGCCGATCGCCTGGTGTACTATGGCTGTCCCTACGACGCGGGAGCGGAGCAACTAGCCCCCCTTTGTTCGGTGGAGCTGTTTTATGCAACCCCTTCGGGGTTTGATCGCTCGATCGAGCGATCGCCCAGCGGGGATCCCCTGATCAGCGGGCTGCGTTTTATCCAAAGCAGTCCCTAGGGTGGGGGATGGGTTTTGGTTGATCAGTTTCCACCACCCTGTTCTGAATCAACCGGTGATGAACCCCCGGTGATGAACCCCGGAACTGGCATCTCTCGGAGCGCAGCGTTTTCAGGCCACCGCTCAACCGCAAGTGCTTACAATGTTAAGTCTGGTGGGGGCTGGAGCCAGATTCCAGAATTGGCGGTGTATGCTGCCTTTATCCGCAAAATCGTTAGCTAACTTGGTGCAGTGTTGAAATCAGTTTTGGTGGCCCTGGATCGATCGGCATTATCCGAGTCAGAAATTGCCATGCTGCGATCGCTCAATTTGAACGATCAGTGCAAAGTAATTTTGGTGCATGTGATTCCGCCCACCAGCACCGATCTAGATCAGCCGCTCGATCGCCCCCAAGGCACTGCACCGGATTTGTATCGCGAAATTGAAACCCAACTGGCGGCCTACCAAAAGCGCCTACCCTGCCCCAGCACCATTGAGATCATCAGTGGCGAACCCGCTGCGGAAATTGTCCGCTTGGCCAATATCCATCGCACCGACTTAATCATCATTGGCAGCCGGGGCCTCAGCGGCATCGATCGAATTTTGCAAGGTTCCGTCAGCAGCGACGTGCTGGAACAAGCGCCCTGTTCCGTGTTGGTGGTGAAGGCCAAAACTGCCGCTTGAGTTGTGCCCGATCGCCCTGAAACTGTCCAGCCCGATCGCCCCTTTTGAGTTGTGTTTGTGCTTGGGGTTGCCGGTTTTGGGTGTTGCCCGTTTTCAGTTTTCCATCGCCTATCCTCGTTTTTTCCCGCATGTCTGCGTTTCTTGCCCAACTGAATCCCGCCCAGCGCCGCGCCGTTGAACATTACCAGGGGCCCCTATTGGTGGTGGCGGGGGCTGGGTCGGGCAAAACCCGCGCCCTCACCTTCCGCATTGCCCATTTAATTCAACACCACCGCGTGGATCCGGATCAGATTTTGGCCGTGACCTTCACCAACAAGGCCGCGCGGGAAATGAAAGAGCGGATTGAAACCCTCTTTGCTCAACAGGAGTCGCGATCGCGCTTTGGCAAACCCTTTGACCTGCTGCGGCCCGAGGAACAAACGCGCCTGAAATCCCAGGTTTATAAAGACACCATCAAGCACCTATGGATCGGGACTTTTCACGCCCTCTGTGCTCGAATTTTGCGGTTTGATCTGGAAAAATTTCAGCATCCCAAAGGCTATCGCTGGACAAAAAATTTCACGATTTTTGATGAATCTGATGTCCAAAGCCTGATTAAGCAAATTGTGACAAAAGACCTGAATCTCGACGATAAAAAATTCCAGCCGAGACAGGTACGCTTTGCCATTAGCAATGCCAAAAATCAGGGACTGTCGCCGGAAGAGGTGGAGCGCAATGATCCCACTTTTCGCGGTCGAACAATCGCCACGGTTTATGATCGCTACCAAGCGGCTTTGGCGGCGAACAATGCTTTAGATTTTGATGATTTGATTGGGTTGCCCGTGCAGCTTTTTCAGCAAAATGAATCGGTTTTGGGCTACTGGCACAGCCGATTTCGCCACATTCTCGTGGATGAATATCAGGATACCAACCGCACCCAATACGACTTGATTCGGCTGTTGGTGACCAATGGGGAATCTTCCGAAAGCTTTGACCAATGGAACCATCGATCGATCTTTGTGGTGGGCGATGCGGATCAGTCCATTTATTCGTTTCGGGCGGCGGACTTCACGATTTTGCTAGATTTTCAGGATGATTTTGGCGATCGACTGCCCGATGACGACACGCGGACGATGGTGAAGCTGGAGGAAAACTATCGATCGCGCGAAAACATCTTGCAGGTGGCCAACGAACTCATTGAACACAACACAGAACGCATTGATAAAGTATTGCGGCCCACGCGCGGGGCCGGTGACCCGATCGCGGTCTATGAATCCGACCACGAAATGGATGAAGCGGAGTATGTGGTTCAGAAAATTCGCAAGCTGGAGCAACAAAATCCCGAATTAAATTGGGGCAGCTTTGCCATTTTGTATCGCACCAATGCCCAATCTCGTCCCTTTGAAGATGTGCTGCTGCGGTTGGCAATTCCTTACACCATGGTGGGGGGATTACGGTTCTATGACCGCAAGGAAATTAAGGACACGTTGGCTTATTTGCGCCTGCTCACCAATCCCAACGATAGTATTAGCCTGAAGCGGGTGATTAATGTGCCCAAGCGCGGGGTAGGCAAGACAACGCTCGATCGCCTAGAGAATGCGGCCGATCAGTTGGGCGTGCCGCTCTGGGAAATTTTGAGCGATGAAACTTCGGTGAAAACCTTGGCCGGACGGACGGCTAAGCCCTTATTGGAGTTTGTGCAAATGATTCAGACCTGGCAAGCCCAGGTGGATCAGCAACCCGCCGCCACAATTTTGGATGGCATTCTTCAGGGATCGGGCTATGTGCGGGAATTGCAAGCGGAGGGCACGGACGAAGCGAGCGATCGCCTGGCGAATTTGGCGGAATTGGCCAACGCCATGACCCAATATGCGGAAGACACCAGCGACGGCTCCTTGACGAACTTTCTGGAAAATGCGGCGCTGGCTTCGGATTTGGATGATTTGAAGGAGGGCAAAAACGCCGTTTCCCTGATGACGCTTCATGCGGCCAAGGGGCTGGAATTTCCGGTGGTGTTTTTGGTGGGGCTGGAACAGGGCTTGTTTCCCAATTTCCGTTCCATGGATGATCCCCGATCGCTCGAAGAAGAACGCCGCCTTTGCTATGTGGGCATTACCCGCGCCCAGGAGCAACTGTTCTTAACCCATGCTCAGGAGCGGCGGCTGTGGGGAGGAATGCGTGAGCCTTCGGTTCCCTCGGTGTTTTTGGGCGAGCTGCCGCCGGAGCACCTGATTACTGAGGGGCGGAGCAATCGCCGATCGGGGCCGGCGGCCTTGGGATCAGCGACGGGATCAGCCAATCGGCGATCGGCCGCGGCCCGCCCCACCCCCAAACCCAATCCGCGCCCGACCAAAACCACGCCGCCCCAAGCCTGGGAAGTGGGCGATCGGGTGATTCACGACACCTTTGGCGAAGGAAAGGTGATGCATGTGTTTGAAACCGGGCGCAAAGTCACCATTTCGGTGCGGTTTCCCGGCTTGGGTCAAAAAATCTTTGATCCCAACCTGGCTCCTCTCCAGCGCTTGGATTAGGCCACTGCCCGATCGCGAGTGTCGAAGTTTTTCTGATGCGATCGACCCAGAGAGAAATCCCCGAAAAATGGCGAAAACCGGTTGATTCACCCTTCAGAAAACTCGCTGGAACCCCCGCAAGCGCCTGATCGCCCATTGGGCCGTGCGCGATCGCCCAAATCGGCTAAGATGGCATCAACTAAACGTAACGTCGCTCTAACTTAAGGACAATACTGGGTGATTGACTTCGGACGAGTCATGACCGCGATGATCGTGCCGTTTGCCCAAGATGGCAGCGTTAACTACACGATCGTCGAGCAACTGACGCGCAATCTCGTGGCGCACGGAACCGACACACTGGTGGTGTGCGGCACGACCGGTGAATCGCCAACCTTAACCTGGGACGAAGAATACGAACTGTTTCGCGTCGTTAAGCAAGCGGCGGGCAGTGCCAAGGTGATGGCCGGCACGGGATCCAACTCAACCCGCGAGGCGATCGCCGCCACCGAAAAGGCCGCTAAGCTCGGTCTGGATGGTTCGTTGCAAGTGGTTCCCTACTACAACAAACCGCCCCAAGAGGGACTCGCCGCCCATTTCCGGGCGATCGCCGCCGCCGTGCCCGAGTTTCCCCTCATGCTGTACAACATTCCGGGACGCACGGGCCAAAACCTGTTGCCGGAAACGGTGGCCCAACTGGCGGAACTGTCGAATATTGTGGCCATCAAAGAAGCCAGCGGTAACCTTGACCAAGTGAGCGCCGTCCGCCGCCTGACTCCGCCCACCTTCAAGATCTATTCCGGAGACGATTCCCTGACCTTGCCGATGTTGTCGGTGGGGGCTTCGGGGGTGGTCAGCGTGGCCAGCCATCTCGTGGGCGATCGGATTCAAAGCATGATTCGCGCCTTTGAAGCGGGCCAGGTCAACGACGCATTGACAGAACATTTGGCTTTGTTACCCTTGTTTAAGGCCTTGTTCTTGACCACGAATCCAGTTCCCGTCAAAGCAGCGCTAGAACTGTTAGGCTGGGAAGTGGGGGAACCGCGCCTGCCGTTGATCCCTTGCCCGGATCCTGTTCGCCAAGCCTTGAAACAGGCAATGGTGGAATTAGGCCTGCTGACACAGTGAACTGGCAACAGTCGCTGGTAACCAACGGGCGATCGATGGGTCATCAGTAAATAACTGATGGACAACTAGATGGACAACTAGATGGGCAATTAGCGGGCGATGAACCAAATATGCGATCGACCCTTTCTCGATCAATCCATGCCAACAGGCGAAGACAGTCCTAGGGCGATCGCGAAGCCCCAACCCTGACCCCAGGGTCAGCGGTAACTGTGCCAACTCCTGAAGGCTAACTCCTGAAGAATTGCCCTAATCAACTTCTAGCATCAAGCAAAATTGCATCAAGCAAAACTTGTTTTTTAGCGATTGCCCATTGCGCTGTTGAACGAAACCCAGTACAACAAGACAAGCTGACCGAAATCCATCAACCCAACTGGCTCATTCCAAGTCTGATTCAAAGCCTTGCTCAAAGGTTGAACTGAATCCTTAAGATAAAGCTTAAGAGTTGAAAATCAAAGTTTGGGTGATAATTTACTGAATAGAAGGTTGCGCAGAAGGCCGAACAAAATACTGAATCAAATACCGCGCAAACTATTGAGTTAGAGATTGAGCAAAACACTAGACAAAAAGTGCTAGGTAGAATATTGATCAACAACTTTCAACCTTACTCAAAATTAGCAACACCAATCAAAAACTTGCAAGTTTCAAGAAAATTGCAAGTTTGTTTCCCCGATGAAATTTTGAGTTGGTTTTGGATTGCTGATCATTGAGTCACGAACTTTTGGAAAAAATAGACCGCCCGATCGCTCAAGTCATCAACTCACCATCATCCTGATCGAATGGCACAAGATTAAGTCATCCAAATTCCAAAACTTGGATTAGACTGAGAGCAAATTGGCACTACCCAGCACTTCAAGACTCGAAGGCGGCTTAAAATTAAAGAACCAGATTCCAGATTAACTAAAAATTTTGACTAAACAGTCTGGTTAAGCAGCTCAATTGAACCGATTTGTGAAACAGTTCCATTAAACAAATCTACTAAGCTGCTCAACTAAAATTTCCCTAAAAATCAACTAAAACCCAATTAACCCATTAAACAAGCCCATTGCTGTTAACCATGTTAAAAAACGCCCGATCGCTCAGGATGACTCAATCATTGTTTTCTCGACAACCGGTAAAACCTTCAAAATTTTCAACGGCTCATCGCGAGCAGGGAGCTGCAAGCTGATCATGAATCCAGAATATCCAACAGTGGCTTGTTTAATAAAAATGGGAGTCTCCGCATTTGATTGCTCTTAGGCCTGTTGAGTGGTTCGATTTTTTGAACAATTTTTTGAACGCTCTAAATAATCCTCATTTGGAATTCTCATTTGAAATTCTCATTTGGAATCCTGATGTTAAGAGCAACCATTGTGTTGAATTTAGGTTGATTGACGGTGGCGAATTGAATCGATCGAATTGAATCGATCGGACGGATCCTCCAACCAATCTTGAAGCAAGTTTTCCCCCCAGATGGTTACCCCTTGATGCAGTTCATGAGTTTGGTGAATGTGTTGAACCTAGAAAATTCGGCACAGCATTCCACAGAATTTTGCACAGCAAATTTGCACAGCAGAATTTTGCGCCGCTTTTCAGAGAGCGTCTTCTTGAAGAATTTTTGAAAAACCTTCAAGAAGTTTCTGCCAGCTTCGGGCCCCAATCCCGACCCAAGTTTCCCGCAGCAGCAACCCACCGCCGATCGCGTGATTCGGCTGGGGACGACGGGTTGATTGAGACAACCAGCTCAATCGTTTAACAGGCTGAGTACCGCCCATCACTAACCATCACGAATCAGGTTTGCTCCTTTCCCGATGAGAGGACATGACGGTACTCCCTAATTCGTTGCTAACAGTCCAGTGACCGATTCCAACGCTAAAAATTAAATTTTTGGAGGCAAATGACTCAAGTTAGAAAGCGAATTCGTCAGCAAGCAGATTCCGAATCTTCCGTGGCTAACGGCGGCGAGCTGGCCAGCGAGTTGGCCCGTGGAATGAACCCCGAAATTTCCGCAACCCCGATCGCTCCTGGAAGCAAAAACGTGGCAGCAACGGACGCGAAAGACAGCTCCCGTGACGATGTTCGGCGCTCTGCTCCTGGTGTAATTCGCAAGCGAAATTCCAACTCCCAAGCCACCCCGAAGAAATCACTGCACGCAGATCATGCTGCGACTTTTGATCAATCGTTTGTTCAATCAACCGATCGTACCTTTTCCCAATCTATCCCTATGAATCAAAACCTCGTGACTGCTTCCCCCAGAACCAACTTTTCGGCTGCTCAACCTTCGACCCAATTCATCAGTAACGGCAAGCCCGGAACGCTGAAAATTATTCCCCTGGGCGGCTTGCACGAAATTGGCAAGAACACCTGCATCTTCGAATATGAAGATGAAATTATGATGTTGGATGCGGGTTTGGCTTTCCCGACGGATGGGATGCATGGTATCCAAATTGTGCTGCCGGATATGACTTATCTGCGGGACAATCGCGAAAAAATTAAGGGCATGATTGTCACCCATGGTCACGAAGACCACATTGGCGGCATTGCCTTTCACCTGAAGCAAATTGATATTCCGGTGATCTACGGGCCGCGGTTGGCGATGGCGCTGCTGTCGGACAAGTTGGAAGAGGCCGGCGTGAGCGATCGCACGGAAATTCGCACCGTGGGCCCGCGTGAATTTGTGCGGGTGGGAACCAAGTTTCTGGTGGAATTTATCCGCAATACCCACTCGATGGCCGATAGCTTTTCGGTGGCGATTCACACGCCGTTGGGTGTGGTGATTCATACGGGTGACTTCAAGTTTGATCACACGCCCGTTGATGGTGAATATTTCGATCTTCAGCGGTTGGCGGAATATGGTGAAAAGGGCGTGTTGTGCCTGATCAGTGATTCAACCAACGCAGAAATTCCTGGCTTCACCCCTTCAGAAAAATCGGTTTATCCGAATTTGGAACGGGCCTTTGCGAAAGCACCGGGTCGCCTGCTGGTGACAACCTTTGCTTCATCGGTGCATCGGGTGAACATGATTTTGGACATTGCCCACAAGCAGGGTCGGGTGGTGTCGGTGCTGGGCCGATCGATGCTGAATACGATCGCCCATGCACGCAATTTGGGCTATGTGAAATGCCCGGATGATCTGTTCGTGCCGATTCATGAGCTGCAAAACTACCCCGATCACAAGGTGGTGATTTTGACTACTGGTTCCCAGGGCGAGCCACTTTCGGCCCTGACGCGAATTTCCAAGGGTGAGCATCGCCAAATCAAAATTCGCAATGGGGATACGGTGGTGCTGTCGGCGAATCCGATTCCCGGCAATACGATCGCGGTGGTGAACACGATCGACCGGCTGATGATGCTGGGGGCGAATGTGGTCTATGGGCGCGACAAGGGCATTCACGTTTCCGGTCACGGCTCCCAGGAAGATCACAAGCTGATGATTAGCCTGACGCGGCCCAAGTTCTTCATGCCGGTGCATGGTGAGCACCGGATGTTGGTGAAGCACGCGGAAATTGCCCAGAGCTTGGGCATTCCGGCGGACAACATGGTGATCATTGAAAATGGCGATGTGGTGGAACTGACCCAAGAGTCGATCAAAATTGGCGATCGGGTTCCTTCGGGGATTGAACTGGTGGATGCGTCTCGATCGGGCGTGGTGAGCGATCGGGCCCTGCGCGAACGGCAACAGTTGGCCAATGAAGGACTGGTGACCATTGCCGCCAGTATCTACAGCACGGGTCAATTGGCCTGTGATCCTCAGGTGCATATGAGCGGTGTGGTCAGCAGCATTGACCCATCCAAGTTGACTGGGGCGATCGGGGCGACCTTGAAAAACTTCCTCAGCAACCGGTTTGAGCGCTTTGTCACCAACCCGGCTCGCCGCAGTGATGACGATATCGATTGGGGCGGCCTGAAGGTGGAACTGGAGCGCGAGTTCCAGCGGCTGTTGCGTCGCGACTTTGTGGGCACGCCTCAAGTGGTCGTGTTGGTGCAGCCGATCGCGGCTCCGATTTCTGTGCGACGCGATCGCCCGGCTCCGGCCGCCCCAACGGGCAACGCTGCTGTGGCCGCTGCCGCCGACTCGATCACCCCTGAGTCTTCTGCCACGCCTTCGGGTCGCCGCCGCCGCCGCACCGCGGCCAGTGTTGCTTCCTAAGGCCAACATCTGAAATCCGCTGATCGATTGCAATTTGTTGAAAGTTGCTGATCGATCGCGGCAATTTCTAATTTTCTAATCTCCAGTAGCACAGCAAGCTTCAGTGGCTGAGTTCAAAAATCCTCCAATTCTTGATCAATTTTGGTTGAGAAATGGGACGAGCCAGCCCTCGAAGACTGCTGTGCTACTGCATTGATGAATCTGTTATGAGTTTTTTATGAATCTGTGTCAGTACCCCAAAGCACTTCTCAAACATCCAAATATCCTCTTAGGGGTTTCCATTTAAGGGGCTTTGCCAGTCACACAGAACGTCAAAATTCCGAGAATTCGATCGAGCTGATTGAGGTAATACTCATCTAAATCAATTTCTAAAATTAGTCTGCTGTCGCGATCATGTAGCCCTAAAAACTTCCAAGTGGTTCCAGTGGTCACCACTCCATAAACCGAGGAAATGGGATCATTGGCCTGCTGATTGAATCGCCAAGCTGCGACCATTTCAGCCACACATTGCCCCAAACCACTATTGATGTTTTCGCGCTTGGCTTCTACCAATACCGTCACAGGTGATTTCAGGAGCAATAGTTCGGGCGATCGTGCCACTAAAAAATCGCAACGGTCGTTCAATCCACAGCTCGGATCAATATCAAAATCAATCCCAGAAAACAGGCTAATTTGCCCTGCCAGTTGTCGCCGCAGCTCCACCAAGATAGGCGCAATAATCCATTCCGATCGGGCCTTTTTCGTATTACTGGCTAGGGCCAAAGGAACATTTTCTTGCAGCAGTTCCCGCAGGCGATCGCTCGGATGAATCGGCGGCACGGGCGCAAAATGATGAGGTCGATCGTATAGATCCAGGGAAAATTGGTCGATCGCCTGAGCCAAACTAAAGTCGCTGTATGCCATAACCCGCTCTCGATCGATGGATGAGGTATTACCGGCCGTAAGAGACTAGCTCCATCGCTCGTGCTGCCCCATGTGGGCTAGTTCTTTAATAGGGTATGGTCACGATCGTACAGCGCTTCCCCATGGTTGCGAGCCACCGTTGATCGCGAGTCATTGCTACGCCTCACAAAGTTGCGGCTTCGATCGAGTTGGCGAGCTTATCAGCAATGCCCGCAATCCAGCGCTCGTCTTGGTTGGTGTAACTGCGGGGGGCGTTGGCTCCCAAAATCAACACGCCCCGATTGCCCAGAGGCTGCACAATCACGCCCTGGGTATTTTCGGGTAAATAGTCAAACTCAATGCGGCCGGGATAAACCTTCAAATCCACGAGATAGATCGGCTGCTGTTTGTCGATCGCCCGCTGGACGATCGGCCCCGGTTTGACGATCGCTTGCGGGCCCAAAACGCCGCGCCGAAGCAACGTTTGCCCAGCCGTGCGATCGCCCTGGTAAACCACCACCGATCGGGTCACCGTGTTGGTCAGCAACAGGTGGGAAGCCCAAGCCAGTTCCACCTGCAACGGGCGATCGAGATTGGGCGCTAGCTCAAACCCTTCCGGCCCCGTTAGCTCCACCGCGTCCGGCAACTTGGGTTGCACCCGCTGCCAGAGCAACCCCGTCAAAATTAAGAAAGCACAGGCGATCGTCCCGGCCACGTCCGATCGCGCCTGCCACTCACTGATTTGAGGAGTCCAGAGCCGATTTACAAACAACCCCACCCCGATCGCCATGCCCACCGCGATCGGCAAATTTTGCAGCCAACGATTGGTTTGCGATCGCGCCATAGCTGCCTGGGGGCCGCCGGGCCCCTAAACCTCGTTTGCGTCCAGAATGCGTTGGAACAGGTAACCCGTGCCCCGCGCCGTCAGGATTAGTTCTGGATTGCTGGGGTCTTCCTCCAGCTTGGCCCGCAGTCGAGAAATATGCACATCCACCACGCGGGTGTCCACATGGCGCTCGGGTGTATAGCCCCAAACTTCCTGCAAAATTTCTGCCCGCGAGAACGGTTCGCCCGATCGCGACACCAACAGCTCCAACAGGCTAAACTCCATTCCCGTCAGCCGAATTCGCTCATCGCCCTTGTAAACCTGGCGCTTGTTGGTGTCAATGCGGATGTTGGCCACCTGAATCACGCCAGAGCTGGGAATTCCGGAGGCATGGTTTTTGTCCACCCGCCGCAGCACCGAGCGAATCCGAGCTTCCAACTCCTTGGGCGAAAAGGGCTTCACCACATAATCATCGGCCCCCAATTCCAGACCCGTGATCCGATCGGCCACATCGCCCAGCGCCGTGAGCATAATGATCGGAATATCCGATTCCTTGCGGAGTTCCTGGCACACGCCATAGCCATCCAGCTTCGGCATCATCACATCCAACACCACCAAATCCGGCCCCGCCTTCCGAAACACGTCCAAGGCTTCTTCGCCATCGGCAGCCGTGACCACCTCATAGCCAATCATGGACAAGCGGGTTTCTAGAATGCGGCGAATGCTGGCTTCGTCGTCAACAACCAGGATTTTTTCTTTGTGACTATCCAAGGAGAGGCCTCCTCCAATGGCTTTAACTTCTGCGTGAACTTTTGCGTGTTTTTGAATCGCTATCTTTCGGCTTTTATCGCTTTATTGTACCGAGGACATTTAAAGAGGCAATTCTAACCGCCGTTTCTCTTCCGTTTTGGAGATTATCAGTCGATCGCGGCGCAGGTTGAGGGTTGATTTCGTCAAAATGGATTGACAAATTACCCACTCTGATGTGCGATGGGAGCGCATTTGACTCCAGTTCTTTGGAGTCGGGAATTGTAACTGATTGGGAACGCACCCTTTATTAAAAACAAGCGGGGTGTTTGTCGCAATGTTGCAACGAAATTGAAACAATTGCAGAGATTTCTTAATTTGTTGCGCTTTTGTGGATTCTCCTTCCGGGGGTTGCCATTCTAGGGGTTGCCATCCTAAGGCAGAGGCTAATCAACGGCATTCGAGGGCTGGAAGCACTGAATTGAACCAGCACCAATTGGGGTGGAAAACGGCGGCCAAGGGCTGGATCAACAAGGGCCGGATCAAAGGGGAGACGATCGAATGGTGAAGGTAAAAACCCGCTACGTTTGCAGTGCCTGCGGAGGCGTGGAGGCCCAAATGTTCGGGCGCTGTCCCAGTTGTGGCCAGTGGGGCACTTTGGTGGAAGAGGTGTTGGCTCCGGAACCCAGCACCACGGGTCGGGCCGCCGTGGCCGCCACGACCCGATCGCGCAAGGGATCTCGCCCCCAAGAGCCGGCCAGCCCGATCGCAGCTCGCACCTTGGCCGAAATTCGCGATCGCCCCCGATCTCGCTGGGCTTCTGGGTTTCGAGAACTCGATCGAGTCCTGGGCGGGGGAATTGTGCCCGGCTCCTTGGTGTTAATTGGCGGCGATCCGGGCATCGGCAAATCAACCCTGCTGTTGCAAACGGCTAACCAACTGGCTCGATCGCGCCGGGTACTCTACGTTTGTGCCGAAGAATCGGGACAGCAGGTGAAACTGCGGGCCCAGCGATTGGGGGTACAGGCTCCGGCGGCGGAACCGATCTCGGGCCAACTCCCGGAGGAATCACCGGACGATCGCGCCGATCTGTACCTGCTGCCGGAAACGGATTTAGAGCCAATTTTGGCGGAAATTGAAAGCTTGCGACCGGCCATCGCCATCATTGACAGTGTGCAAGCGATTTATCTGCCCGCGCTGGCTTCTGCGCCGGGATCCGTGGCCCAGGTTCGGGAATGTACTTCGGCCCTGATGCGGCTGGCCAAGCGGCAGGATGTGGCCATGTTGCTGGTGGGCCATGTGACCAAGGAGGGGGCGATCGCCGGGCCCAAGGTGCTGGAGCATTTGGTAGATACGGTGCTCTATTTTGAGGGCGATCGATTTGCCAGTTTTCGCCTGTTGCGATCGGTTAAAAATCGTTTCGGCGCTACTCAGGAATTGGGGGTGTTTGAAATGGTCGATCGGGGGCTGTTGGAAGTTGCAAACCCCTCCGCCCTCTTTTTGGGTAACCGAGATGAGCGAGTGCCGGGCACAGCGACCATTGTGGCCTGCGAAGGAACCCGTCCGATCGTGGCGGAACTGCAAGCCCTCGTCAGCCCCACGAGCTATTCCTCGCCGCGCCGCGTCACCACGGGTATGGAATATAACCGGCTGCTGCAAATTTTGGCGGTGCTCGAAAAACGGGTGGGCGTGCCCCTCTCTCGGCTCGATGCCTACGTGTCCACTTCCGGCGGCCTGAGCGTGGAGGAACCGGCGGCGGATTTGGGTGTGGCCGTGGCCCTGGTGGCCAGTTTCCGCGATCGCATCGTTGATCCGGGCACGGTGCTGATCGGCGAGGTGGGTTTGGGTGGCCAAGTGCGTCCCGTTTCCCAACTGGAATTACGGCTCAAGGAAGCCGCGAAATTGGGATTTAAACGGGCGATCGTGCCCAAGGGTTCCGATGTGCGAATTCGGGGAATGGAACTGATTCCCGTGGGGCGGTTGGTGGATGCGATCGGGGCGGCCATGGCGCGATCGACCGCGGCCGATGCCGCCCCTGATCCGGAAACCAGCGATCTCAGTGAGCAGCCAGTGGGTTAACCCAAGCTGTTAACCCAAGCTGTTAACCCGAGCTGTTAACCCAAAGCGCCTAGGGGTTGGTTGCTGACCCGATCACGCGGAATTTTGCGATCGAACAAACTGCCCAAAACGGCCGCCGGGCGAGCACTATGGGGCCAAGCAAACGCATGGCGAAATGCTGCTTCTTGACAGGCTTCCAGTTGCTCAAAATCAATCACATCCAAGGTCAGCAGGGTTTCGTATTCAAAGGGCAACCGCACATTATGCAGACCCGCATTGTCGGTGCAAATGGCAATCTCAACCCCTGCCTCAAAGCAGCGATCGAACACGGTTTTCAGTTCCCGTAAATCGCTCATGGTTCCCGTTTTGAGATAGGTGGTGGGACATACTTCCAAACATTGTCCCCGGCGGGCCAAATCGGGCAGCAGTTCAGGATATTGCAAGGGAATTTGAATCCCATGGCCAATTCGCATCAACAGCGGTAAAAGGTCGGGACATTGCCCCATGGGAGTTTCGTAAACATGGCCCGTGGTTTTGAGACCCAGCGATCGCGCCAATTCGTATAGCTCAATCCACTCATGCAATCGATCGCCATACAAATCGTCACCGCCCGCCAGGTCGATCGCACAAACATAGTCCCCCGACTGAGCTGCTAACTTTACGATCGCCCGATTCACCTCATAGGGCAACTTGACATGCATACATAAAATTTGGCTGGTGACGATCGGGCAATCCACCACCTGGCTGGCCTGGCCCACCGTTTGCACAATCTCAGCCATTCGATCGATCCGCTCTCCCATTGGCAAATGCTCAGGGGTGCGCAGATAGGGCGTGTAGCGCAACTCCAAATAGGCCAAATTTTCGAAAATGTAAGCCCCCCGAATCAGGCGATAGATGAAATAGGGCAACATTTCCTGAGTTTGCACACTTTCCACCAATGAGTGCAGCTCCAAATACTCCGCCAGGGTTTTGCGAGGACGGGTGTAGAAATCCTCAAACGCCCCGTAGTCTGGAAATTGGCTCGTTAAGTCCGATCGATGCCGTTCAAAATAGCGCCACAGCACCCGAGGCACGACCGAACCACCCAAATGCCGATGCAGTTCTGCATGTAATGCCATAGAAGCGTCCCCGAGAGTACTGAATCTTGCGAGCAGTTGCGATCGAAGCTGGAAATCGTCCCGATCGGGCCCTGGGCCGGTCGTCAAATTGCCCAAAACCCCGATTCCACCGTGATCATTCCGGGAGAAACAAGGGGCTTAAGCCCCTTGTCTACGACGATTGGGGAACGGAAAACCAACCGTTTCAACCTCACCTCGAAAAATGACGATCGGGCCCAAGAACCGACGATCATTTCGATATTTTTATTGTTGCTTAAGAAAATTAAATCGGGCGCGATCGCCCGAGCCTATATCCCCCCGAGCGATTTCACCCAGTCACCGCCTCGATCGCCCGGTTGACACCTTTACACCTCGATCCTGATAATCGTCGTTTGTGTAAACTCAAACACCGCTAAACCGTTGGCTAACGTCGTTGTAATTGGGGCCCAGTGGGGCGACGAGGGCAAAGGCAAAATTACAGATCTCCTCAGTCGGTCGGCCGACGTGGTAGTTCGCTACCAAGGGGGGGTCAATGCCGGACACACGGTCGTTGTTCAAGACCAAGTGTTCAAGCTGCACCTCATTCCGTCTGGCATTTTGTATCCCGAAACCGAGTGCATCATTGGCTCGGGCACGGTCATTGATCCGCAAGTGCTGATTGAAGAACTCGATCAGCTCGTAACGCTGGGGGTTTCGACGGCCAATCTCTTGATTGCCGAAACCGCCCATGTGACCATGCCCTATCACCGGCTGATCGATCGCGCATCCGAAGAAAAACGCGGTAACTACAAGATTGGGACGACAGGGCGCGGCATTGGCCCGACCTACGCCGACAAATCCGAGCGTACCGGCATCCGGGTCATGGATTTGATCGATCGCGAGGCGCTGCCGGATTTGCTGCGTTGGACGATCGCCCAAAAGAACGTCATTCTCGAAAAGCTCTACGACCTGCCGCCGCTGGACGCGGAAGCGGTGATTGAAGAGTATTTGGCCTATGGCGATCGACTGCGGCCCCATGTGATCGACGCATCGCTCAAAATTGCCGACGCGGTGAAGCAAAAACGGAACGTTCTGTTTGAAGGGGCCCAGGGAACCCTGTTGGACTTGGATCACGGGACCTATCCCTATGTCACCTCTTCCAATCCGGTGGCTGGGGGAGCCTGCATTGGGGCAGGCGTTGGCCCCACAATCATCGATCGGGTGATTGGCGTGGCCAAGGCTTACACCACCCGCGTTGGCGAAGGCCCCTTCCCCACGGAAGCCCTGGACGAAACCGGAGAACATTTGGGCGAGCGGGGGGCCGAGTTTGGCACCACCACGGGCCGCAAGCGTCGTTGCGGTTGGTTTGATGCGGTAATTGGCCGCTATGCCGCCCGGATCAATGGCCTGGATTGCTTGGCCATCACCAAGTTGGACGTGTTGGATGAGCTGGCGGAAATCAAAGTTTGCGTGGCCTACGAAATTGACGGCCAACGCTGCGACAATTTCCCCGCCGGGTCGCACCAATTTGCCAAGTGCCAACCGATTTACGAAACCCTGCCCGGTTGGCAAACTTCCACCAGCGGTTGCCGCAACCTGGAAGATTTGCCCAAGCAGGCGCTGGACTACCTGAAGTTTTTGGCGGAGTTGATGGACGTGCCGATCGCGATTGTTTCCTTGGGAGCCAGCCGCGACCAAACGATCATCATCGAAGACCCCATTCACGGCCCCAAACGCGCCTTGCTGTACGAAAACGGCCAGGGCTAGCCCTAAGAACCAGTGGCCACAATCATCCCCATCAGGGTTAGTCGAAATCCGTTAACCCTGGGGGGCATCTGGCTACGGGCCCTTGTCTGAAAATGTCCTGGTGATTCAGGCTCCCTTTCAACGGCTCAAGCCTGGGGAATGGGGTTGAATTTCTGTTAATATTCTTTGGCTTTCTACGCCGACGATAGCTCGATCGCCCGCCGATTCTTGCTTGACTGAGTGCGATCGATCCCACAATAGGAGAACCATCCATGAGCCTTACTTTTGAAGCCCAAGTCCGTCCCGAAGGCAGCAAGCCCGGTGCTCTGCGTCGTGAAGGTTTGATTCCGGCGAACCTCTACGGTCACGACGGCGCAAACTCGGTGTTGCTGACGATCAACGCCCGGGATTTGGGTTATATGCTGCGATCGGTTAAGGTGGGCGAAACTCCGGTTGAACTCACGATCGCTGATTTGAACTGGAAGGGTTCCGTGGTGCTGCAAGAAGTGCAAAAGCATCCCTGGAAGTCAACCATGGTCTATCACGTCAGCTTCCTGGCCGCGAAGGGCTAAATCGCCTAGCAATCTAACTGGATGCTTGATGGAGCGAGAGTAGGGCAATTGAGTTTCGATTGCCCTACTTTGTGTTTTGAACATATTTGGAGCGCATTTGGAACGTATTTGGAACCCATCTTGAATTAGGAGTCCTGGGCGTTCAATTCGGCTGATTGAGGATTTGTTGAAAGCTTGTTAAGAGCTTGTTGAGCGCTTGTATTGAAAATTTGTTGCATTGCATTCGCTGCACTGAACCTGTTGAATGCAAGCAGCGAGATTGAGCCAGTCCCCCTCAGGAGTTTTGTGCATGGATTCGACGCTGCCGCCCTTGGTGCAACAGATGCTTCAGCCGGAGTTCTATCCCCATCCGGTGCAGGAGCCGATCGCCCTGATTCAAACCCACGTTTCCTTTGTGTTCATCACGGGAGACTGGGTTTATAAACTCAAAAAGCCGGTGAACTTTGGCTTTTTGGACTATTCCACCCTGGAGCGGCGTAAGGAATTTTGCGCTCAAGAAATTGCGCTCAACCAACGCAGTGCAGCGGAACTCTATGTGGGCGTAGTTCCCATTATTCAAACGGGCGATCGCTACCAATTAGCGGAAGTGGGCGAAGCTGAAGCCAGCAATGGGGCGGTGGAATATGCCGTCAAAATGCATCAATTTCCTCAGGAAAATTTGATGAGTGCCCGGTTCGATCGCGGCGAAATCACCGAAGCAGAGATCATTGAGCTGGCCCGGGTGGTGGCGGAATTTCACCGCACCGCTCCCACCAGCGATTACATCAACTCCTTTGGGGAAATCCCGCAAATTAAAGTTTCCTTTGATGAGAACTTTCAACAAACCACGGGTTACATTGGCGGTCCCCAAACCCAAGCGCAATTTGACCTGACCCAAAGCTGGACGGAAGCTTTTTTTGCGGAAAATGGGGAGCTATTCCAAAGTCGTGTGACCGGTGGGTTCATTCGCAATGGCCATGGCGATTTGCACTTGGGCAATATCTGTTGGCTGAACGATCGCCCGCTGTTGTTTGACTGCATTGAGTTCAACGAACCTTTCCGGTTTGTGGACACAATTTACGACGTGGCTTTTTTGGCCATGGACTTGGAAGCTCGGGGCCGTATTGATTTGGCCAATGCCTTTGTCAATGAATATGCGGAGCGATCGGGCGATTGGGCTGGTTTGGCCCTGCTGCCGCTGTATCTGAGCCGCCAATCCTACGTGCGGGCCAAGGTCACTTCCTTTTTGCTGAATGACCCGGCGATTCCTGAGGCCGATCGAGCCGCCGCCCACGATCGGGCCGCCGCCTACTATCGCCAAGCGGCCAGCTATGCCCAACCCCGATCGGGTCAGGTAATTTTGATGTGTGGTCTGTCGGGATCGGGCAAATCAACCGTGGCTCGGCAATTGGCGCGCCAAACCAACGGGATTCAGATTCGATCGGATGCGGTGCGCAAACACTTGGGCGCTGTGCCCCTAGACCAAAAGGGGCCGCAATCCCTTTACAGCGCCGAAATGACCGCCAAAACCTACGATCACCTGCTGCAATTGGGGCTGGATTTGGCCAGTCGGGGCGAAACGGTGATTCTCGATGCCAAGTACGATCGCCAAGCCTTGCGCCAGACGGTGATTGCCGCCACCCAAGAACGGGAACTGGATTTGGAAATTGTCCATTGCCAAGCCCCGATCGAGGTGCTGCGCGATCGGCTCAATCAGCGAACCGGCGACATTGCCGATGCCACGGCTGATCTGTTGGCGGCTCAAGTGGCGGCCTTCGAGGCCTTCAGCAATGAGGAACGCCTTTGGGTGCGCGAGGTAGACACAGCCCGGGGGGGCGATTTAAAGTTGCAGTAGCTGATTTTCCCGGTAGCGGCTGCTGGCCCTGCGCAAGTTGCCTGCGGTCATTAGTGCTGAGTAAATTGGTGCTGAGTCAATCGGTGCTGAGTCAATCGGCGCTGAGTGATTTGGCTCCCAATTCACACTCAGTACTTGGCAAACTTGGTAAATTTGGGCAACAGCCGCCCCGATCGCGACAATCCCCAGACCCGTGAGCTATCTGTATCAAGGCTTAGTTTGGTTCTTGCTGTTTTGGCTTGCCCTGGTGGGGGTGGGCTACGGCACGCTGTCAGCTTTAGTGCTGGCGATTTTTGGTGGCGCTGCTGGATCAATTATTTCCGTGTGGTGGCAGCAGCCGGCCGCCGATCCGGTGGTGACGCGGCGAACGTTCGATCGGGTAGAACGTGCGCCGCGTCCCTATCCTTACGAAACCCTGGAATCTTCGCGCCTCAAGCGCCAGGGTCGTCGCCGTCGCCAAATGGGCTGGCTAGATCAGTGGTTGCGGGTGCGGCCTCGCTAGGGTTAGATCACGGCTTATCGGTATTGCCCAGCGGCAGGAAATTTTTTCAGGGTAAGTGCCTTGTCTTAACCCAAGTGCTCTGACTGAGAGCTGACCGTTGTTACGGAGTTCAACAGTCGGCAGCACCCACCGAAGAGGAAACAAGCACCGTGTGGCAATGGGGTCAATGGCGCGATCAACGCCTGCCTTGGCAAACGCGCCAGGTCGCTGATGTTTTGTTGGTGGCGGCGGTGGCCGGTGGCTTGCTGTTGGCTCGCTCTTGGGGCTGGCTCCAGCAGGCGGAGTTGGTGGCCTATGACTGGCTGATTCGGGCCCGATCGACCCCGCCCCTGCGCGATCGGGTGGTGATTGTGGGGGTGGATGAACCGGATATTCAATTTTTGAAGGTTTGGCCCGCCCGCGATCGAGACTTGGCCAAACTGTTGGAAACACTCGTGGCAGCTCGTCCCGTGGCGATCGGGCTGGATATTTATCGAGATTTGCCCCTGCCGCCGGGCAAGGAACACCTAGAGGAAATTTTTCAGAACAGTCCTGTCCCGATCGTCGGCATTCGGCTGATGCCCGACTCGGAAAAAAAAGGAATCCTGCCCGCAGCGTCCCTGGCTCGCTATCAGCAAATTGGGTTTAACAACATCATCATCGATCCCGATCGGCTGGTGCGCCGCCACATCCTCTATTGGTGGCATACGGATCCAAAAACTCGCCAACGCCAAATGCATCAAAGCTTTGCCTTTGTGTTGGCCCAACTGTATTTGCAACAGCGCCAAGTGACCCTGACCAAAACGGAAGATCCCAAACAACTGCAACTGGGGCGGCTGCGGTTGTCCCCGATCGACCCCAACAGTGGCGGCTATCAGGGCATTGATGCCGGTGGTTACCAAATCCTGGCCGATTGGCGGGGCCCCTCCAGAACCGTGCCGGTGGTTTGGTGGCGGGATGTGGTGCAGGGGAAGGTGTCGCCCGCGCAACTCAGTGGGCGAATTGTGGTCATTGGGGCCATGACCGAAAGCCTGAAGGACTATGCCTACACGCCCTACAGCAACCAAGGACGGGATTCGGCCCAACCCATCTTTGGGGTGGAATTGCAGGCCCAGGCGATCGAGCAACTTTTGGAATCCGCGATCGAGGGGCGGCCGCCCATTCGCACTTGGCCCGACTGGGTGGAACAGGTTTGGATTTTGCTGTGGACCGCGGCCGGGGCGATCGCCGTGAAGCGATCGCGCTCCATGGGCCCAGCGGCTTTTCACCTGGCCTTGGCCCTGTTAGGCATCGGCAGTTTCACCAGCCTGAGCCTGGGGTGGGGGTGGTGGATTCCGATCGTGCCGGTGGCCATGGGCACGCTGGCCAGCGCCGGGGGGCTGTGGCTGCTGGCCTTTCAGCGGCAACAGGAACAGACCCGATCGACCCTTTTTTTTCAGCAAGTTTTGGCCGCCATTCCCGAGCCACTGTTTGTGAAAGACCAAAATCGGCGCTGGATTGCCGTGAATCCCGCCTTTTGCAACTTCACGGGGCTAACCACCGCCGATCTGTTGGGTAAAAGGGCAGAGGATGTGTTTTCTCCTGAGTTGGCCGCTGCCCTCACGGCGGAAGATCAACGGGCGATCGACCAGTTGGGGCCCGCCGAAACCCAATTCGCCTGGCCCGATCCCTTTGGTCGAGAACGAATGGTGAGCACCAAGCGCACCCTCCACCGCGATCGAGCCGGGAATCAGTTCCTGGTGGGGGTGATGCGCGATATTACCGAGCAGTGCCGAGCCGAAGCGGAATTACGCCGCACCGCCGCCGAACTGCGGGACTATACCCAGCAACTGGAGCTAGCCCACGATGTGTTGCAATACCAAGCCCGCCACGATGGCCTCACGGGATTGGTGAACCGTAAATATTTCTATGAGCGACTGGATGTGGCGCTGCAACAAGCCCGCCAGGATCGGTTCATGGGCGCGGTTTTATATCTGGATTTGGATGGGTTCAAGGCCGTGAACGACACCTTGGGCCATCGGGCCGGCGATCTGTTGCTGATTGAATGTGCCCAACGCCTGACCCAAAACCTGCGAGGCAGCGACACGATCGCCCGATTTGGCGGTGATGAATTTGTGGCGCTGTTGCCGGCCATTCCCCAAGGGGACGTGGCGGCCAGGGTGGCCGAAAAACTCCTGGCCGCCGTCAGCAAGCCCTATCGCGTTGAGGGTTGCGACTGCCAAATTACGGTCAGCATTGGCGTGGCCCTGTTTCCCGACGATGCGGAAGCGGCCGATCAGCTCATTGAATATGCCGATTCCGCTATGTTTGCGGCCAAGGGGATGGGAAAAAATGCGTTTTGTCTCTATGGCGAGCCACCGGCCCAGCCCGATCGGGTTTTGAGAGGGTAGTCAAGTCAATCAGGCTAACGTTGAGAAGTTACGCTGCCGCAATTAGGAACATTGACTTTTAGGACTTATTGGACAGATTATGCAAAGCGATCACTCGTATAGGCTTTGATTTTTCTAGGCTTCACGATTTGCCAAGGATAACGAGGCTGAAGCTTATTGAGTGGAAAACTTGCAAGACGGTTTTCTATGTGATTCTTTTCATTATTCGCTAGTCCAAACATTGCATAAACAGTGTCATCAATCTGACTAAGGACGGTCAAAAAATCGGATTCAACTTGTTGAAAGCCAGCAGAGCGTTGCCGATAGTCTTGCATCAAAGCCGCATAATCTTGAGGAACCAGCAGCTTCTGAATAATCGCTCTAGAAATCGTTGCTTCTTCGTCGGAATTAAGTATCAGGAGCTTGTAGACCAGCTCAGCGATGTCAGTATCTATGAGT
This sequence comes from Limnothrix redekei LRLZ20PSL1, assembly GCF_043235035.1. Taxonomy (NCBI): domain Bacteria; kingdom Bacillati; phylum Cyanobacteriota; class Cyanophyceae; order Pseudanabaenales; family Pseudanabaenaceae; genus Limnothrix; species Limnothrix redekei. Next base: position 37,897 of record NZ_JAZAQF010000057.1, on the reverse strand, counting down.
TCTAGCCAAAATGATCCGGCTCGAATACAGTTCTCATCTAAGGTGAGTTCTTCTATATAAACATCTTCGGTACTCCAGTTAGTAAAGTTGAGTCCTAAATTACGATCGCTCAATTTATAGCGACTTATTTCAATTCGAGTCTCAATTTCAGATAAAAGCCACTCATCGGGGTTATTTTTAGCGATTGTCGCTAGCCGAGCAAGTTCGTTGTACCCCTTGACTAACTGTTGTTCAGTTGCTGAATCCAGATCTCTAACCCAAGGCAAAGCTTCTAAGATTCGAGGATAATTTGTTGCATAAAACCCTTGAATAACTCCACTTCTTAATCGAATTGCCCAGTAGAATCTGGCTAATTTGCTATTGAGATAGGCAACTACAGCTTCGGCTCGACTGCCTTCGCTTTTAGGTAATGCAACAATCGTAGTATCTAAGCTCGCAAGACCATTTTCTGTAGTTTCCGATGTAATGATAGTGGCAGTGAGAGATTGAGTGAATTTAGCAACAGCAATGAAAACACGATGGGCTTGATCAACCCATAAACTTGGCTTTCCGACAGCTTCTAAATCAACCCAACCATCAGGTTCACCATGCCATCCCATTGCTAAACTGCGTCCAGCAATAACTTGAATTGGTTTGGTTCCTGTTGGTTCTGGTGTAACTTCTGCACCACTGCGTTGAATACCATACGTCCACCAAAAGGGACGGTTATTCCTGCTCAATTGTTGGGCAACAGCTTCCTTCAGCTCAACAATATTGCCACCGTTTCCAGTGGGATATAGCTTTTTGAAAATCGGGACATCTTCAGGATGCAGTAACGGCAGCAAATAATCTCCCCACAGTCCTTCTCGCAGATTACTTGGATCGATGTCAGTCACTCTGGGGCTAATTTTGGCATCAAAAAAATCTTTGTAATTAACTTTTACGGGTGGTTCATCACTTGTCCATTTAGAAGGAACATAAAGTTCAATTTCATCATCTTCCTGGGCTGGCACCCGCTCAATCACTAAAATCAAGGGGACTCGTGCAACGTCCCAGACAGGCTTATCGGTAAACTCCAACCACACAATTTTGCGTAATGCGGCTTCTCGCCCTGGGTAAAGCAATTTCCAAACCTTTGCTGCTGCTTCCGAGTTGGCATAGCCACCACTCACCACCATGCCTAACCAGCCGCCATGTTCCAGCGATTCCGCCAACGCCCGGTAGAGAAATACCAAGCCAGTATCCGCATTCTGTCCCCAAATTTGATGCCATAGCCCGCGCATCTCATCGTTATATTTCACCCGCTCTGCCCGAATGTAGGGAGGGTTGCCCACAATATATTTCCACTGCTGACTATCCCGCTCTGCGGAGCCAGGAGCCAAGAAACCTGCTCCTAGTAGCGGAACTAGATCGGATTCCCGCAGCAAGCTGTTTAGGTTATAGATATGAATTTTAGGAATATCTTCGGGGTTGGTTGAGGGTTTGAAGCGTACTAGTGCCCACATCAATTGAAAGTGGCTGATAAATGCTGCAAATGGGTTGAGATCAAATCCCCAAACGGTGGCTTGTAATTCTTGTGAAACGGCATCTGAATCAAGCCCTCTTATTTTTGCATCTTCCAGACACCGATGGATGTATCGCACTAAAAATGAACCACTTCCACAGGAGGGATCAAGCAATGTGCCTTCACCGTGCTGAAATACGGTTTGTTCCAACAACCAATCCACGATCGATGGTGGTGTATAAAATTCTCCTAACCGTTTCCGTTTAGCAGGAGGCAAGAAAGTTTGATAAATATCTCCCAGAATTTCTTCTGACAATCCAGAAAAGTCGTAAGCATTGAATCGAAGAATTAGACGCTGTAAAGCTTCATCTAATGCCCCATTCGTTTCATAAATCCAATCAAACAAGTTACGCTCAAACGGTTCTTGATACAACCGTCCGACATCTTCTGCCACCAGTTGCACTAACGCCTTAGCATCCCCTGTTAGCTGATCAACAAATGCTGCCCAGTCTTGGGGACCGCCATTCGATAATCGCCGTTTTTTCGCCAGTCCTAAATCTTCTACCAATCGCAAAAACAACACGCGGGCAACCAGCACCGCAACGGAATCGGCGACGAACGATTCTCGAATCCGTTCCTCAACTTGTCTGCCCTTGGCATTAACATCTCGCCCATACTGATCTTCAAATCGAGGTAGCAGATCCTCAAATAAGTGTCGATGAAAATCAAACTTAAACCGCAGTCGCACCAATGCCCGTCGCTGAGTGTCGCCTGTATCTACTAAATTGCGCTGAATTTCCTGTTCCTGTTGTTTAAATTCTTCATACTGTTGGATGAGTGAGGTGATTGCCCCTTCCGCCGCTGCACCCAGTTCAGTAAAACTCGTTTGTAAATCTTGACGCAAACGGTCTAACGTCTCTGGTGCATCCAGCTTCAAGTAAACATAAGGTAATTGCCCATCAATGAAGGTTGCCCATTGATTACCATGTGTTGCTTGTTCATAGGAAATGAATTTAAGCTTTTCTTTTAATTCTTCAAACGTTATTTCAGACAAGTTGCATGGTTCTTTAAATCCTGAAACAGGAGCCCCTGTAGGCCCTGTAGGTAAGACAATCCAGAGATAATGGGCTGTTAAAAACAAGACATATCGGGTTAGACCCTCAATGTACTTACATTTCTGATTCCAGAGCCTATGTCGTCCAGCTTCTGTATTCAGTTCTGCATCATCTTTTTTTAGGTCTCCTACAACCCAGGCAATTTTCTCAGGAGTCAGTAGCTTGATATCTGGATAGCCACCACCACCGCGATCTTCAGTAATAACCCGATCCTTGGGATAATCCAGTAACCCAGCTAAGAAATCACGGACATTTGGGTTGTATGACCGCTCTGGTCGATTCCAATCCAAAGCAAGCCATTTTTTTAAAGGGTTTTGTTGCTGTTTTGGTGATCTGATATTTTTAGACACGATACATAACCTCTTTACTTTTAAATGTTTCTAGAAAGGTGTCAGCAGGGGACTTGGTTGGCACTAAATTGAAAAGTGCAGATAATTTTTTAAGAAGAAACTGTTTCTTGAGGGTCAAAAATACCTCAAAAATCTTGAAATCTACTCACTGATGTTGATTTACGATCCTTGCCAGTAGCCCAAGCAGGATAACAACGGTTGAGCAGCCTGAACCACTCGGCCAGGCTGCGCCAGTTTTCAGGAGAGGCCTAGCTGGAGAACTTCGGGCCCAAGCCGATCGCCCCGGCATAAACCGCCTGATCGCCCAGTTGATCCTCAATTCGCAGCAGGCGGTTATATTTCGCCACCCGTTCGCTCCGACAGAGAGAACCGGTTTTGATTTGACCGGCGCGCGTGGCCACGGCCAAATCGGCGATCGTCGTGTCTTCCGTTTCGCCGGAACGGTGGCTAATCACCGAGCGCAGGCCGCTGCGGGTGGCCAGGTCGATCGCCTCCAGGGTTTCCGTCAGCGTCCCGATTTGGTTCAGCTTAATCAAAATGGCATTGGCCGCCTTCAGCTCAATTCCCTTTTGCAAGCGCGTCGGATTGGTCACAAACAGATCGTCGCCCACCAGTTGGGTGCGGCTGCCCAGGCTGGCATTCATCGCCGCCCAGTTGTCCCAATCGTCTTCGCTCAGGCCGTCCTCGATCGACACGATCGGGTACTGGCTCGCCAACTTGTCCAAATAGGCGATCGTTTCCGCCGGGCTGTGGGTTGCGCCGTCAAAGGCATAGCTCCCATCTTTATATAACTCCGTGGAAGCCACATCCAGCGCCAGCGCCACTTGCTCGCCCGGTTTGTAGCCAGCCTTCTCGATCGCCGCAATCAGCAAATCGAGCGCCTCTTGGTTGGAACCCAAGTTCGGCGCAAAGCCGCCCTCATCGCCCACACCCGTCAGTAGGTTCTTATCCTTCAACACCTTGCTCAGGGCTGCAAACACTTCCGCCCCCCAACGCAGGGCCTCCGCAAAGCTGCTGGCCCCGTGGGGCACAATCATGAACTCTTGGATGTCCACATTGTTGTCCGCGTGGGCCCCGCCGTTAATCACGTTCATCAGAGGCACAGGCAACACGTTCGACAAGGGGCCGCCCAGGTAGCGATAGAGGGGCAACCCGGCGGTGGCGGCGGCGGCCTTCGCCGTGGCCAACGACACGGCCAAAATGGCATTCGCACCGATTTTGGACTTGTTGGGCGTGCCATCCAGCTCAATCATGGCCAGGTCAATGCTGGCTTGATCAAGCGCATCCATGCCGTAGAGTTCCGGCGAAATTTGCTCTTCAATATTTTCAACGGCTTGCAGCACGCCCTTGCCACCATAGCGGCCGGGGTCGTCATCCCGCAGTTCGTGTGCTTCAAAAGTACCGGTGGATGCGCCGCTGGGAACCTGAGCCAGGCCGGTTACCCCCGATTCGAGGGTGACTTCGGCTTCGACGGTGGGACGACCCCGCGAATCCAAAATTTCTCGCGCGTGAATTTCGACGATCCCCGTGTCGGTCATTTCCATGCGTTTTCTCCAAATCCAAAAGCGAACTCGATGCGGGCCGTTGGGATGGGCATTGTGCCCCGCGATCGGGTGGCCAAGTGCGATCGCCCCATCCAGCGGTCAATTGCCAGAATCAGAATAAGTCTTCATGGGTCGTTTGCGCGGGTTTTGCGCGTGAGATCCCGTGAACCTGCTGTGATGCTTCTAGGTGGCTCGGGTGCTTTGATGGCAGCGAGCTTTGGGGTTTGGACTTGGGCAGATCAAGGCCTGAGCACTTGAATCCCAAACTTAAACCTCAAAAGTCGGAACTCTCAAAACCTCAGCTCCGAGGTCTGAACACTGAAGCTGGCCATTGTTGACCTTGGGTGATCTGTTCTGCTGCATCAACCATTACGGCTTGGGCAGCCAATTGGGGTCTGAAATGAGACTCGGTGGGACTTCCGTCAGTTAATTGAGTTAATTGAGCGGTATCAGACTGATTCTGGCTCTGTCGTAACCGTAAGATCGGCCGATCGCCCCAAAACTTTAGGGATCGATCGGGAGCTAATGCCCCGATCGCCCCGATCGCCCCGATCGCCCCAATTCCTCCAGCCGTGACCCGCAAGCTATTGCGTTAGTGCATGAACTGAGATTAGGGCTTGGATTAGGGTTTGCTTGGATTAGGGCTTGCTTGGATTAGGGCTTGCTGGAATTAATTGGCTGGAATTAGTTGGCTGAGACTGGCTTCGCCAAAATCCCCTACACTGAGACTGCTACTTTGCTCGATCGCTCGAATGCTGGTTAAAGCCAAGCCCCAGCCCCTAGCCCCCCGTTGGCAAAAACCCCGATATTCCAGTTGGGAACGGCAGAAGGACGTGACGATCGCAATCGGGCGATTTGTCTCGGCCCTGTGGTGGGATCGTGTTCGCAAACAAAACAGCAGTGAGCAACGCAGTCGCCGGGCCCAGTGGCTAGCCCAAACCCTGGTGAACTTGGGGCCCGCGTTCATCAAAGTGGGACAGGCCCTGTCCACCCGCCCCGATCTGTTGCCGGGGGAATATATCACCGCCCTCAGCCGATTGCAGGATGCCGTGCCGCCCTTCAGCACGGATCTGGCGATCGCCACGATCGAAGCGGAGCTGGGCCAATCTGTTCAAGAACTCTTTGCGGAATTTGAACCGGAGCCGATCGCGGCGGCCAGTTTGGGGCAAGTTCACCGGGCCGTGTTGCCCGGGGGCGATCGGGTCGTGGTCAAAGTTCAGCGCCCGGGTCTGGAGCCGCTGTTTGATCTGGATTTCAAAGTTCTGCGGCGTTTAATTCACTGGAGCGAGCTGCTCTTTCCTTGGACTCAGCAATACGATTTGGAGTCCATCTATCAAGAATTTTTTCGGATTCTCTATCAAGAAATTGACTACGTTCACGAGGCCCACAACGCCGATCACTTTCGACAAAACTTTCAGGAATTTCAAAACGTCCGAGTTCCCAAAATCCATTGGCCCTACACCACTTCCCGCGTGTTGGTGATGGAATATCTACCGGGAATTAAGGTGGATGACTGCGAAGCGCTGGTGTCCTGCGGCATTGACACCAAAAAGCTGAATCAGTTGGGTGTTTGTTGCTACTTAAAACAGCTTTTGCAAGATGGTTTCTTTCAGGCGGATCCCCATCCGGGAAACCTGGCAGTGACCCAAGATGGATCGCTGATTTTCTATGACTTTGGCATGTTTGTGGAAGTGAAATCCCTGGCCAAAGAACAGATGCTGCAAACCCTGTTTGCGGTTCTGAAAAAAGATAGTGAATCGGTGTTGGAATCCCTAATTTCCATGGGATTAATTGAGCCGGTTTCGGATATGCGACCGGTGCGGAAACTACTGCAATTTACCCTGGAACGGTTTGCGGAGCGGCCGGTGGATGTGAATGCATTCACGGAAATGCGCCGGGAAATTGCCACTTTGTTTGAGCAACAACCGTTCCGACTGCCGGCCCAAATGACTTACATTTTGAAGTCGATTACAACGCTGGATGGCATTGCGCGGCGACTGGATCCGGAATATAACCTGATTGCGCTGGCCAAACCCTTTGTGAAGCAGTTTGCGGGCATTGATCCCAATCGATCGCTCGCGGAAGGGCCAGGGGCCAACAAAACCCAAAAATGGCTGGGCTTGGCTAAGTTGGCCCTGGATACGGTGCAAGCGCAACTGAGCAAGCCGAATCCAACGGTGCTGGCAATTCAGCGGCTGGAGCAACGAATTGAACGGGGTGAGCTGGAGCTGCGGGTGCGATCGACGGAAACCGATCGGGCCCTGAAGCGATTGAACCTGTCGATCGAATGTTTGATGTACACCTGCTTGGCGGGCTGTTTGTTAATTAGCGGGGCGGTTTTGGTGACGGGGCCCTTGGCTCACTGGGCGGCCTTTGTGTTTGCGGGGTCGGGAGTGGCGGTGGTGTTGCTGGTGCGGGCGGTGGTGCGGCTGTCGGTGCGCAAGCGGCTCGATCAGTTCATGGAGTAGCTATGGCCGATCGGGAACGGATTCTGGGTCTTGATCCGGGGCTAGCCATTTTAGGATTTGGGGCAATTAGTGTTCCCGCCGTTGGGGATCCGGTTTTTGGGGGTGATGGTTCGTTGGGTTGGCGATCGAGCGATCCGGTGGCGATCGACCCGGTAGCGATCGACCCGGTAGCGATCGAATTAATCGACTTTGGCATCATTGCCACCCCTGCCGGCCAGCCCATTGGCGATCGGTTGGTGACCCTCCACGACGATTTGCACGCGGTCATTGACCAAATTGAGCCGGATCGGGTGGCAATCGAAAAACTCTTTTTTTATCGGATGGGCAACACGATCGCCGTAGCCCAAGCCCGTGGGGTCGTGTTGCTGGTTTTGGCTCAACGGCAACTTCCTTGGGTAGAATTCACACCGGCTCAAATCAAGCAAGCACTCACTGGCTACGGCAACGCCAAGAAGCCCGAAGTGCAAGCCGCCGTGGCCCGGGAGCTGAATTTGACCACCTTGCCCAAGCCGGACGATGCGGCCGATGCGTTGGCCGTGGCGATCGCTGCTTGGGGGGCGGAGGCTGCCAATCGCGGCTAGGGGCCAAGCGGCTCACGGGTAGCGTCAATTGGCTAGAAACCAGTTGGTAGCAGGTTGTTGGAGTTGCGAAGTTGCGGGGCGAGAGCGATGTTGCGAATCAGTCAGGGGCTGGAAACACCACAACTGATCACCTCGGGAAACGCTGCTCGCAAAAGCTGCCAAATCGATCGCGCGCTCCTGGAACCGGAACACCCCCAACATCAACATTGGATGGGTCAAGCCTTGCAATTGGCCGCTGCTGCCGGGGCCACCGGGGATGTGCCCGTGGGGGCGATCGTGGTGGATGGACAAGGCCGGGCGATCGCGCAGGCGGAAAATCGCAAGCAACGGGATGGCGATCCCACGGGTCATGCGGAAATTTTGGCGCTTCAACGGGCCGGGCGATCGCGCCAAAATTGGCATCTGAACGATTGCGTTCTTTACGTCACCCTGGAGCCTTGCCCCATGTGTGCGGGGGCAATTATTAACGCTAGACTTGGGTTGCTTGTTTTTGGGGCGATCGATCCCAAAGCAGGAGCCATTTGTTCTGTGCTCAATTTGCCCGCCAGTGCCGCTTCTAATCACCGATTGCCGGTTATTGGAGGTGTCTTGGGCCAAGACTGTCAACAACAATTACAAGTCTGGTTTCAACAGAAGCGTCCCGATCGATTCTACACCCAGCCTTCGGAGAATATCTGAACAGTATCTCGGAGCACTCGCCAGGCACCAATTGTTGTAGAAGCAAAGAACTAGAGCCTCCTGCCTTTGTTGCTAGGTCAGTTAATATACGAACTTTTAATATGCAAATTCTGACTGTTTTTGACTTTTCAGGTATTTCAACAAATATTATTAAATCATCAATGTTCAAAAAACTCTAAATTGACATTTTAATGAATATTTTAATGAATTAATCATCAATTCAGTAACTAATTTTTCGAATCAATATTTTAAATTCACGCTTGAAAATCATATTCAAAACTGAAACTCTAGTCTAGATATAAAGCGATTGGCAAGTCATATTGTAAATACCGTGAAATAGTTAGCTAACGAGCAATGTTCACTCTCCTAATTATTGAATCCAAAGCCAATTTAAGTCAAATTCAGGAAATCTGATTTGCACCAATTCAGACCAAGCTTTCCTTTGCTAATGAATTCTAAGAAATCTGAGGAACTAATCTTGGATGAACAGATCTGAAATGGCCAGAAAACTGCTATTGAATGATCGTAACCACTTGTGAAGAGATTAAGTGCTTTTAAGAAAATCTTATTCTGAAAATAATAAAATTATTGTTCACTGCTGAAATGACGAAAGTTTGATGATGGCTGCCGCGAATCCCCCAACCTGTGATCAACGATGCAGAGATGATCGACGCATAGTTGATCGATCGCCAGCCATCTCCCCAACCTCTGAGGCATCGGAACTGCCATCGTTTGCAGGCCCCCACCCGATCGTCAACAGTGCCAGACAAAACCTGAGCACCGGCCCCGACAAGCCAAAAACTACAGGCTAAAAACTAAAAGATGCCTGGAATCCTTTCTGGAATCTTTCCTGGAATCCTTCAAGGTATAATTTGACTTCGCTAAGACTTGTGTTGGGGGCAAAATGGCGACTGTTTCTAAGAAAATTTGTCTGGTTGGCGATTTTAGTGTCGGCAAAACTAGTCTAATTCGTAGGTTTGTTGATCGTCAATTTAGTGACCAATATTTGTCAACCGTTGGGGTGAAAATCTCCAAGAAATTAATTGATTCCACTAGCCTTAAGTTACCAGAAGGCGACAAGTTTCAATTAATGGTTTGGGATATTGAAGGACGCACCGATTACAAGCCGATCGATGTGTCCTACCTCCGTGGTGCGAGTGGAATCATTATTGTTTCTGACAGCAGCCGTATGGAAACGGTAGAAAACCTAGACCGTCACCTACAAATGTTTCAGCAAGTTAATCCTAAGGGATCCGTCGTGATTGCCTTTAATAAGGCAGATCTCATTGAACCATCAATGTTGACTAAGGTTATGGGACTGCATAGCTTTGCCCATGAGTCTCAGGTGGTGGCGACCTATGCCACTTCTGCCAAAACGGGTGATAATGTTGACAAGATGTTCCTAGAGCTATCGCAATCGATACTCAATGGGTGACCAAAGGAGAGCTAAAGTCTTCAAAGTCTTCAAAGTCTTCATGGATGCAACAGTTGGCATCCAAAGTGGGTAATTTAAAGTCAACTTTGCTGTTGCTGCGGCCTCTTGAGCAGAATGAAATTATCCTTGCCTCAGCATATCCAATTGATTGTTGTGAACGAAGCCTTCCAGGTGGTTTCGGTTCAGGGCAATGTGGCCCCTCTGATCGATTCAGGATTGCTGGAGATGTTGGTGGAGTCTGCGGAGGCGGGAGCGATCGCCCCGATCGAGTCCCCGACGGATGGGGCTGTGGATCACTCCCCAGGCCACTTGGCACCCACTGCCCCAGGCCTTATCCCTGAGCAACTGGCTGCGCAATTGCTGGGGTTGGAGATTTATGAACTGTTCCCAGAACTTTTTGGGATTGATGAAATTTTGGTGGAGGTGGCAGCGGGCGATCGTGCAGAATTCAACATCAAGGGCATTGGCCGTGTCACCGCCAATGGCTCCCCAATCTATTTTGATATTCATATTACGGCGCACCCCAGCCCAACTGCTGAACACTATTTAATTTTTTTCCTAGAAGATGTAACCGATCGCATGAGCTTGGAACAAGTCTTGGTTCAAGCGACCAACGAAAAACATCTGCTGATTCGGAATTTAGAAGAAACCAAGCAACAGATTGATCAAATTATTTCAGCGATGAGCGAAATGCTGCTTTTGGTTTCAGAAGCGGGGCTAATTCGGATGGTGAACCCGGCCACTCGTCACCTGTTGGGTTACGAAGCTGAGGAGTTAATTGGTCAGCCCATGTCGGCAATTTTGGCGCGCCGAGATGCCCCATCGGCTCCAGAGTCAGGACATCTGTTGGCGGCGGAGGAAGGGGAAGCGGTTTGCCAAACCAAGACCGGCGCAATTTTGGTTATTGCCTTTTCCCGATCGCGCCTCACCAACACCCTAACGGGACAATTGGGGCGTGCAGAAACGGTTCAAGATTTTCTGTATGTGGGGCGCGATGTTACGGAAGAAAAACGTCGCCAACGATATCAATCGGTTCAACATTTAATTACGCGAATTATTTCTGAATCGAATATTGCTACCCAAGCCCTGTCGGCAGTGGTTCGAGCCTTGTGCCAAGAATTCGATTGGCAATTGGGAGAATTTTGGTTAATCGATCGCACGGAAGTTGGCAGCGGAAATCCATCTGCTCATTGCATTGATCACTGGCTTTCTCCCATGTTGGAAATTAGCCATGATTGGAAGCCAGTACGTTGCCTGCGCTTGAATGAAGATCGCAGCTTCCTCTCACAGGTTTGGCAAGCAACGAAAGCTAAATGGCAACAAGATCTCCCGAATCAAGCGGTTCCGGCGGGAACTTTGGAAATTCAAAACCTAAACTTCAAAACGGGGTTTGGATTTCCGATTAAAACCGGCGATCAAGTTTTGGGAATTTTGCTATTTTTCAAACAAGCCTCTCAACTCGTGAGTCCTGATCTGTTGAATCTGGGCGAAAGTTTGGGCAGCCAGTTGGGGCAATATGTGGAACGTCGCAAGGCCGAAGAAGCCCTGTTACTAGAGCAAGAAAAATCTGAACGCTTACTGTTGAACATCCTGCCGGAAACGATCGCCCATTGTCTGAAGCGCAATGCCAGAACGATTGCAGAACAGTTTGCTGCCGTCACCGTCTTGTTTGCGGATATTGTTGGTTTTACGGAAATCGCTTCAAATTTGAGTGCGATCGAGCTGGTGGAATTATTGAATGAAATTTTCTCGGAATTTGATCAGCTCACGGAAATTCATGGCCTAGAGAAAATTAAAACCATTGGCGATTCCTACATGGTGGTAGCAGGTTTGCCCACCCCTCGTGCTGACCATGCTCAGGCGATCGCGAATATGGCCCTGGATATGCAGTTAGTCATGGGTCGGTTTAACGACAGGCAAAAACGTGATTTTCAAATTCGCATCGGGATTCACAGTGGCTCCGTTGTGGCCGGCGTGATTGGCCTGAAGAAATTTATTTATGACCTTTGGGGGGATACGGTCAACACTGCCTCGCGGATGGAATCGCATGGCATTCCAGGGAGAATTCAAACCTCAGCCGCCACCTATGCCCTGCTCAAAAATTCTTACCAATTTGAGCATCGTGGCTTAGTTCACATCAAAGGGAAAGGCGATATGGATACCTATTTCCTGTTGGGTCATATGCCCTAAATAATGATTCGTGATAGTGATTGGTTATGTTGATTAAGTCGATCGGCAACTTGATCAACATAACCCTAGAAATGATGGGTGTTGATAATGCAAGCCGGTAGTGTTGGCTAGCCGCTTCCACCAAATTCCTTTACAATGCAGGGCGGCCCTCAATTGTGATTGAAGCTCCCAAAATCAGAATATTCAATCACTGCTACCGATTGTTGCGATTAACGATCGATTGATTTTCAGTCCCCGATCTCTGCTGTTGTTATGACCCTGCCCTCAGAAGACTCGCCCCTTTATAACCATCCTTTGCCACAAATTGAGACGTGGCTGCTATCCCAAGGTTGCACCCAAGATCGCGAAGCATTGCATTGTTGGCACATCCAAAAGAATGCTTGGCAAGCAAAGCTATATCTAGAAGAAGATCGCCTGACGGTTTACTACTTGGATGCGGATGGATCTGGAGAGTCTACCCAGCGATCGTTTAAATATTCCTTGAGTCGGCGGGATATTGAAGATGCAATTTTCTCAGGGCCCTGAATCAGAGTCCTGCGCTGGAATCTTGATCCGAAGTTTTGCGCGAAAGCCTTGAACGAAATTCTTGAAAATCGCTAGTGAACTTGAGGTTCAACCCGTCATTATTGGGGTGCGATGCTTGGGTGCAAACTTTATTCGCGAACTTTATTTGCGAACTTTGATCGTGAACTTTGATCGTGAACTTTATTTGGTGCGCACTTTGCCGTAGCGTCGATCGCGCTTTTGATAGCTCATGAGGGCTTGATGGAAAGCGGCGCGATCGAACTCTGGCCACAGGGTTTCGGTGACGTAAAGCTCTGCGTAGGCAATTTGCCACAATAAAAAATTGCTGACCCGCATTTCGCCGCTGGTGCGAATGATCAAGTCGGGATCGGTGAGTTCGCGTGTGTAAAGGTGTTGTTCAAAGAGCTGTTCATCAATGGCTTCGATCGCTAGGTCACCATTCTTGACTTGAGCGGCGATCGCTCGACAGGCCTGCAAAATTTCTTGCCGTCCTCCGTAGTTGGTGGCTACGGTGAAATTCAGGGCATTGTTGTGGCGCGTGAGATCTGAAGCATGGGCAATTTCTGCCTGTAAAGAATCGGGCAGCGCATGGATATTGCCCACAAATCGAATGCGCACCAACTCTTCAATTAATTCTTGCAGTTCTCGCCGCAGAACTTTCTCAAAAAGCATCATCAAAAAGTCTACTTCTTCGGCGGGGCGACCCCAATTTTCCGTCGAAAAAGCGTAGACCGTGAGGGCTTGAATGCCCCAATCTTTGCAGCAACGAATTAAGTCTTTAAGGGTATCAACTCCCCGGCGATGGCCCATGATGCGTGGAAGGCCGCGCTGCTTTGCCCAGCGGCCGTTGCCATCCATAATCACAGCAACATGGCGAGGCAACAGCGCTCGATCGAGATCGGCGGGCAATTCACGCGATAGGAGTTGTTTTGCGGTCATATGAATCGACGCAAGATAAAGTCTTCACCACCTTTGCGAATGGAGAACGCAATGGGAGGTGAATTTGAGAGCAGTTGTGCAGGAAGTCTCGTTCAGATTAGCGCGTGCCAACAAAAATTGCTGGCTTGCTCCCCATGAGCATACCCGAACGATCGCAACTCGACGCTCTCACCGGGCGGCCCCACTGGGTATGGGCGTTTTCTGGCGAATCTAGAGGTTGGCTGGGCCGTTTGAATTGAGGGCCGAAATGGGATAGTTGAGGGGTGGAGCTTGCATTGGTCACTGGCATCTATCGCCGCTTGCGCCACAGGCCGGTGAAGGATAACAACTGTCGTCGCAAGTGCCGCAGGGACGTGACTCGCTGTTCCCGATCGCTGGGCGAGGCGAGCTTGGTTTTCAAAATTTCCCGCAGGCGACTGCTGGCGATCGGGCGTTCCAGTTGGCCCCGCTCTGCCACGGAAATCGACCCGGTTTCTTCGGAAACGACGATGCAAAGGCAGTTGGCCATCCGTTCCGTCACGCCCATGGCGGCCCGGTGGCGAGTTCCAAGCTGGCGAGAGGCCTGGCGATCGGACAGGGGCAAAATGGCTCCCGCTGAAGTGACCCGATCACCCTGAATAAAAACCGCTCCGTCGTGCAACAGGGTGGAGGTTTGGAAAATGGTTTGCAGCAACTCTTTTGAGACTTCCGCATCCAAACGCACCCCGGGCACGGAAAAATCGCGCTCATCGATCGTGCCGCTGGTTTCCAAGACCAACAGGGCCCCAGTGCGGTTTTGGGACAGTTCCCGCACCGCGTCTACCAGCTCATCGATCGTGTTGTCGGCACCTGGGGCCGTGTCGGGCGATCGGGACAACAACTCCCCCACTTGGCCCCGGCCCAACTTTTCCAACAAGCGCCGAAACTCTGACTGCAACATAACGGCCATGGCCACGGCCGCCCCAACCGTCAAGTTGCCCAGAAAAAAACTCAAGAGCGACAGCCCCCAACGTTGGGCCACTGCCGCCGCCAACATCAGTACGACGAACCCGCGCACCATCCACAGGGTTCGCCGTTCGCCGACGACGGCCAACAGGGCATACGTCAGGAGCAAAACTAGGCCGATATCGATCGCTTGCAGCAGCAACAGCGGGTCTCGGACAACTCAAGAATCGGTCTACAAAATGGCGCAGGCCCCCAATGCGCAGGCCCCCAATGGACAACCGTTGATGAACCCTGGGGGCAAAACGGGGGGCGGGAGGTCTAGCTCAGCCCTTGCAGACGATCGGGCAGGCGATCAAACCGCAGCAAGTCTTCATCCGTTTCCCGTTCCAGAATCAAATCTGCCTGACCATTGCGCACCAAAACCGCCGCCGGTCGGGGCACGCGGTTATAGTTCGAGGCCATGCTGGCGTTATAGGCCCCCGTGGCCAACACCACCAACACATCCCCCGTTTCCAGGGCCGGCAGTTGAGCATCCCGAATCAGCACATCGCCTGATTCACAATGCTTACCGGCTACGGTAACCGTTTCCGTGCAAGGGGCGCTCATCCGGTTCGCCACCACCGATCGATACAAGGATTGGTACGTGATCGGTCGGGGATTATCGGACATGCCGCCATCCACAGAAACGTAGGTGCGGATGCTGGGAACCGTTTTTTGGCTGCCAACCCGATAGGCCGTGAGGCAAGAAGACCCCACCAGCGATCGACCCGGTTCGCACAGCAACTTGGGCAGGGGCAACCCCGCCCGATCGCAGGCTGTCGTGATCCCTTGGGCGATCGTTTGCACCCACTGCTCAATGCTCGGCGGGTCATCGGATTCCGTATAGCGAATGCCCAAACCACCGCCCACATTCAACTCCGCCACCGGCAGTCCCAACTGCTGGGCCTTAACGAACCACTGCACCAGAGTATCGGTCAAATCGCGGTGGGGTTGCAGCTCAAAGATTTGAGAGCCGATGTGGGCATGTAGTCCAATGCAGTGCAAATGGGGTTGTTGGGCCAAAAACTCCAGCACTTCATCTACTTGGGTTGGATCAAAGCCAAACTTGCTGTCAATGTGGCCCGTGCGGATGTATTCGTGGGTGTGGCATTCAATGCCGGGCGTGATCCGCACCATCACCCGAATTGGCTCCGAGGCGGAGAAGCTGGCCAAGGTGTGCAGGTCAAGCCAGTTGTCGGTAATGATGTTGCAGCCCGATCGCACGGCCAATTCCAGCTCAGCCCGGGATTTGTTGTTGCCATGCAAATAAATCTTGGCGGCCGGCGTGCCCGCTCGCAGGGCCGTAAGGATTTCGCCCGCCGACACCACATCCACACCCAAGCCTTCCGACTGGGCGATCGCGCAGATCGCCAAACAGCTCCAGGCCTTGGAAGCATAGAGCACCTGGGATTCTCCCGCATAAAACTGCGTGAATGAGTCTCGGTATTGGCGACAGGCGGCCCGCAGCCCTTCCTCATCCAGGATGTATAGAGGCGAGCCAAACTGTTCCAGCAGCTCCACCACATCGCAACCGCCCACTTCCAAATGGTCGCGATCGTTCACGCGGGCCGTAAGGGGCATCAACAGTTGGTTGGGCGATGGCTCAGGGCCGGCTTCGGATTGGGGGCGGAGATATTGCAGGCTGGAGGTTTGGGGATCCGTCTGATCAGCGTGATTGGTTTGGGGGCGAGCAGCGGGCGTAGCAACCATCGGTTTGTAGCAGTGCGGGTTGGGTGGTTATGGGGAATTGGCAAACGTTGGCAACCATTGGCAACCACAGAACCGGCGATCTCCATTAGATGCTCTTCCGATGATCCTCTGATGCTCCGATGGGCGATCGATCCAGCGTGACCGATCCAGGGTGATCGGGACACAGCCCGATCGATCACCAACCTACCGACACCGAATCTACCGAGCTGACGAATACGAACATCAATCTAGAGCCGATGATCATGGTTGCCAACGTTGCAAAACTCGCGATCGAGACCAGAGGCAGACCAGCGGCCAACCACAGCACCTGAAGGAGCGATCGCCGTGGATCTAACCATTTCGGCCCCCTGGCCTATCCGGTTAGTTTACTATTGCGCGGCCTGACCTGCGTGGCTCCCCAGGGTCTCAATTGATCGAGTATTGTTGAAATCAACGAGCCGATCGAACCCCCAACACAAGATCCCCACCTCTAATCATGATTTCTTTGGAAACCTATCCCGGCCTCTATCTGTTTCAGTTGCTGTTTGTGCTGTCCTTCACGGGTGTGATGATTTGGCAGGCAATCGAGTCCATCAAAACGATTGATCAATAATCAGAACTGATCACCAGAGTCGATAACCAAAATCAATCAGTCGATCGTTAATCATCATGGGTCAATGGTTTAGGGAATTGATCAAGCAATCCTAAACAGACCGAAGACAAGGGGTTTAGGGCGTGTCGTCAAATTTCCTGAAACCCTGATGACCTCGTTCTTTAAACCAATCAGTCGTAGGGGCGGAGTTTCCCCGCCCGGTTCCCGTGATCCTTGGGTATTCCCAGGGGTGGACAGGGTTGTGGCGATCGCCCGGGTTAGGGTTGGGAGACCCAACCCCTACGGCGATGGAAATGACGACAGGGCCTAAACCCCTTGCCCCGATGATTGGCTTGGAGGTCGTGGCAGATCCGGTTCGATCGATTTTGATTTCGATCAATTTTGATCGAACCCGCAGATTGCGATCGCCAACGGCGGCCCAAGTTCTGACTTGGGTTCGGGCGTTTTTGAAATTGCTGAATCGGGATGACAGGATTTGAACCTGCGGCATCCTGCTCCCAAAGCAGGCGCGCTACCAAGCTGCGCTACATCCCGGTGTCGGTGGCCAACGTTAATGGCTGGCACTGGTGGACTGAACGAGAACAAGCCCGCCCACAGCCACAGACACGGCCATCATATCACAACGCTTTGAATGCTGAGGGAGAACAGACGCAGGGACTCCAACCGCCACCCGCTCAGCCTTAATCTGGATACCAAAACATGCCCTTAATCCCTTCCGGATCGGGCATGAACCCCAGACCTTTGTAGAAATCCACCACGTGGGGATCGGCAAAGAGCGTAATGTTGCTGATGTCTTCGCGGCGTAACTGCTCGATCGTTTGGCGCATCAACGCCTTGCCAAAACCTCGGCCCTGGAAATCTGGATGCACCACCACATCCCACACGGTGGCATTGAAAGCGTGATCCGACGTGGCCCGCGAAAAGCCAATCAGTCGCCGCTTTGCTCCCCGCTGTTCCCACATGGACAGCACCAAGAAGCTGTGTTGAATCGCCTTTTTCACCTTGCGCAGGGGCCGACGGGCCCAGCCCACCGCATCGCAAAGCTCTTCAAGATCGTACAGATCAATATCGCGATCGGTACTAAAAAAAATCCGAATCTCACCCGTTTGCGGATCTCGCTCCAGGGGTTGATAGCCGGGAACCGCCTCGACCGTTGCGGCCGGGCGATCGCCCTGTGTTCCAAATAAGCTCTTCCAAAACCCCATGTGAGCCTACACGATCTGTCTTAACACTTGCCAGCGACCGCCATTACCCGAGACTAATTCGTCACAACGACGATGCAGCCATGGGGCTAATCACTCAACCGGCAAGGGGCGCGATCGCTCTGCACCGTGCGGTGATTACCACGCCATGGTTGGTTGAGGTTGGTTTAGAAAACGCTGCGATTGCGCTCTATTGTGCCATGGGTTGCGCGAAACTTGGATCATTCCCGGCAACTGGCAACCCAAGGCTGAAAAGAAGCCACCGCAACCCCGGATTCAAACCAGAATTCAGGAGCCATTGATGAACCTCAGCGATCGATTCAGCGGTTTCGCCACTGCCCGGCCAGCCCAGCCATCTGCCGGTTTGGTGCTTCTCTGGTTCAAGGGGCGGGGTTGCCCACCGAGCCGCCAATTTCTATGCCAATATAGGTTTTAATGGGGACTATAAGCCAAGTCCCTTGGCCTGCCATCGATTGAGATAATCAGGCCATCTACAAAGCCCTGTTAAAGTCGCGTTGCGGAACCGGCGACTGCGCCGTCACCCTTGCTTGCTCTGAAGTTTGCCTGCTCTGCTGGCTGGCTCTGAAGGGTGCTCCTAGTTGCGATCGCCCACTGTGGTTAGTGCGCGAAAAGCGACCGGTTGGGTTGTGTCAGCCTGTAGAGCGGATGAAGCCAACTTCACCGCCACCACACAGGATGTTTCCCGATTGCGGCATTTGTTAGCAAATTGCGGCAATTGTTAGTGAAACAGTGACGGAATGTCAAGATGGATTCAAAGCGCTATCAGCGGTAAAACACGGTGGCAGGTGCGGTTTCATCCGGTATGAGTTCGGGTCTCAAGCCCTCAACGCTCGACTTGCTCAAGCGCTTCAACCGGGCCTTTCCGCAATTTTACGAGCAGTTTGTCAGCAGTGAAATTCAACTGCAAAATCTGCGCTTGGCCTATCAACTCTACAAAACTCGTCAAGCGGTCATTGAACTGAAGCCGGAAGGGGGCAAAAGCGCACTGCATTTTGCCTATCGCAACCAATCCTTTCTGCTCAGTGACATTTTTGGGGTGCTAGCGGCCTATGGCCTGACGATCCACAGCCTGAGCCTTTACGGGCAAATTCACCCACCAATGCTGGTGTTCATCAAGTTGGTGGTGTCTCGGGGCAGCAAGGCCCTGACGGAGAAGACTTCGGAAAATGTTTGCCGCGCCATTCGCGAAGCTCTGGCTGGCCACTTTGAGGTGGAAGAGATGCTAGCGGTGGAGTTCAACCTGGATGCGGGGTTGGAGCAGGTGGAAACGGAGTTCTATGTGGATCCGGTATTCCATTTGCCTGCTCTGTTGATTGAGGCGGATAACCAGCCGGGGTTGTTCTACAAGGTGATGTATGCCATCTGGCAAGAGGATTTGCTGGTGGTGAATGCCAATTTGCTGGTGTGGCGGGGACGAACAAGGCTGATTTTGTATCTACTGGGCCCCAATGAGAGCTTGATTCCGGAATATCTGGGTCAACGAATTGCGGAAGGGGTTCGTCAACGTCTGATGGGGTGCTAAGTTGGAAGCCCAAGGGGAATCACCCATCCGGGTATTTCCCCCCCAATCTCTGACGATCGCCCTTGGCCGTCTCAGAGTACCAATGGCACAATGGGGCGATTATTAGAAACTTCCTTGCTGAAGGGGAAATGGGGGCGTTAAGGCGGCGCTGGCGGTTGACTGTCCCGGTTTTTTGGGCCGGTGGGTCTACGCAGGTTGCTTTAAGGTCAGTCGATCGGGTGGCGTTTTTGGCGCGATCGCGATCGGTCATTCGGTTATTGTTCCGCGCTTGCCCATGAAAGCGCTCCCGTGAAAGTTCTATTGAAGCTGGTCTGATATTGAGGGTTAGCTGTTTTGGGTTCAGGATCTCACCGCGTGCTGGAAGAGTCGCAACTGAGCGATCGCGATCTCATTGAGCGCATTAGCGCCGGAGCGATGGATCGCATCCTGTTGTTTTTGGCCTTTAGTGCCATGCGAACCGGTGGCCACCGCCACGGGGCATTTTTGGATGCGGCGGCTACGGCGGCAAAATGCGCCATTTACCTGACCTATTTGGAGCAGGGGCAAAACCTACGCCATACGGGCTACTTGCACCACATTGAGCCAAAGCGGGTGAAGGCGATTGTGGAGGAGGTGCGCGAGGCCTTGACGGAAGGCAAGCTGCTGCGGATGTTGGGATCCCAGGAGCCGCGCTACCTGATTCAGTTACCGGCGGTTTGGATGGAGCGGTTTCCCTGGAAGCCGGGTCAGCCACGGATTCCAGGGACGAGCCTAACCGGCGAAGAAAAGCATTATTTGGAACGGAAACTGCCGGATCAGTTGCCTGATGCTCAGGTTCTGAACTCGTTCCAGTTCATGGAGCTAATTGAGTTTTTGCATCGCCGATCGCAGGAGCCATTCCCGATCGAGCAGCAAATGCCCCTGAGCGAAGCCCTGACGGAACATATCAAGCGGCGATTGTTGCATTCGGGAACGGTGTCGCGGCTGGATTCGCCTTGGGGAATGCCGTTCTATGCCTTGGTGCGAGCTTCCTACTGGACTCCGAAGGATTCCGAGGCCCGAAGCTACACGGCGGTGGAGGACACGGCGACCTATTTCCGATTGCTGCGGGAATGGGCGGCGAATCCGGAGAAACAACAGGCCATGCGGGCGATCGAGGAGTTGGATATTGCGCCCGATCGCCTGGGGGAAGCGATGGCGGATTTAGATCGGGTGCTGCGGGAATGGGCCGATCGACACCATACGGAAGGTGGCCAGCCGATCGTGGTGCAACTGGCAGCGGGCGATCGGATTGATCACCTGGATCCCTAGGAATCTATCCCTGAGCGATCGGTTCCTGAAGAACAGGCCCCTGACCATCGGCCATTAGGCAATACGGATCGTCAGGGGACGGATGATCCTTTCAGGGGCTTAATTCGGCCATTGGCATCGGGCTTGACCGGTTCAAATAGTTGGTGGGCGGTGGCGAAGGAGCCGTAGCGATCGGGGTTGGCCGTAATTGCCGCTTGCAAACAACTGGCGGCGCGATCGAGAGCTGTTTGTCGTTCCCAGTCACTGCAATCCGATCGCTGGGTTTGTAGCAGGTAGCAACAGGCTTGGCAAAATTGCAACTCCGGTAACGATAGGCCGCGTTCGGCTGCCTTCAAGTAGCTCATCAGGGCCGCTTCCGGTTGCCGCAGCCGGAGCTGTGCCAGGCCGCGGTTATACCAAGGGGTGGGCTTGGTGGGATCGCGCTTGATGGTTTCGTCGTAGCTTTTGATGGCCGCTTGTAATTGCCCGATCGCGAAGAGGGCATTGCCCCGATCGTACCAAGCATTAGGTTGTTCAGGGTTCAGGGTCAGGGAGAGGTCATAGCTGGCGATCGCCTCCCGAATGCGCCCCAACTGTCGCATCAGGCGGCCGCGATAGTACCAAGTATCCGCATCGGCCGCGTCAAAGGTAAGGGCTTTTTGGTAGCTTTCGAGGGCCCCTTCCAAATCACCGACCCAACGCAGGGAAATCGCGCGATTATGCCAAATGTTGTGGTCACCATCCCGCAAACTGAGGGCTTTGTCATAGCTGGCAATGGCTTCATCGTGGCGCTTGAGATTGTCTAGGACGATCCCACGCTGATACCAGGTGGCGGCGCTGGCTGGTTCCAACTCCAGGGATCGCTCATAGCAGGTGAGCGCCTCGCTGTCCCGATTGAGTTTGCGTAAAACCACGCCGCGATTGTGCCAGGCTCGGGGACAGGTGGGATCCAGCTCGATCGACCGACTATAGTTATGGGCGGCCGCTTCCCAATGGCCCAGCCGGAAGTGGGTTACGCCCAAATTATTCCAAAGACGATGATCCAGTGGTGCAAAGTTCAGCGCCTTCTGATAACTGGCTAAGGCTCCCTCCAATTGCCCAGCACCATCAAGGGCCGTGCCCCGGTTATACCAATAGTGGGGATTTTGCGGCTCCAGCACCAGCGCCCGATCGTAATAGGTGATGGCATCCTGGAGGCAGCCGGTGCGAGCCAGAGCATTGCCGCAGTCATTCCACAGGGCACTGCAATTGGGAGCGAGGCTAATCGCCTGGCCAAACAGCTCGATCGCCTCTGTCCATTGCCCCGATCGACAAAGCCCTAAGGCCAAGGTGTAGGATTCCAGGGCAGCAGGCTGGAGAGCAGTGGTGGCATCGGGGGAATTCACAGGATTGTTTCCATCCCAAAAGCGCGTTGAGGGCAGCTTGGAGCAGTGGGGAGCGTGGCTAACCCCCGTAGGCTGGCTAAGGTATTCTGTGGCCCTTGAAGGCGAGCCAAACAGAAAATTAGCTCCATTCTACGTGGGCATTTTACGTGGGATCTCGGAGGGGCGCTTGTTCGTGCAACGGAATTTCACAGCCACCACCCCTAGATGGGGGTAGGTTGCCCCGGGGCCGGTGCGCCCAGCAACCGAAGATTTCGGTTCGAGACAGCCGGCCAGTTCAGCCGGCCGGTTCATCTACTGTTTCATCTATCGATAACGTTCATGTTAGGGGTTGAGCCGGTGATAACACAATTGCGTGGTGGTTTGGTCGTGTCTTGCCAGGCCCCGATCGATTCCCCCCTGCGGGATCCTCAGATCATTGCCACCATGGCCCAAGCGGCTGTGTTGCGGGGGGCGGTGGGTATCCGTTTAGACAGTCCCGAGCATGTGATGGCAACCCGATCGCGCTTGGGGGCCGATGTACCAATTATTGGCCTTTGGAAGCAGGTGCTACCCGGCTCCTCGGTTTACATCACGCCACGCTTTGCCGATGCCGCCGCGATCGCCGCCGCCGGAGCCGACATCATCGCCATTGATGCCACCCTGCGATCGCGTCCTGAAGGGGACACCGCCGCCCAACTGATCGATCGCATCCATCAGGAATTGGGGAAACCAGTAATGGCCGACGTTGACACCTGGGAAGCGGCCGAAGCCGCCGCCCAAGCGGGAGCTGACTTGGTGGGCACAACGCTGTATGGCTACACGGAAGCGACCCAAGACCAGACCCCGCCGGGATGGGATCTGTTAACGCAAATGGTCACGCGCTTGACAGTGCCTTGCATTTGTGAAGGGGGCATTGCCTCGCCGGCCATGGCCCGGGCTGCGATCGATCGGGGAGCCTTTGCCGTGGTTGTGGGAACTGCCATCACGGGGATCGATCTGCAAGTGCAAGCCTATCAACGGGCGATCGCCCTGGAATAGTCTGAACAACTTACATGGGGTGGTCTGGGCTGGATTGTTGCGATCGCCTCCGAAATTCACGGCGGGATCTCGGTTCCAGCCGCTTGCGGATCCCCAAGATTCCATCCCTAAGAGGAATGGGGCGATCGAACAGATCGCCCCATCACTTCACAACTAGATTTCAAGCAAAGGGTTCATCACACCCGATTCAACGGAATTGAACCCGATCGGGCTGGACTCGGTTGAACCGACTCATCACATGGCAACGGTTAACTACACCAACGCAGGCACAGCCGCCGGAGTGGGCCACCGCTTCAGGGCCCGACCAAATTCCGCCAACTCCGCCATCAACGCATCGAACTGATCCGGAGTCAGGGATTGGGGCCCATCCGACAGGGCCTTCTTCGGATTCGGGTGAACTTCAATCATCAGCGAATCACAGCCCACGGCCATCGATCCCTTGGCCATCGTGGGTACGAAGTGGGCCCAGCCCGTGCCGTGGCTAGGATCCACCATAATCGGCAAGTGGGTGAGGCGACGCAGCACCGGCACAGCAGCCAGATCCAAATGGTTGCGGGTGTATTGGCGATCGAACGTGCGAATGCCGCGCTCGCAGAGGATCACATTCGGGTTGCCCGCCGCCATGATGTATTCTGCCGCCATCAACCATTCCTCGATCGTGGCAGACATCCCCCGCTTCAGCAGCACCGGCTTATCTTGGGCCCCAATCTGCTTCAGCAGCGAGAAATTCTGCATATTGCGGGCCCCCACTTGCAGCACATCCGCCACTTCGTAGATCTTTTCGATGTCGGCCGTGTCCATCACCTCCGTGATGATCCCCAATCCGGACGCATCCCGAGCCGCCGCCAACAGTTCCAAGGCACTTTCACCATGGCCCTGGAACGCATAGGGCGAAGTCCGAGGCTTGAAGGCCCCACCCCGCAGGAATTGGGCCCCGGCTGCCTTGACTCGCAGGGCCGTTTCCACAATCATTTCCTCGTTTTCCACGGAGCAAGGGCCCGCCACCACCGCGATCGGGTGATTTTCGCCAATGGTTACCGGGCCGTTGGGAGTAGGAATCGTAACCTCGCTGGCTTCCCCGTGGCGATATTCCCGGCTGGCCCGCTTGAACGGCTGTTCCACCCGCAGCACCTGTTCAATCCAGGGGCTAATTTCTTCCATCCGTTCGGGATCCATGCTGGCCGTGTCGCCCACCAGACCCAGCACCACTTTATGTTTCCCGACGATTTTTTCAGGATCCAAGCCCCAGCTCTTGAACTCGTCCGCAACGCGATCGATCTCTTCAGCGGGTGCGCCCGCACGCATCACAATGATCATGATTGAAGCCTCTGTTGATGGGATTTTGAGCGTTTTAGGAGTGTAGCCAGGCTAGCTGGCAGACCAAAGCCGCGATCGAAACGCCGCCAGGCCCCCCACGCGCTTGCCCAAGCCCCGCCGTCGAACTGATAACACCACCTGCGTTCCTGACACCCTTGCCCCCGCTAACCCGTCACGGATTGGATCCCACATCCCTAAAGCGCGCGGAGCCGCCAGGTATCCTGGCAGCCCCGTTCGTCCTCTCTAGTGTAATTAAGATTTTTCTTTGTTTCGGGCTGACTGGGCTGCTCGCCAACCTTCAACCATGCGGCCAAAGTTCACCCGAAACTCCCCGATTCCCCACAAGCTGCCTGGCGCTGTTTCATCCCATGACGAAGACAACACCCCATAGCTCAGTCCCAACACCCCCAGCACCAGGAATCCCAAACTGGACGAAAAAACCAGCACATTGGGTAAATGGACTTCTGTTTGCGTGTTGACAAAGTAGGCCCCGATGAAGCTGGCAAAGCTCAAGACCGTCGGGACACCACAAAACACCACCATCCGTTTGGCCATGCGCTTACTCACCGAATCGGGAATTGCCATTTCCGATCGCGTGTAGACCCGTTTGGGAGCGGAGTCCGGCTGGGTGGTTTTGGCTGGCTTGGCTTTGGTGGAGGGAGGCAGCGGGTTCAGCTTGCGCGGAGCCGGTGTCGTCGCAGGGGTTGGCTCAGATTCAGCCTTGGCCTTGCGGCGTTTTCCCGGTTCAAAGGGCAAGCGATCGCGCGGCGATGGAGAGGGAGGCTCGCCTGACACGATGGATAGCGCTCCCTAACCGCGAATGCCGAGTTTCTTGATCAGCGCTTGGTAACGCTCACGATCCTGCTTCAGGATGTAAGCCAGCAGGCGCTTACGGCGACCAATGATTTGCAGCAGACCACGACGAGAGGCGTGATCTTTCTTGTTCTTTTTCAGGTGTTCGCTGAGTTGCTCGACGCGCGCCGTCAACAACGCCACTTGCACATCCGCCGAGCCGGTATCGGTGCCGTGGGTTTGGAAGTCATTGATGACGGTTTGTTTGCGCTCTTGTTGCAGGGGCATGACGAATTTGCTTGGGTGTTGCTAAGTACAGACAGCAGCTCTCTAGAATATCACGCTCAGACCGGAGTGCAAGGGGACGATCGCTCGATTGCGATCGCCCCCGGGTTCACAGCGGCCGGGAAGCCCAAAACCGCCCGAAAGTTGCCTCAAAAGCCCCTACAAAACCCCCTAGACCGTGACTTGGGAGACTCCCTAAAAGTCACCCTCGGCGCTGGCTGCGGCCGTGGCCGCATGATCCAACTTGAGCACCAACACGCCCAATGGAGGTAAGCAGAGGTCGATCGAGTAGGGGCGATCGTGGAACCACCATTCCTCCGCCCATTTGCCCCCTAAATTGCCCATGTTGCTGCCGCCATATTTGCGCGAATCGCTATTGAGCACTTCGCGATAGAAGCCCAACTTGGGAACCCCCACGCGGTAATGGGAATGGGGTTGCGGCGTGAAATTACAAACCACCACTACAAAATCCTTGTAATCCTTATCCCAGCGCACAAATGAAACCACACTGTGGTTGTTGTCGCTGCAATCAATCCACTCAAACCCTTCCTGACGGCAATCTTGGGTATAGAGGCAAGGCTCGTTGCGATAAAGCTGATTCAAATCAGTCACAAACTGCTTCAGCTTCTGATGAGGTTCGTATTGCAGCAAATGCCACTCCAAATCACCCCAAACATTCCACTCACTCCATTGGCCAAACTCCATGCTCATAAAGAGCGTTTTCTTGCCCGGGTGCGTGAACATGTAGGCATAAAGACAGCGCAAGTTGGCGAATTTTTGCCACTCATCACCGGGCACTTTTCCGAGCATATTGCTCTTGCCATGGACAATTTCATCGTGGGACAGAGCCAGCATGAAATTCTCGCTAAAGGCGTACCAAATGCTGAAGGTGACATTGTTTTGGTGGAATTGGCGGAACCAGGGATCCATCGAGAAATAGTCGAGGATGTCGTGCATCCAGCCCATGTTCCACTTTAAATTGAAGCCCAAGCCTCCCACATAGGTTGGCCAAGAAACCATCGGCCAAGCAGTGGACTCTTCCGCGATCGAGAGTACGCCGGGATAGTAACTGAACAACAGATGGTTGGTTTGCCGCAGAAAATCAGCCGCTTCAATGTTTTCTCGACCACCGTATTGGTTGGGCAACCATTCCCCATCCTTGCGGCAATAATCCAGATACAGCATTGAGGCCACCGCATCCACGCGGATGCCGTCAATGTGATATTTGTCGAACCAGAAAAGGGCATTGGCAACTAGGAAATTCCGCACTTCATTGCGGCCATAGTTAAAGATTAAAGTGCCCCATTCCTTGTGTTCACCCTTGCGGGGATCGGCATGTTCATAAAGGCAAGTGCCGTCAAATCCTGCCAACCCATGGCCATCTTTCGGGAAGTGGCCGGGCACCCAATCCACAATCACACCAATGCCGTTTTGGTGGCATTGATCGACAAAATACATGAAGTCTTGAGGTGTGCCATAACGCGAGGTGACGGCATAATAACCAATGACTTGGTAACCCCAAGATCCATCAAAGGGGTGCTCTGCTACGGGCAACAATTCCACATGGGTGAAGCCCATCTCTTTGACGTAGGGAATCAGGCGATCGGCCAGTTCTTTATAGGTCAAAAATCGAGTGCCGGGCTTCAGTTCTGCCACGGAAACCGATTCGGCTGGCGTACCGTCGTAGTGGGTTCCGGGAAATGCAAAGTTTTCATGCAACCAGGAGCCGAGATGGACTTCATAAACCGAAACCGGCTGCTCTAGGGGCGCGGTGTGGCGGCGCTTGTCCATCCAATCGTTGTCGCTCCACTGGTAGTGATCCAGGTTGGCCACGATCGAGGCGGTTTTGGGGCGCACTTCCTGCTGGAATCCGTAGGGATCGCTCTTTTCGTAAATGTGCCCTTCCCAGTTTTTGATCTCGAATTTGTAGGGATCTCCTGCTTTGACACCGGGGATGAACAAATCCCAAACGCCGCCGTCCATTTTCCGCATTTGGTGCTTGCGGCCATCCCAGTAGTTGAAATCGCCCAAGACGGAAACATTACGCGCGTTGGGGGCCCAAACGGCGAAGTAAACGCCGCTGACTCCCTCAATTTCCGTGAGGTGGGCCCCCAGTTTTTCGTAAATGCGGTGGTGATTGCCTTCGCAAAAGAGGTGAATGTCAAAATCGGTGACCAGGGGCGATCGAAAAGCGTAGGGGTCATAGAGCACCCGCTCATGCTCCCCTTCTTGGATCCGCAGTTGGTAGTTGGCGATTTCGTGGCGGGTGATAATGCACTCAAAAAAGTGCGGATGATGCACAGAGACCATCGGCACTTCAAGACGTTCTTCGGGAAAGATCGCCCAAGCGGCGCTGGCGCTGGGCAAATAGGCCCGAATTGCCCAGGTTGTTTCACCATCTTGCTGAAGCACCAGGTGGGGGCCAAGGACTTCAAAGGGATTGTGATGATGGTTGTGAACAATCCGATCGACTTGATCTTGGGCAATGGTAGGAATCATAGGGCGATCTTTTAAAACAACAGTCGAAAAGAACAGTCGAAAAAACAGCGGTTACGGACAAAAGGGCGCAGACGAAAACGGCAAATGGCCATTTAGCCTGGGGCCGCTGAGAGCCGTTTGGGGGCCGAAACTTGGGCGATCGCGCGCCCAGTGCCAGCGGCCACCATTCACCTTCAGGAGTGTCTGCAGAATGGCTGAGACCTGCACAGTAACTGGGTTAGGGTTACCAAGAGCGTTCAACAAGGGGCTATTAGCAGGGGGCTTTCAATGGTTGGGTTTCGAGGGAAATTCTCAACTTTTTTCAGGGTTAATTCTCAGGGTTAGTTTTCAGGGCTAATTCTTGGGGTTAATTCTCGGGGTTAATTCTCGGGGTTAATTTTCAGGAGGAAGTTTCAAGGGAACTGGTCAAAAACGCTTGATCAAAAAAGGTATTCATCGCGATCGATGAATTTTTGTCAACCATTAGCAATAGAAATTTGCACAGGGTTGCACAGACCATAGCAAATGGCTGCTGTTGTCTCAAGGGCGATCGGGGGCCTGGTAGTCGCCAGATTTGCCGCCGGTTTTGGTAATCAGCCGCACGGCCTCAATTTGCATTGACTTTTCTAGCGCCTTTGCCATGTCGTAAAGGGTCAAGGCGGCTACCGATGCGGCCGTGAGCGCTTCCATCTCTACGCCTGTTTCGGCTTTGGTTTTCACGCTGGCTTGGATGATGTAGCCCGGAAGGGCGCGATCGGGTGTGAGGGTAACCTGCACCTTGCTCAGGGGCAAGGGATGACAAAGGGGAATGAGGTTAGCCGTTTGTTTTGCGGCCATGATTCCGGCAATGCGGGCCGTCCCCAGCACGTCTCCTTTGGGGGCATTGCCAGACTCGATCGCCGCGAGGGTGGCGGGCAGCATTCGGACACGCGCTTCGGCCAGGGCTTCCCGCGTGGTGGCCGTTTTGGCGGAAATGTCCACCATTCTGGCTTCACCGCTGCCGTCTAGGTGGGTGAGCGAGGGGGCGGCCACGGCTCGATCGCCCCCCCCAGCGGCCAAATCAACGGCAGTGGCTGAGTTTGGCCCTCGCTCCAAAAAATTTTGGTCGAGACTTGTCATGCTCCGGATAACCTGTGCTATGATTGTTCGGCGCTAAACGGTTAACCGCCGTCGAGCTAGGGCGTGTAGCTCAGTGGATAGAGCACGTGACTACGGATCACGGTGTCGGGGGTTCGAATCCCTCCTCGCCCGTTTCAAGAAAACAATACGCTAAAAAGCTCTGATTCTAAGAACTTTTGCAGTTTTGAGTTTCGGGGTTCTCGCGATCCCGCTGAAACCGGCTGGATCAGTCAGACTGAGTTTCTGACGAGACAGGCCGAGCCTCAGCAAGCCGAGCACCTGAGTTTTGGTTGGGCTGTTCCTTGGCTCGATCCAAGAACCGAACCAGCGCACAGCAGCATCCCAAGCCCAATGGATCAGAGATGACTTGAAATCCCTGATCGCAAAGGACTGGATTGGATCCCATTCCCGAACCAAGGTTAGGCGATTGGGATGTTGGAGCCATGCAAAACGCCGAAGTTAGCCTAGTTGCGTTCGATCCACTTTTGGGCCCGCAACCGGAGGGCTACGGCATTCACCAACAGGTCTAAGCTTGCCTTCCGCTCATCGATCAAGAAGGGTTCGAGGGTGCTGTGGGGGCCGCCTTTTTCCGTATAGGAAAATCCCTTGGTGGCGTTGATGTCGTCTTTGGGGAAATAAACCCGAAATTCCCGATCGCCCCAACTACCAATCACCTGGGAGCACTGGTTGTCTTCCAGCCCTTTGATGGGAACGGTGGCATTCACAAACTGCAACGCCAAGCCGGCCACGCCGCGATTGCCCAGGGCCTTTTGCAGGGCCGGCAAATATTCGGTTTCAATAAATTCGCCAAAGGGCTTGTCTTCCGGTTTGGGGGCTTTTTCTTTGGCTGGGGCAGCTTTTGGGGCCGCAGCGGGGGCCTTCGCTTGTACTTCCGCTTTCACTTCCGGATTGTCAGCCATGATGGTTCAGCAAGTATGGTGCAGAAAATAGCGGGGCGATCGGGTTGCCTAGGTTCAACCACCACCGCCGGGACGTGACCCACAACGGGCGATCGGCAATGTGGGGGTTCTTGCGGGTCTCGAAACCTAAGCAACTGAAATCTAAACAAGTATTGTACGGAGCGGCGGGAAGTTCCGGCTAGCTTTGGACTTTTGGGCTGATTATCAAATTGATTGGCTACTGCCTAACAACACTAGTCGATCCAGTCGATCGGGTGCGGTCGATCGACTGTGGAACGAGCGATCGGCCAATGAATCAAGGCCCAGCGATCGGCTGCCATCAGCCCAAACCAGTTCTTGATCTGTTTTCGCCGTCCCTGATCTGTTTTCGTCGTCCTTGAATAGGTTTGCTATCGTTGGATCACCCTTTGCTCATTCCTGAATCATGGCCTCGCCCCTGGTTAAGCGGTTTTCCCTAGCCCTCAAGCGCTATTTGTGGATCCTGCCCGTGGGCCCAATTTTGGGGGCCGGCGTTGGTGCGGGACTGTCGTTGTTGCCCGTGCCGCCCCCGCGCTATAGCATCTTGGGAGTTTTGTCATACCAACGGGCGGGGGTGTCGTTTTCGGAAACGGGAGCGGCGATTGTGGAGCAAGGGCAAACCCTATCACCAGACATTTTGACCGCGCCGGACATCATCGCGCCCGTGGCCAAGGAATTTCGGATGGATCCGGAGTTGTTGCTCAAAAGCCTGCGGGTGCGCGATCCCAACGCTGGTGATGAAAAAGAAAAGAAAAAGGAAAGCGGCCCGCCAACCTTGGAAGTGCGCTTCACGGATGAGAAAGGGGAGCGGGGCGAAAAGATTACAAACACCCTCATGAAGTTGATGGTGGAGAAAAGCCGTCAACTGAATGCTGCGCGGGTGAAGGGAATTATTGACGCGATTCGGGCCCGGCTGCCGCAGGTGATTGGAGAACTGCGGGCGGCGGAGCGCAATTTGGAACGATACGATCGGGTGGAAGGGGCGGCAATTTTGGCGGCCCAAAATGGGGCCCTGATTGAGTCGATCGCCACGATCGGGAATCAGCAGCGCCAACTGCAACTGCAACTGGAAGGTGTGACCGCCCAGGTGCGCTCCCTGGAACAGCGGCTGGGCCTGTCGGTGGACGATGCCTATGTGTCTTCGGCACTCAGTTCCGATCCGATGCTAGCCCAGTTGCGAGTGCAGCTTCAGCAGGTGGAGGCGGAGTGGCTGCTCCAAAGCCAACGCCTGCGGCCGGAGCATCCCCAAATGCAATTGTTGATGCAGCGGCAACAGTCCCTAGAGACCCTGTTGAATCGCCGGGCCCAAGAGGTGGTTGGCGGCAGCATGGCGGGGGCAAAACCGCTGGCGGCCACCAGTCGGATTCGATCGAGCAGCAGCCTGGATCCGGCGCGGCAACAGTTAGCCAACAGTTTGGTTTCCCTGAAAACCCAGCAGGAAACCCTGCAACGCCAACTCACCCTGTCTTTGAAGGCGGAACGGGAGCTGCGTCAGGAATATGCAGCCGTGCCCAACAAGCAGCTAGAGCGCGATCGCCTGGCTCAACAGGTGGCCTTGAAAAAAGCGCTCTACGATCGAATGCAGGCCAAATTAGTCGATTCGGAAGCGGCCGAAGCGGAAACCGTCAGCAGCCTCACGATCGCCCAACCGGCCGCCATTCGCTCCGAGGAAATTGCGCAAAAGCTCTCCATGCGGTTGACCCTGCCGGCCGGGTTTGCGGGCGGTTTGGTCTTGAGCGGGGCGTTGTTGCTGGTGTTGGGAATGCTCGATCGCCGCTACCAGTCCGACAGCGAAATTCGCAGCGCCTTGGCCGAGCGGGATATCAAACTGCTGGGCATTTTGCCGGAATTGGCTGCCCGTGCGCCGGGCCTGTTGCCGGTGTTGGTGGAACCCTCGCCCCCAGGGGAGGCCTATGAACAATTCCGCAGTAACTTGCGCCGCCTGGATAGCAGCCTGAAAGTGCTGTTGATGAGCAGCGTGGACGTGGGTGAAGGAAAATCGGTGGTGGCCTATAACTTGGCGATCGCAGCGGCGCGATCGGGTAAACGCACCCTGTTGATTGAACTGGACTTGCGCGCCCCCTCCGCCGCCAAGGCTCTGCGCGTGGCCCCGGATCCGGATGCGGTTCGTGAACCGTTCCACTACTACAGCAGTTTGAACAACTGTGCGCGGATGGTTCCCGAGGTGGAAAATCTCTACATTGCCCCCAGTCCTGGCCCCCAGAATGATTGCGCGGCGATTTTGGAATCTAGCGAAATTCGGCAACTCCTGCTGGATGCTCGCAGTCGCTTTGACTACGTGATTGTGGAAGCAACGACTCTCAACAATGCTAACGATGCCTTGCTGTTGGAGTCCCAAACGGACGGGTTGATTTTGGTGGCTCGCCCTGGCCACACCGACAAGACCGCCTTTACCCAGCGATTGGATGAGTTGACCGACGAGGAAACCAGCACCATCCGCTTAATTGGTGTTGCCATTGACAGTGCCGATTCGCCCTTTGAGTTGCTGGAAGAAGAACCCCTGTTGGAAGAGGATGCCGAGGCGATCGATCCGATGGCGGCGGTGGATGAATGGTCGATTGTGCGGCCGTCCTCCAATTCCGTGGCCGCGCGATCGAAACAGCGCTAGGCACAGCCGGGCGATTGTCCTGATGCACCGTCCTAACGAGCTGCCCAAACCAAAGCACCCGAGAGATCCCCTCGCTGGGTTGGTCTCTTGGGTGCTTATTTGAGCCTATTTGAATCAACTACGCTTGAAGCGATCGTTTAATTCTGGAAACGTTTAATCCTGGAAACGTTTAATCCTGGAAAAAAACTGGAAAAAACCTGAGCTAGACCTAGTAAGCAAGGGTTTCCAAGGTCTCACGCAGATAGCGACGCACCAGCAAATCCGTGACCGTGGGTTGATTGGGCGTGCTGGGTTGTTGTTCCAGCCAGCGTTCAAAACCGGAGCTAGAGGCGATCGCTTGCACCAAGCTTTCCCAAACGGCGGCGCGATCGGGTAAGGAAGCAGTCGAAGACACGAGTGAAGGGGCCATGAAAACCTCCTAACGAGTGAAGCAATGCGGCAAATCCACTGCCATTGAGCAATTTTGAGAGAGCTAAACCCACCCGAAGGGCGGCGCTAAGGCTCAATTGAGGGGGCAATTGCAATCACGCCAGGTTGAAGGTGGGCGATCGCGATATCAGAGACTAGCGAAGTTGACATCTTCCCCTGCCTGAGATCATTGTGACCGTGATTCGTCACAAAATCTGTCAACCATGAACCTTGCCACCGACCAATGATTTACCAGTGATTTATCAGTGATCCACCAGGTCATTGCCCCCTGCCTCTCTTACTTGTAACGCAAGATTGCAGAGGAGACAGTGCTGGCCATCACTCCCCATCCTCCAATCAGGAAGCTGACGACGGCCCAATGAGCCGGCCATTCGTCGTTTCAGCCCATTTCCCAGCAGTTTTGAACTGATTGATTGAAAAAGTGGATGATTGCTCCTGCCGATTAGCAGTTGTGGTTTTCAATCCCCGAAATGGAGCCTTGCGGAAGAGACAGTTTAACGCGGAAAATTTGCGACGATTTGCCCCTACCCAACGTTGAGGCGCTGGAGCATGACCGATCGCGCCCGATCGGCCAGAGAATCGTCCAGGCGGTTCAATGCGCAGGATTCCCCCGTGCGTCGGGCGATCGCCGTTTGGATCATCCAATCAGCCAAAAAGGGATTTTTCGGCAACAGGGGCCCGTGGGAATAGGTGGCGATCGCATTGCAGTGAAACGCGCCTTCGGTTTGGTCTTCGCCGTTATTGCCCAAGCCGCGTACTACCCGGGCCAGCGGCTCCACTGATCCCAGCTTAGTGCGGCCCCCGTGGTTTTCAAAACCGATCAGGTAAGGCACATCCCCCAACATCAGCCGCAACTCCCGTGCCAGCCGTTCGGCGGTCACCTCCAGCACCAGATTGCCGATGCAGCGGGGCGCGTCGGGGCCCGGATGCACAGTCACCAAATCCAACACGCCCAGCCCTTGGATGCGCTGACCTAAACCGGGTTCGTAATAATGGCCAAGCAACTGCGGTGCGCCACAGGTGAACACGCCGGGCACGCCGACCTCGATCGCCCCTTTCAGGGCTGCGGCCTTGGCCCCTTGCAGATCTCGCATCACGATTTCCTGCTGGCGATCCTGTGCGCCGCCGCCCACGATCAAGTCCACCTGGGTGAACTGGCTGGGGTCTGTGTCTCGATCGAGCGCTTGAATTCGCACCGGGATGCCGCGCCATTCACAGCGCCGCTGCAAACAGGTCACATTCCCCCGATCGCCATAGGTGCTCATTAGCTTGGGATAGAGCCAGCCAATCATCAGGGGTTCAGAGAGGGTGGGCAAGGCGGAAAGACTCACGGGCAGAAAACCTGGGCAAGGTTGCGGAAGAATCGGAGCCAGTCTATCGCGATTGGTGAGATGCTGGGTTCGATCGAAACGGTTCAGCGCCCGATCGCGCCCAACCCTCCAGCGCCGATCGCACCCGATCGAGGGGTTCCGCCCAACTGCCGGGCCGCGACTGCCGAAACAGGCGCATGGTGGGATACCAGGGCGTATCGGGGCGATCGCGTAACCAGCGCCAATCGGCCGCATAGGGCAGCAGCGTCCAAACCGGTTTACCCATGGCTCCGGCTAAGTGGCAAATGGCCGTATCAACCGTGACGAGCAAATCGATTTGCGCCAGATAGGCCGCCGTGTCGGCAAAATCCTTGATTTGGGGAGCGAGGTCAACAATTCCCTGGGTCACCAGACGCTCGGCTTCGGCCTCGGAGCGATCGACCTGGAAGCTGTAGAGCTGTACACCGGGACATTGCAGAGCGATCGCCAAAGGATCCAGTGCCATACACTTGCGGGCCGCGTCTTTCATGTGCGGGCCGCTTTGCCACACGATCCCCACCGCCAAGGCTTGGGAGGTTTGGCGCGGTAGCGGGCGCTGATTCACCAGCGGAGCGATCGGCCGCAGGTAAGGAATCGGGGCGGGAATTTGCTCAACGGTGGTTCTCGCCAACCGAGGCAAGCTCAACAGCGACACCTGGGCAAGGTAAGGAATGTGGCAATCGTCACCCGCGAAGACCTGATCAACCCCAGCCACCGTTTCCATGAGCCGCACCAGCGACTGGGGACACCAAAGCACCACCCGATCGCACCGTTGCCGGGCCCAAGCCAGATAGCGGCTAAATTGCAGCGTATCCCCCAAGCCCTGTTCCGTCAGTACCAGCAACGTGCCCTTTAAGGGCTGCCCATCCCACTCAGGGCCCGCCGCTTGCACCCAAGGATTTTGATCCGAATACCGCCGCCATTCGTAGGCCTGCCAACCCTCATCCCATCGCCCTAGGGAGAGTAAGCAAAGGGCATGGTTGAGTCGCAAGAAAGGATCTTCCGGTTGGTATTTCAAGGATTGTTCTGTGATGTGGAGGGCTTCTTCAAATCGATTTTGGTTCGCTAGGAGTTTTCCTAACCGGGCAGCCGCATTACCCAGCCCGGGATCACAGGTAATGGCATAGCGTAGGGACTGCTCTGCTTTGGCTGGTTCTGAAATCCCTGAATCGTTGTCATCCCAAGCCATGCCTTGCCAAAAAGCGATGATTGCCCGCTGTTTAGGGGCCAGCCGTTGAATAGCTGTAGGAGGCGGGTTTTGGCGTAGCCAAGTTAGCCAAGAGCTTAAGCCAGCTTGATCGATCCAAACTTGTCCAAAGGTGAGATAGGTTTCAGGGAGTTCCGGATCCTGGGCGAGGGCCGTTTGCAACGATCGCAGGGCCGTTTCCCGATCGCCCCGATCGAGCGCCAGCAGTCCAGCGTAGTAATGGGCGATTCCCAGTTGTGGATCCAGGCGCAAAGCCAAGTCGAGGGCCCGTTCTGCTGGCTGAGTGGCTTGGGTGGCTCGATAGGTGGCGCAAAGGTTCACGTACAGACCCGCCCAATGGGGATCTTGCTGAATGCCTTGCTGGTAATGATGACGGGCGGTTGACCATTGCTCAGCCCCTTGGGCCGCCAAGCCAGCCTGAAGCTGGGCGATCGCCTCGGGAGCATGGGCCAAAAGATGGCTGTGCGAGGATTGCATGGTTGCCAAGAGTGAGAGCTTCCCAGATTCGGAGTCTCCAAAATTCAGAGTCTCCAAGCTTTAGAACTGCCCGGCCAGCAGGGCCGATCGCACCTGCTGTAAGGGTTCCGACCAGTCACCAGGCTCGGTCTGCCGAAAGAGCCGCATGGTGGGATACCAGGGTGTATCGGGGCGATCGAGCAGCCAGCGCCAATCGGCCGCAAAACAGAGCAACGTCCAAACCGGTTTGCCCATCGCTCCGGCCAAATGACAGATGGCCGTGTCCACCGTGATCAGCAGGTCGAGCTGGGCCAAATAGGCGGCCGTGTCGGCAAAGTCCTTGATCTGCGGAGCCAGGTCAAGGATTCCAAATTGAGCCAGGTGGGCCACATCCGCATCGGAGCGATCGACCTGCAAGCTGTAGAGCTGCACACCGGGCAAATTGAGGGCCGCCGCTAACTCCGGGAGACTGCTGGATTTTTGGCGGTGGACGGCTTCTAGGCGATCGCCCGATCGAAACCCACTGGCCCAAACAATCCCGACCCGGCGTTGATCCGGTTTTGGCAGTGGGAGCGGCGCGATCGCCTCGGTGGCAGTGGGAAACAGGTAAGGAATCGGAGCCGGGACGCGATCGACCGTGGTTTGGGTCAAGCGGGGCAGACTGGACAGGGGTAAATGGGTGTTGAAGTGGAGGGTTTCGCAAACACCATCGGTGACATATCCCGCCCCTGGAGCCGATCGCATCACCCGCACCAGCGCTTTCGGGCAAAGCAGAATCACCGTTTGACAGCGATCGGCAACCCACTGAAGGTAGCGGGCCCATTGCAGTGAGTCCCCAAAACCTTGGTCAGCCCAAATCAGAATCGTGCGATCGGGAATTGGGGTTCCGTCCCATTCCTGACCGGGCAAGTCCTGTTTGGTCATTTGTCCCGATCGCCACTGCCACTCATTTTCCAAAAACCCCTCCGCCCAGCGCCCCAGGGTGAGCAAACAGAGGGCCCGGTTGTGGCGCAACGTGCCATGGTTCGGCCAGCGAGCACAGGCGGCATCCAAAACGGCTAGTGCTCCCGTCAGGCGGCGCTGCTCCGCCAGGATCAGGCTGAGTTGAATGTGGGGCGGTTGGTAGGTCACCTCATCGGCGATCGCCTGTTGCAACCAAGTTTCTGCTGTAGCCAAATCCCCATCAAAGTAATGTTTGAGTCCTTGCCAATAGCCGATCGCCGCGCGATCGAAGGAGGGTAAATTGCGCCAAGTATCAGGCAGGGGGCGCGATCGCACCCAATCCATCAACTCGGGAAACTGATCTCGATTGTTTAACCGATGGGCAGCGGCTACGTAGAGGGCTGCGGACTCAGGAATTTGATCCAAAAGATGGTGGCAGGCTTGAATCGCCTGGGTTTGATCGGCCCAATCCAACAAGGCTAACCAATTACGCACTCCGATGGCGCTGTGCGGATTCAGCCGCAGCGCTTGGGCACAGGCCTGGCGAGCGGCGGCCATCTTGCCCAATCCCTTCAGGGCTGCCGCCAGGTTGATATAAACGCCGGGAATTGCTGGATCCAACCGGAGGGCCGCCCGATAGCCTGCTAGGGCGATCGACCAGTCTGCTGCCGCCAGGGCTTGGTTCGCTTGTTGGGCCAGGGCGATCGCCTGATCTTGAAAGCTGCCTTTCACCGCTGTGGTCTCCTGATCTGTGGTCTCCTGATCTGTGATCTCCCGATCTGTGGCGCAATGGATGGCGCAGTCTGTAGCACGATTTGTATCGAAGCGAAAATTCCTAAGCAATAGACCTCTTGCACGAATCAAATTGGATGTGTTGCCTGGTAGTTGAGCAACCCGGCCAGCAGATGAAGCCTCAAGCCAAAACGGCGACGACGATTGCGATAGCGTCCTGAGAAGATCCGAAATC